>CBFGVH010000105.1:0-10873 GCA_965652415.1 uncultured Gammaproteobacteria bacterium | reverse complement strand
CGGAGGCTACGGAGGCTACGGAGGCTACGGAGGCTACGGAAGCTACGGAAGCTACGGAAGCTACGGAAGCTACGGAGGTCTCCGAGTCTGGTGCTCCCGAGGCCGGCGAAACCACCGAGGATGCCGGACCCGGCGAAGCCATTGAAGCTCCGGAGCCCACCGGGATAGTCGAGGCCACCGCACCGAAGGCGAGCGAGGGAACGGAAGTCGTAGAAACTGTCGAGAGCGCCGAATCTCCGGAAGCTGCCGAGCCCCCCGAGGCTGGTCTTGCCGAAATCGGTGAGATCGTCGAGCCCGCCGAAACGGTCGAAGCCGCAGCGATTGCGCAGGCCGTGGAGACGACCGCGCCCGAGGCGACCGCCGCGTCGCCGCGCCTTGATGACCTCGGCTGGCTCTACAGCCAGTCGGCCGACGCGTTCGCGATCGAGGTGATGCGCGATGCGGC
Organism: uncultured Gammaproteobacteria bacterium; assembly: GCA_965652415.1. Classification (GTDB taxonomy): domain Bacteria; phylum Pseudomonadota; class Gammaproteobacteria; order Arenicellales; family CAJQKF01; genus BQJD01. Next base: position 10,428 of record CBFGVH010000105.1, on the reverse strand, counting down.
CCTGGACGACGTCTCGCGCGCAGCCGCGCGCCTGGCATCCGGAGCGGTGCCCTACGCATTCTCGTCGCGAAACGAGGCCGGACTCGTGTACAACCTCATGGTGGGTTCGTTTGCCGACCTGATCGAGGTCCAGCAGGCGCTGGGTGCATTGCCGTCCACTTTCGAGAACATCCGCATCCGCCGGCTCGGGGCGGTGCAGCAGGAGTGGTGCGGACAGCTCGACAACTTCACTCCTGAACAGTTGCTGCTGGTGGTCGACAAGTGCACGCGCCAGGGGACGGCCGCGCAATGATAAGCTCGCGCCGTTCGTCGCCGCACGACAACTCAGCGTCGTTCGGTGATGCGTTCACCCCTTTTCACCATCATAGGCTATGCCGGTTTTTTCGGCCGCCGCGCAACCGGAGCGCATGAATGTTTGATGCATCGCTGACGATCGAGGATTTCGATCCCGAACTGTGGTCCGCAATGTCCGCCGAGCGGCGGCGCCAGGAGGAGCACATCGAGCTGATCGCCTCGGAGAACTACGCCAGTCCGATGGTGCTGGCGGCGCAAGGATCGGTGCTGACGAACAAGTACGCGGAGGGCTATCCCGGCAAGCGTTACTACGGCGGCTGCGAATTCGTCGACGTGGCCGAGTCGCTCGCCATCGAGCGCGCCTGCAAGCTGTTCGGCGCCGATTACGCCAACGTCCAGCCCCATTCCGGTTCGCAGGCCAACGCGGCGGTGTACATGGCCCTGCTCGAACCCCACGACACCGTGCTCGGCATGAGCCTGGCCCACGGCGGACATCTGACCCACGGCGCCAAGGTCAACTTCTCCGGCCGGCTGTACCACGCCGTGCAGTACGGCATCGACGAGGCCAGTGGCGAGGTGGACTACGACCAGCTGATGGCGCTGGCGCTCGAGCACAAGCCGAAAATGATCATCGCCGGGTTCTCGGCCTATGCGCGAGTCATGGACTGGCAGAAGTTCCGTGCCGCCGCCGACGCCGCCGGCGCCTGGCTGGTAGTGGACATGGCCCACGTCGCGGGCCTGGTAGCCGCCGGGCTTTATCCCAACCCGGTGCCCGTCGCCGACGTTGTGACCAGCACCACCCACAAGACCCTGCGCGGGCCGCGCGGCGGGCTTATCCTCGCCCGCGCCAACCCAGAGATCGAGAAGAAGCTCGGCGCGATGGTGTTCCCGGGCATGCAGGGCGGCCCGCTGATGCACGTCATCGCGGCCAAGGCGGTGGCCTTCAAGGAGGCCATGGAGCCCTCGTTCCGGCAGTACCAGGAGCAGGTGGTGGCCAATGCGCGGGCGATGGCCGAGGAGTTCGGACGGCGCGGCTACAAGGTGGTTTCCGGCGGCACCGACGATCACATGTTCCTGCTCGATCTCATCGACAAGGACATCACCGGCAAGGACGCCGACGCCGCCCTCGGGCGTGCCCACATCACCGTCAACAAGAACGCGGTGCCGGGCGATCCGCGCTCGCCGTTCGTCACCAGCGGACTTCGCATCGGCTCGCCGGCGGCCACCACGCGCGGCTTTCGCGAACAGGAGATGCGCCAGGTTGCCGGATGGATCTGCGACATCCTCGACGACATCGGCAACGAGGGCACCATCGAGCGGGTGCGCGAAGAGGTCACGGCGCTGTGCGCGCGCCATCCCGTGTACAGCGGCTGACGCGGTAACGGTCGGCACGCGGCGAGGCCTGGCGACGACGGGTTGGCGATGAGCAGGTACTCCATATTCAGCCTGGCGCGCAACGCGCTCAGCTTCCACGAGAACTGGGAGCGCGCCTGGCGCAGCCCCGAGCCGTCGCGCGAGTACGACGTGATCATCGTCGGCGGCGGTGGTCACGGCCTGGCCACCGCCTACTACCTCGCCCGCGAGTACAGCGTGGGCCGCATCGCCGTGCTGGAGAAGGGCTGGCTTGGCGGCGGCAATACCGGGCGCAACACCACCATCGTTCGCTCCAACTACCTTTGGGACGAAGCTGCCCTGTTGTACGAGAAGTCCCTCAAGCTGTGGGAAGGGCTGTCGCAGGAGATCAACTACAACGTCATGTTCAGCCAGCGCGGGGTGATGAACCTCGGCCACACGCTGCAGGACCTGCGCGACATCTCGCGGCGATGCAACGCCAACCGTTTGAACGGCATCGACGCCGAGTTCCTGGCTCCCGAGGAGATCAAGCGACGCGTGCCGATCATGGACACCTCGCCCGATACCCGCTACCCGGTGCTCGGCGCCTCGTTCCAGCCGCGCGGGGGCGTCGCCCGTCACGACGCGGTGGCGTGGGGCTTCGCCCGCGCCGCCGACCGCCTCGGTGTCGACATCATCCAGAACTGCGAGGTCACGGGAATCCTGCGTGAAGACGGCAGGGTCAGGGGTGTCGAAACGAACCGCGGCACCATCCTCGCGCCGAAGGTGGGCGTGGTGGTGGCGGGGCATGCCGGCGTGCTTGCCGAGATGGCGGGCTTTCGCCTGCCGCTGGAGAGCCACCCGCTGCAGGCCTTCGTTTCCGAGCCCATCAAGCCGGTGCTGCACACGGTGGTCATGTCCAACGCCGTGCACGGCTACATCAGCCAGTCGGACAAGGGCGAACTGGTCATCGGTGCCGGCATCGACAGCTACACGGGCTACGGTCAGCGCGGCAGTTTCCGCACCATCGAGGGCAACGTGGCGGCCATCGTCGCGCTGTTCCCGATATTCAGCCGGGTGCGGATGATGCGCCAGTGGGGCGGCATCGTCGACACCTGTCCGGACGCCTGCCCGATCATCGGCAAGACGCCGGTGAAGGGCCTGTACTTCAACTGCGGCTGGGGCACCGGCGGCTTCAAGGCGACGCCGGGATCGGGCTGGGTGTTCGCCCATACCATCGCCCGGGATACGCCGCACGATCTCAACGCCGCGTTCACCCTCGAACGCTTCCACACCGGCGCGCTGATCGACGAGCACGGCGCCGCCGGCGTCGCCCACTGACGGTGATCCCATGCTGAAGATCGAATGTCCCTGGTGCGGGCCGCGCGACGAATCGGAGTTCACGTACGGCGGCGAGGCGCATATCGCGCGCCCGGCCGAGCCGGACAGCCTCTCGGACGAGGACTGGGGCGACTACCTGTTCTTTCGTTCCAATCCCAAGGGTCTGCACCGCGAGCAGTGGTGTCACGCCGCCGGCTGCCGGCGCTGGTTCAACGCCGTGCGCGACACCGTGAGCTACCGCTTCCACGGGGTCTACAAGATGGGCGAGAAAGGGCCGGAGGTGGATCGGTGAGCCAGGTCAACCGGCTCGCCGAAGGCGGTCGCATCGACCGCGGCAGGAGCCTCGACTTCCGGTTCAACGGTCGTCGGCTCACCGGATTCGCCGGCGACACGCTCGCCTCGGCGCTCATCGCCAACGGCATTCACCTCGTCGCCCGCAGCTTCAAGTACCACCGTCCGCGGGGCATCGTCGGCGCCGCAGCCGAGGAGCCCAATGCCGTGTTCCAGGTGGACGAGGGCGCCCACACCGTGCCCAACCTTCGCGCCACCCAGACCGAACTGTACGACGATCTCGTCGCCGCGAGCGTCAACTGCTGGCCGTCGGTCGGCTTCGACGTCGGCGCCGTCAACGGCTGGTTCGCGCGCCTTCTGCCTGCCGGTTTCTACTACAAGACCTTCATGTGGCCGAAGGCCCTGTGGATGACCTACGAGCGCCACATCCGCAACGCCGCGGGTCTCGGCCGCGCGCCGGACGCGCCGGACCCCGACCGCTACGAGCGCCGCAATGCCCACTGCGACGTCCTCGTCGTCGGCGCGGGTCCGGCCGGGCTCGCCGCCGCGCTGGCCGCAGGGCGCACTGGCGCCCGGGTGGTCCTCGCCGATGAGCAGAGCGAGTTCGGCGGCAGCCTGCTTGCCTCGCGCGAAACCATCGACGACAAGCCCGCTCTCGACTGGGTCGCCGACGCGGCGGCCGAGCTTGCCGCCATGCCCGAGGTGACGCTGCTGCCGCGAACCACGGCCTTCGGTTACCACGACGGCAACTTCGTGACTCTCAACCAGCGCCTCACCCATCACCTCCCGGTGCGCGAGCGGCGCGGTTGTCGCGAGCGCACCTGGCGGGTGCGCGCCGCCCGCGTGGTGCTGGCCACCGGGGCCATCGAGCGCCCGCTCGTGTTCGGCAACAACGACCTGCCCGGGATCATGCTCGGCTCGGCGGTGTCCGCGTACATCAACCGCTACGCCGTGCTCCCCGGGCGCCAGGCGGTGGTGTTCGGCAACAACGACGCGATCTATCGCACCGCCCTCGACCTTGCCGCGGCCGGCGCCGACGTCAGGGCGGTTGTGGATTCGCGCGCCGATGCCGAGGGTGACTTGCGATACGAGGTGACCAGCCTCGGCATCACGGTGAAGCAGGGCTGCGTGGTGTCGCGCGCGGTCGGCGGCCGGCATGTAAGGTCGGTCCAGGTGTACAGGGTGAGCGGCGGCGCGGTGGGAGCGGCCGAGGACGTGATCCAGTGCGACCTGCTGGCAATGTGCGGCGGCTTCAGCCCCGTGGTTCACCTGCATGCGCAGTCCGGCGGGCGTCCCCGGTTCGACGACGACAAGCGCTGCTTCGTGCCTGGCCAGAGCGTGCAACAGGAGCGGTCTGCCGGCGCCGCGCGCGGCGTGTTCGACCTCGCCGGCTGTCTTGCCGACGGCCATGCCGCCGGCGCCGAGGCGGCGCGGGCGGCAGGCTTCGAGCCGGCTGCCGGGGCGCCCAAGCGACAGGTCGAAGTCCGCCGCGGCAGCCGCGGCGAGGCGCTGTGGCTGGTGCCCGACCGCGTGGCCCCCGGCCGCGGTCCAAAGCAGTTCGTCGACTACCAGAACGACACCACCGCGGCTGATATCCGGCTGGCGGCGCGGGAGGGCTACGAGTCCATCGAGCACGTCAAGCGCTACACGGCGCTCGGCTTCGGCACCGACCAGGGCAAGCTCGGCAACGTCAACGGCATGGCCATCCTGGCGCGCGAACTCGGTCGACGGCCGGGCGATATCGGCACCACCACCTTCAGGCCCAACTACACGCCCGTGACCTTCGGTGCCATCGCCGCGCGCGACGTCGGCGCCGAGTTGTTCGACCCCGTGCGCAAGACCGCCATGCACGAGTGGCACGCCGAACACGGCGCCCTGTTCGAGAACGTCGGCCAGTGGAAGCGTCCCTGGTACTACCCCAGGGCCGGCGAGTCCATGCACGAGGCAGTGGATCGCGAATGCCGCGCGGTGCGCGGCGGAGTCGGGATCCTCGACGCCTCCACCCTCGGCAAGATCGAGGTCGCGGGCCCGGACGCCGCCGAGTTCCTCAACCGCATCTACACCAACGCCTGGGACAAGCTGGGCGTCGGCCGCTGCCGCTACGGCTTGATGCTGGGCGAGGACGGCATGGTGATGGACGACGGCGTCAGCACACGGCTCGCCGAGGACCGTTTCTACATGACCACTACTACCGGTGGCGCCGCCCACGTGCTCTCGTGGATGGAACGCTGGCTGCAGACCGAGTGGCCCGAGTTGAAGGTATACCTGACCTCGGTCACCGACCACTGGGCGGTCGCCGCGGTGGCAGGCCCGAACAGTCGCGAGGTCGTTGAACGGGTGTGCGAGGGCATCGACCTCGACACCGCTGCGTTCCCCTTCATGGCCATGCGCGAAGGCTCCGCGGCCGGCGTGCCGGCGCGGGTGTTCCGCATCAGCTTCAGCGGCGAACTTGCCTACGAGGTCAACGTGCCGGCCAATTGCGGTCTGCACGTGTGGGAGGCGCTTATCGAGGCCGGGCGCGAGTTCGGCATCACGCCCTACGGCACCGAGGCCATGCACGTGCTGCGTGCCGAGAAGGGCTTCATCATCGTCGGCCAGGACACCGACGGATCGGTGACCCCGGGCGACCTCGGCATGGACTGGATCGTGTCGAAGTCCAAGGACTTCCTCGGCCGCCGCTCGCTCCTGCGCAGCGACACGGTGCGCGCCAACCGCAAGCAGCTGGTAGGATTATTGAGCCGCGACGGCACCACGGTGGTGCCGGAGGGCGCCCAGCTCGTCAATGCGCCCCAGGAGGCGACGCCGGTACCCATGGTCGGCCACGTCACCTCGAGCTACGCCAGCTCCGCCGTCGGCCGTCCCGTCGCCCTGGCCCTGGTCAAGGGCGGCCGAGGTCGCATGGGCGGCAGCGTGTACGCCTGTACACTGGACGGCGGCCGCATCGAGTGCGAGATTACCTCGCCTGTGTTCTACGATCCGGAAGGCGGGAGGATGAAACAATGATGAAGCAACTCGCGGCTCACGGCGCCCTGGTCACGGCCTTGATCCTGGCGGCGACACCACTGCATGCCACCGATGTCGGCAAGGAACAGCGCTGGGCCGAGCAGGTCGAGGCCAACCTGTTCGAGGGCGAGATGGTATGGCTCGACGCCGACGGCCACCGCTTCCTCGGCGTGCTCACCGAGGCGGACGAACCGCGCGGCTACGTGGTCCTCGCCCACGGTACCGGGGTCCATCCCGACTGGGGCCAAGTGATCAACCCGCTGCGCGTCGGATTGTACGAGCGCGGCTATACCACCCTGTCGATCCAGATGCCGGTGCTTGCCAACGAGGTGTCCCACGAGGAGTACCAGCCGGTATTCGCCGAGGCGCCGGCGCGGCTCGAGGCTGCCGCGGCGACTTTCGACGACGCGCGGCCCGTGTTCCTGGTCGGCCACAGCCTGGGCGCGGCGATGTCGACCTACTACCTGGCGAATGTCGACCAGGTGCCCTATGCCGGTTTCGTCGGCGTCGGCATGAGCGGCAACAGTGCTTTCGCCGAGGCCGACAACGTGATCTCCCTGGCCGGGATCGACCTGCCGGTGCTCGACCTGTACGGCGAAGAGGATTTTGAAAGCGTGCTCGACAGCGCCGAGGCGCGCGCGGCGGCCCAGTTGGACAACGGCGGCTACCGGCAGCTGGTGGTGCCCGGCGCCAACCACTTCTTCGACGGTCATGACGGGCCCCTGATCGAGGCGGTGGCCGACTGGCTCGATGCCAGGACCGAATCGTGACTTCGGTTCCTGTGACGCGCTCGGCGCTCGACACGTTCGCCGACGAGGAGCGGGCGGTTGACGGCGCGGTCGGCGTTGACATCGTCGAGACAAGGTTCGAGGGCTACCTGAACCTGCGCCTCGATCCCGTCGATGCGGAACTGGCCGCGGCGGCCGCCGAGGTGCTTGGTGCCGCGCTGCCGACGGCACCGAACACGGTGGTTGAAGGCGGGGGCGTGACGATCTACTGGCTCGGCCCCGACGAGTGGCTGCTGCGCACGCCCTCCGAGGACGACCGGCGCCTCGCCGGGAACCTCGAGGAGCGGTTCGGCGGGCGCTGGTACTCGTTGACCGACGTCGCGGCAGGCATGGCACACCTGGCGCTGTCCGGACCCGCGGCGCGGGACGTTTTGAGCCAGGGCATGACCCTCGACCTGCACCCGCGCGCCATCGCCCCCGGCCGCTGCGCGCAGACGCTGCTGGCCCGCGCCAACGTACTGATCGCGCCGGTGGGCGAGGACGGCTTCGACCTTTTCGTTCGGCGCAGCTTCGCCGATCACGTGCTGCGCTTCCTGCGCGACGCCGCCAGCGGCCACGGCTTCCGTCTCTCGCGCGCCAACTGAACCCGCTGCCCGCCATGGTCGCCACGTCGACCCATGCCGCGCGGTCACGGGACGACACCCTTATCGTCGGCCCCGGGCGGGTGGGTTCGACCCTGGCGAGGGCGCTCGCACTCGCCGGCTGGCCGGTGGTCGCGCTGGCCGGGCGCCGCGTCGAGGCGTGCCGGCGCCTGGCCGAATCGCTCGGCCCCGGCGTTCGCTGGGGCAGCCTCGATGAACTGGACGATCCGTATCCGCTGGTGCTGCTCGCCGTGTCGGACGATGCCATCGGCGCCGTGGCGGATCGACTGGCGGCACTCGGTGTGCTTGACCGACGCGCGGTGGTGCTGCACGTCTCGGGGGCCCTCGGCAGCGACGTGCTCGGCGCCGCGGCCGCCGCCGGCGCCGCAACAGGGTCCATGCACCCGCTGCAGACCTTCCCGGACGTCGAAGCCGGGCTTCGTGCGCTGCCGGGCAGTCACTGGTTCGTCGAGGGTGACGCACGCGCCCTGGACGCGGCCGGCCGCCTCGTGAAGCGGCTGCACGGCACGCCCCACGTCATCGCCACCGCCGACAAGGTGCTCTACCATGCGGCGGCGGTCATCGCCTGCAACTACCTCACGGTGCTGATGGATGCGGCGCTCAAGACGGCGGAGCGCGCCGGCATCGAGCGCGGGCCGATGTTCGAGGCGCTGTACCCGCTTCTCGTCAGCACCCTGGACAATCTCGCCACCAAGGGCGCGGCCGCCTCACTGACCGGGCCGGTGTCGCGCGGCGATGTCGACACCGTCCGCCGGCATGTCGGCGCGCTTGATCGGGTTGCCGGTGCTGGAGAGTTGTACCGGCTGTTGGGACTCAAGGCCGTGGCGCTGGCGCGCGAAGGCGGGCGCATCGACGACGACGCAGCCCGATCTCTCACCGCGGTGCTCGCAGCGCGGGACGATCACGCGGGCGAACGTTGACGGAATTCGGGTTTCCGATCCCGCCTCGCCGGCTGCTCCTCTCTTGAATGGGCGCCAAATAACCGCATATCACGACAGGTATTAAAATGAATCGCCGCATTGCGAGTGCGATGCGGCCGGCGGAGTACGCATTCGGGTATCAAGCGTGAAGTTCATCGACTACTACAAGGTTCTCGGCGTCGACGAGAATGCCGACGCCGCTGCGATCAAGAAGGCCTATCGGCGGCTTGCGCGCAAGTACCATCCGGACGTGAGCAAGGAGGCCGATGCCGAGGAGCAGTTCAAGAAGGTCAGCGAGGCCTACGAGGTGTTGCACGACGCCGAGCGCCGCGCCGAGTACGACCAGCTGCGGCGCTTCGGCGCCCGTCCCGGCGAGGAGTTCCGGCCGCCGCCGGGCTGGCAGCCCCACGGCGCCGGGTTTCGGGCGTCCTCGGCGGGCGACGGCTTCGGCGGCTTCAGCGATTTCTTCGAGGCGATCTTCGGCGGTGGTCGCGGCGGTGCGCGCGGCGGTTTCCGCTTTTCTCCGGACGAGTTCGACGGCGGTTTCGAAGGGGGTTTCGCGGGCGCCGACAGCCATCACCGGATCGAGGTCACCCTGGAAGAAGCGTTCCACGGCGGGCACCGTCGCCTCACCCTGGCCGACGGCAGCGGCCAGACTCGCTCCCTCGACGTGCGCATTCCCAAGGGCGTCACCGAAGGTCAGAAGATCCGGTTGCGCGGGCAGGGCGGGTCGGGCATGCGCGGCGGCGCCGCGGGCGACCTGTATCTCGAGGTGCACATCAAGCCGCACCGGCTGTTCACCCTGTCCGGCCGCGACCTGCACCTGAAACTGCCCGTGGCGCCGTGGGAGGCCGTTCTCGGCGCCCAGGTCCGGGTACCGACGCCGGAAGGGCCGGTAAGCCTGACCATCCCGCCGAACTCGAGTGCCGGCCGCCGGATGCGCCTGAAGGGCCGCGGCCTGCCCGCTCCGAAGCCGGGTGATCTCATCGTCGAGCTCGACATCGCAATGCCGGAGCACGTCGACGCGGAAGGCCGCGCCCTGATGGAAAAAATGCGCGAGGCGATCAAGTTCAACCCGCGCGAGAAACTCGGCGTCTGATCGATCGCGGCGGGACCGTGGCGCCCCGCCGCGTGCGCACCCTCACATCGCCGGGTAGGACGGGCCGCCGCCGCCCTCCGGAGTCACCCAGTCGATGTTCTGGCTCGGGTCCTTGATGTCGCAGGTCTTGCAGTGGATGCAGTTCTGAGCGTTGATCTGGAAGCGCCTGCCCGAGCTGTCCTCGACAATCTCGTAGACGCCTGCCGGGCAGTAGCGCTGCGCCGGTTCGTTCCAGCGCTCGAGGTTGACGCCGAGCGGCAGATTGGGGTCGGCAAGGCGCAGGTGAACCGGCTGGTCCTCTTCGTGGAAGGTGTTGGTCAGCGCGACCGAACCCAACTTGTCGAAGGTGATCACGCCGTCGGGTCGCGGATACTCGATCGGCTTCGCCGCGGAGGCCTCGGCGAGCTGCTCGTGGTCGCGCGTGCGATCGTGCAGCGTGAACGGCATCCTTCCGCCAAACCAGTTCTGGTCCACGTAGTTGAAGCCGCCGCCGACGTACGCGCCGAACTTGTGCAGGGCCGGGCCGAAGTTGCGCGAGCGGTGCAGCTCCTCGTACAGCCAGGACTCGCGAAAGCGCGCTTCGTAGCTGCTGGTGTCGATCGGCCCCTCGCCGTCGCCGGCGAGAGCCTCGAAGATGGTTTCGGCGGCGAGCATGCCGGACTTCATCGCCGTGTGAGTGCCCTTGATGCGGGAGAAATCCAGCGTGCCGGCGTCGCAGCCGACCAGCAGGGCGCCCGGCATGTGCATCCGCGGCAGCG
>CBFGVH010000104.1:0-10944 GCA_965652415.1 uncultured Gammaproteobacteria bacterium | reverse complement strand
TGCATGCCCTGGCCGGGCATCATGCCCATGCCGCCCTGCATGCCGTAGCCCTGCATCATACCCATGCCGCCCATCATGCCCTGACCGGGCATCATCCCGTGTCCTCCCGGTCCGTAACCCGACTGGGCGAAGGCGCCCGTGGAAATGAGTGCGAGGGCGATCACGCCCGTGCGTATCAAGGACTTTCGAGTTTTCATGAGTCGTCTCCTGTGTTCCAGGTGAAGCAATGTCTGAACCGACGCATCAGCCGCGTCGTCGCGCGGTGGAACCGGCGATGTGGCCGATCGCCGCCAGGCAAGGCGCGAGTCAGGACCGCGGAAGAAGCAGTTCGATCAAAATCCTAGACCTTCCATCAACTGGAATGTCAATAGAGCAGGACCGCGAACCGCTCGCTGCGTTACGGTTTCCTGATCGGGGTCAAGTCGAGCAGGCGGGCATGCGGCCGCCAAAATCCACGGGACGCCGATCTGAAGCAGGCGCGGTTGCCGATTCGGGGTCGCGGGCTCCGCGATCCGGATGTGGTCCTTGGTGCCTGGCTGCGACAGTCGCGTCCGGTCAGGAGCTGTCGCAGACGGCCGCCGGCCGGCGCAGCTCGCCTGCGGCGTGGCGAATGATCTGGACCGACGAGGCGAGGAACAGTGTAGCCATCGCACCCGCGACGACGAGGTCCGGCACGGCGGACTGGGCGGCCCAGACGCCGCTCGCGGCAAGCATCACGGCGACGTTGCCGATGGCGTCGTTGCGGCTGCACACCCACACCGAGCGAACGTTGGAGTCGCCGTCGCGAAAGCGCACCAGGAGCAAAACGCTCGACAGGTTCGCGACGAGGGCGGCGAAGCCGACGACGCCCATGGTCGGCGCGTGCGGCAGGGTCGACGCCAGCGACTCGTGGACGGTGCTGCCGAGGACCCATAGTCCCATCAGCGCCAGGCTCGCGCCCTTGAACAGCGCCGCCCGGGCGCGCCAGGCGAGCGGCATGCCGATGACGGCGAGGGTGATGGAATAGGTGAGGGTGTCGCCGAGGAAGTCGAGGGCGTCGGCCTTGAGCGCCTGCGAGCGGGACATGAAACCCGCGGACAATTCGACCGCGAACATGACGGCATTGATGGCTATGACCATCAGCAGGGCGCGCTTGTAGACTTTCGAGATGCCGTCGAACTTCGGGGTGCTGCCGCATCCGCAGCCGCTCATGACTGGACCTCCCTCGCTCGGTTGACCATGGTTGCGTGAACTCACGAAGGATCGTAGCATCTATAGTAACTGTAGATACAAGGGGTTCAGACCATGCCCGGAAACATGACCATCGGCCAGCTCGCGCGCCACACGGGATGCAAGGTGACCACGATTCGCTACTACGAGGGAATCGGCCTGCTGCCGGAGCCGGTGCGATCGGCGGGCGGCACGCGCCGCTACGGCGAGGACCACCTCGCCCGGCTCGGGTTCATCCAGCATTGCCGTGAGCTGGGTTTCTCCCAGGATGCCATCCGCGAGCTGCTCGATCTGAAGGACCAGGTGGATCGTTCATGCGATACCGTCACGGGGATCACCCGCCGGCACCTGCGCGACGTCGAGCTGAAGATCTCCCGGCTGAACGCCCTGAAGGCGGAACTCGAGCACATGATCGCCGCCTGCGACGGAGGCCGGATCGGCGAGTGTCGCCTGATCGAAGCCTTGGCCGACCACTCGCACGCCCACTGCCTCGAGGACGGGCACCCGGGCCCCCTGAACCGGGTGAACTGACAGGGACCGAGGCAGGCAGGCTGGAGATTGAGCCGGCGCGCTGCGATGAGGTAGAATCCGCCCCCGTCATTGGGGAGTAGCCGCCCTTCACGAAAGAAGGGGCCTGCGTCAACACACTTGGCCTCGCGGCCATGGCGCAGGCGGTTTATCCGACCTGGCAAGACCTTTGACCATGCCGCCTCCGAAAGGCCGGAGAGGGGCGTGGTCAATCGTCCTTGTCCGGCCTGGGAAGCAAGGAACAACAATGAACACCCTGCTGGTCTCCACCGGCGTCGTCGCCCTCGCGGAAGTCGGCGACAAGACCCAGCTCCTGGCATTCATCCTCGCCGCAAGGTTCCGTCGTCCCTGGCCCATCATCTGGGGAATACTCGTTGCCACGCTCGCCAATCACGCTGCCGCCGGCGCCCTGGGTGCCTGGATCACCGATGTCCTCTCGCCGCAGGCGCTGCGCTGGATTCTCGGCATCGCCTTTCTCGCCATGGCGGTGTGGATGATGGTCCCGGATGAACTCGGTGATGAAGAGGTTCCGCGAACGGGGCTCGGCGTGTTCGGCACCACGGTGATCGCATTCTTCCTTGCCGAGATGGCAGACAAGACCCAGGTCGCGACGGTGGCGCTGGCGGCGCGATACGATGCCGTAGCGGCGGTGGTCATCGGCACTACGCTCGGCATGATGATCGCCAATGTGCCGGCGGTGCTGCTCGGTGAACGCGCGGCCCACAAGGTGCCCGTGCGCTTGGTGCACGGCGTCGCGGCCGGCGTGCTTGCGGTGATCGGGGCAGCGACTCTTCTGGGGATGGGCGAGGGGATTGGCATCTGATGAGATACCGTGAAGGGCAGGAGCCCGATCCGTACTACGCCTACGGCAAGAGCACCCACGATGCCGTGGACTTCTCCATGGTCCTCGGCATTGTCATCGGGCTGGTGCTCGTGTGGATGGGCATCAAGGGCAGGATCGTCTGGCTCACCGTGTGGAGTATCGGCATGGTGCTGCTTGCCGGCTACTTCCTCGGTCAGCGCTACCTGCTGTAGCGAGCGGTTTCGGCGACGGCCGGACCCCGCGCGATTGCTCGACACGCGGGATCCGGCGGCATCGTGTCGACCCCGTCAGAACGAGAGCGTGCGGCGGTTGCCGGCTTCCTGCACCACCGCCGCGGCGCCCATCCACTCGGCGTTCGATACCATCTCCTCGTCGGTCAGCCCGTGGGTCTTCCCGCAGGGCGGACACACGCCGATGCGGCCGCCGTTCTCGATGAAACTGTCGAGAAGTTCGCTGACCGGCGGAAAGCTTTCCGGGGCCAGGTCCGCGGCGCGGCCGCGCCGGGCGAGTTCGACGCCGTCGAGGGACAGCCAGAGGATCACGTCGCCGCCGGCCGCCAGGGCGGTGTTGGCGATCACCAGCGGCGCCGCGACCCGGTCGCCGTCGCCCTCGAAGCTGGTCAGCGTGAAAAGGAACGTGTTGCTGCCGTTGGTTGCACTTGTCATCGGTCTTCTCCTGGTATCGGTTTGATCGGGTTCTTGCGGCTCTCCGCGGCCCCGCGATTCAGGGCTTGATGGCGAGCAGTTCGACGGTCTTCACGCCGTACTTGCCGGTGGCGCCCTGCGCGCTGTCGGAGATGAAACGGTAGCGCGGGTTGTCGCGCAGCTCTTCCACCTTCAGCCCCGCGTCTTCGATGGCCTCGACGTAGCGGTCGACCTGCTGCGCGCCGCCGATGCAGGCCGCCCACAGGGTGGCGTCGCAGGTGATGCCCTCGGGCAGGGGCTTCTCCGTGACGATGTCGGCGATGGCCAGGCGCCCGCCGGGCTTGAGCAGTCGCGCCGCCTCGGCGAACACCTGCGACTTGTCCGGCGCGAGGTTGATGACGCCGTTGCTGATCACCGCGTCGAAGGCGGCGTCCGGCGAGCGCACGCCCTCGATGTAGCCGCGCTGATAGGACACGTTGTTGAACCCGACCGCGGCGCGCAGCGCCTCGGCCTTGTCGAGCTGGGCGTCGGTCATGTCGACGCCGAGCACTCGCCCGGACTTGCCGACGTGCAGTGCGGCGACGAACGTGTCCATCCCCGAGCCGCTGCCGAGATCGACAACCGACTCGCCCTCGGACAGGGCGGCGAGGTCGAAGTAGTAACCGACCCCGGCGAAGGATTCGATGGACTCGGCCGGAATGCGGTCGAGATCCTCGGGACGGTAGCCGAGGCGCTCGGCGAGCGCGCGACCCATCTCGAAGTGAAACTCGCCGTGGGGATTGCGGGCGACGTCGCGATACATGCTCTTGACCCGATGTTCGAGGTCGAGAACGTCAAGGCTGCGCTGTTGCGCGGTGTTGCTGGTCATGTTCGTGCCTCCTCGGAGGTCTCGGGTGTGGTCGGTGAGGCGCATTGTGCGCGGGGGGTGGCGGCGGTGCTTGGAGGCGGTGCGGTCATTTCGTGGAGAATTCGTGGAGATTGCGTGGCGAGCGTCGATTGCATTACAGTGATTGCTCGCATCTTGTTGATTTCTCCCGACTGTCGACGGGAACGGCCGCCTTTCACCGAGCCGCGATCGTCGACGAGGTTTGTCCGAGCCCATGCGCTACCGCTTCGGCCAGTTCACCCTCGATACCGACAGCTACGAGCTTCGTCGCGACGACTCGCCGATCGACGTCGAGCCGCAGGTGATCGAGCTGATCGCGCTGCTGGTCGCTGGCGCCGGGCGCATGGTGTCAAGGGGCGAGATCAACGAGAAGGTCTGGCGCGGACGCATCGTCTCCGAGGCGGCGCTCAGCAGCCGAATCAAGGCGGCACGGCGCGTGCTCGGCGACGATGGCAAGACCCAGTCGATGATCCGCACGGTCCACGGCAAGGGCTTTCGCTTCGTCGCCCCGGTGATGCGGGAAGGAGACGGTGAAGCAGTGTCGGCGGGCGCCGGCGGGGACGAGTCCGCCCCGGCCAATGCGCCGGTCGCGAACCGCATCCGCTCTGACCGCCCGGCGGTAGCGGTGCTGCCATTCGAGAACCTCTCCGGGGACGCCGACCAGGAATACTTCTCCGACGGCATCACCACCGACCTCATCACCCACCTTTCGCGCCACCGCTGGCTCGCCATCACCGCGCGCAACACCACCTTCGGCTACAAGGGCCGGGCCGTCGACGTGCGCCGGATCGGGGCCGAACTCGGCGTCGACTACGTGGTCGAGGGCAGCGTCCAGCGCGCCGGCGAGCGCGTGCGCATCTACGCCCACCTCGTCGACGCCGCCAGCGGCCACCAGGCCTGGGCCGAGCGCTTCGACCGCAACGTGTCGGACATCTTCGCGCTGCAGGACGAGATCACCGAGAAGATCGCCGCCCGCATCGAGCCGGAGATCGGCTACGCGGAGCGCAACCGCGTGGTGTACGCGCGTCCCGCGAACCTCAAGGCCTGGGACTGCTTCCATCTCGGCATCCATCATTTCTTCCGCTTCACCGCCGAGGACAACGTCAAGGCCCAGGAAATGCTCAGGCGCAGCCGCGAGCTGGATCCGGATTTCGGCGACGCGTATGCGTGGTGGGCCTACGCGGTGGTGCTCGGCATGGTCTATTGGGACACGCCGCCCACGACCGGTCTGCTGGACAAGGCGCTGGCGGCCTGCGACCGCGCGCTGTCCACGGACGGGCAGAACGCCACCTTTCACGCCCTCAAGGCGCGGGTGCTGCTGGCCCGGCGCGAATACGACCGCGCCATTATCGAGAACGAGGCGGCCATCGAACTCAATCCGACGTTCGCCGCCGCCCACTGCGGCCTCGGCGATTCGCTTGCCTACGAGGGCCGCTACGACGAGTCGCTGGCCTGTTTCCAGCGCTCGATCGACCTGAGTCCCAATGACCCTCAGCGCTGGGCGTTCTTCACCTACGGGGCGCTGGCGTTGCTGTTCAAGGGCGACTACGAAGGCGCGCTTCAATGGACGGAGCGCGCCGCCAGCCTGCCCAACTCCCAGTACTGGACCACTGCCCACCGCGCGGTGGCCCTGGCCCGCCTGGGGCGGGACGAGGCGGCACGCGCGGAGACCGCGAAACTGCTGCGCGAGAACCCGGAGTTCTGCCGCGCGTTCGCCAGGCAGAAGCTGTTCTATCTCAAGCGCAGCGAGCAGATCGAGGGCTACCTCGAGGGATTGAAGAAGGCCGGGGTTCCCGAGCACGCCGCGGTGTCGGCCAACGCAGCCCGATGACGTCGCAATCGCGGGGTTCGGCGCCGTCCGCATCGCTCGCGCCACCGGTTCCATGTCTTTGCGCCGCCGCGCCGTCGTCCGCCTGACCGTCGGCGCGGTGCTGATCGTCGTGGCGATCGCGGCGGTGCCGTTCCTGCTGTTGGCCGACCCGGCGCGGCTGGCGGACTACGCCCACCGTGAAATGGTGCTCACGGTGGTGGCCGAGCGCGCGAGCGCGGGGGCGACGACGCCGTCCGAAAAAGCCATGCGACTGGCTGACTACCTGCACGCCAACCTGTACATTTTTCCCGGTATCGAGATTCTCGAGGAAAATCTGAGCCGGGACCCGCTGTTCTACCTCGTGCACTCGGTCGGCTGGTGCGACCAACAGGCTGGCGTGCTCGTTGCCCTCGCGCGCAAGCTCGGCATCGACGGCGCACTGCTGGACCTGGAGCCCTCGAGCGACCCGGCCCGGCACGTGGTGGCACTGCTCGACGTCGGCGGCTCCTACCGGGTGTTCGATCCGTACTACGGCATCGTCTTCACGCGCGCCGACGGCGAGCCGGCGACGCTCGACGACCTGCGCTCGCCGGTGCGACCGGCATCGGACCAGTACGACGCCATCGTGCAGTTCGTCGGCCCCGGCGAGCTGGACGGCTATCGCAACCTGTTCGATCCGCGCGCGGAGCATACCGTGCGCCGCCTCACCTGGGGATTCGCGCGCGACGCCGTGTCGTTCCTCGTCGACGCATGGTACTTCGCGCTCGGCGATCAATTCGTGAGCCTGTACCAGGACCTGTACTTCCGCGCCGCCGAGCCGTCAGCACCGGTTCGGGGGCGGCTGTTGCATCTCGCCGGACGCCTCGAAGCGGCGAGGGTTCTCTACGAGGTCATGCGCGACGATCCGGCGCAGTATCTCGACGAGGACGGCGCGGACGCCTTCCTCGCCCGAGAACCGGCCAATGCCGGCAACTTTGCCGTCGGTATGGACTTCTACCTCGCCAAGCTCCATCTCGACAAAGGCGACGTCGAGACGGCTTTCGAGGCCTTCGCGATCATTGCCCTGGACCATTCCGCGAGCCCGTGGGCGGCCAAGGCGAACTACTTCGCCGGCGCCATCTCCGAGGCGCGCGGCGATCGCGACGCAGCCAGGCGTTGGTACCTGCGCGCCCGCCTCGATCACGCCACCCCCGCCCCGGGCCGCTACCTGGCACTCGAACGCGGACGGTAGCTGGATCGCTGCGACCGGGTCCGGCGCGCCCCAATGATCGTTACAGACGATTTATGGGATCAGAACAAACGATTTTGCCGATGGATGGCTGGTCCCGATAATTGAGGGCGTGAATAGACATCCACCACGGCTCCCAAGGAGTATCGCCATGACCAAGACCGTCAGTTTCGCAATCGTGCATTTCGCGGTGGCCTTCACCGTGGCCTACGCGCTGACTGGCAGCATCCTGGTCGGCGGCGCCATCGCCCTCGTCGAGCCGACGATCAATACCGTCGCCTACCACCTGCACGAGAAGGTGTGGCAGCGCATCGAGCGCAGGCGCGAAGCACCGACCGCGACGCATCTTCGCCCCGGCAACCAGCTCCCCGCGTAACCAAAAAGGGGACGGAGGGATTATTTTTTAATCCCTCCGTCCCCCTTTTTTTCTTTCGAGGAATCAAGGGCTTCCCATGAGTAGTAACAAATATGACCTCATTGCCGTCGGCGGTGGCAGCGGCGGGCTCGCCGTTGCACGGCGCGCGGCGGAGCTCGGCGCGCGCGTCGCCGTCATCGAGCGGGACCGCCTCGGCGGGACCTGTGTAAATCGCGGCTGCGTACCCAAGAAGGTCATGTGGTACGCCGCGCACCTCGCTCACGCGGTGGACGACGCGCCGGGGTTCGGCATTGCAGCTGCCCGCGGCGCCACCGACTGGCAGGCGCTGGTTCGCGGGCGCGAGGCCTATGTTGCCAACATCAACCGCTACTGGGACCGCGTCACAGGCGAGCGCGGCATCGACCGCATCACGGGCCGCGCGCGTCTTGACGGTCCCGGTGCCGTCGAGGTGGATGGGCGCCGCTACACCGCCTCGCACATCGTCCTCGCCACCGGCGGCCGCCCCATCGTGCCGCCGCTCCCGGGTGCGGATCTCGGCATTACCTCGGACGGATTCTTCGAACTCGACGAGCAGCCGCGCCGCGTGGCGGTGATCGGCGGCGGCTATATCGGGGTGGAACTCGCCGGAGTGTTGCGAGCGCTCGGTTCACAAGTCACGCTGGTGGCACTCGAGGCCCGGGTCCTGGAGCGTTTCGATCCGATGATCGGCGAAGTGATCGAGGAGGAGATGACGCGCCAGGGCATCGACGTGAACACCGGGTTCGAGGTCGCCTCCCTGGTGCAGGACACCGGCACGACAACCGTGGTATCAATCGACGGGCGACGCCTCGCCGGATTCGACACGGTGATCTGGGCCGTCGGCCGCGCGCCCGACACGCGGACCCTGAACCTCGAATCGGTCGGAATCATCCCGGCGCGCGGCGGCTTCGTGCCCGTCGACAAGTTCCAGAACACGGCCGCCCGGGGCGTCTATGCGATCGGCGACATCACCGGCATGAGTGCGTTGACCCCGGTGGCCGTCGCCGCCGGGCGCAAGCTTGCCCAGCGGCTGTTCGGGGGCGACGCCTCGAGTCGGGTCGACTACGACGACATTCCGAGCGTGGTGTTCGCCCATCCGCCGGTCGGGACCATCGGCCTGACCGAGGACGAGGCGGTGAGCCGTTACGGGAACACGGTGAAGGTCTACGAGACGCGCTTCAGGCCGATGCGCTTCGCGCTCGCGGCAGAGTCGTCGACCACGGCAGTGAAGCTGGTCTGCGCCAGCGCGGACGAGCGCGTGGTGGGCATCCACATTGTCGGGGACGGGGCCGACGAGATCCTGCAGGGCTTCTCAGTGGCGGTGAAGATGGGCGCGACCAAGGCCGACTTCGATGCCACCATGGCGATTCATCCCACCAGCGCCGAGGAACTTGTGACCCTGCGGGCGTCGCGGCCGGGCCGGGCGATCGAGTCCGAAGCCGCCGAGTGGCGCAAGGCAAGCTGACGCCCGGTGGTCGGCGGTGGGCGCGTCGCGTGGTTCGCGGCCGGCAGTTGCACGACGAAGGGTCAGGCGGGCGTGCCGTCGACGTGCAGCTTGAGAGCGGTAGCGACGAAGCGATTGGCCGGCGTCTCGACCCCGAGCTCGCCCCCCAGGCGCACCACCGCGCCGGACAGCCACGGTAGTTCCAGCCTGCGCCCGTTCGCCAGGTCCATGGCCATCGAGGCGCGGACCTCGTAGGGGAAGCCGTCGATGAAGCGCAGGCGGTCGGCGACGAGATCGTCGGGAAGGGAGATGCCGCGCGCCCTGGCCACGGCCATGGCCTCGGCCATGATCTCCTGGAGCATGGCGCGGGTATCGGGGTCCTCGCGCACCGCGCCGATGGGCATGCGGGTGAGGGCCGTCATCGCGCTCATGCCGACGAGCATGATGAACTTCTTCCAGATCGCGGCTTCGATGTCGTCGCTCAGGTCGGCGTCAATGCCGGCTGCGGCGAGGCACTGCTCAAGGCGCACGGCGCGCGCACTGCGCTCACCGGACATCTCGCCGAAGCGGGCGAGGTGGAACGGGCTGAACTTGCGAATTCTTCCCGGCGCCTCGATCACCGCGGACAATTCCGCGACCCCGCCCATCACGTGCTCCGCGCCAAGGATCGACGCCAGCATCGGCTCCGAGTCGACCCCGTTCTGCAGTGAGACCACCGCCGTGTCCGTGCCGATCAACGGCCGGCACGCGCGCCCTGCCTGCTCGGTATCCCACAGCTTCACCGAGAACAGTACGTAGTCCACCGGGCCGATGTCGGCGGGGTCGTCCGTGGCCCGCACCTTTTCGGTGAACGACTCGTCGGGGCCTTCGATCGACAGTCCGTGTTTGCGAATGGCGGCCAGGTGCTCGCCGCGGGCGATCAGCGTGACCGGGTAGCCGGCCCGCGCCAGGCGCGCGCCGAAGTAGCCGCCGACGCCGCCGCTGCCCATGATGGCGAAGGATGTCGTTTTCTCGCTCATTGCGTGATGTCACTCCAGAGAAATACGGAAAAAGGAACAAGGGGGAGGATTGATTTTCAGCGACGAAAGATGGATCCGTCCGCTACTCGTTTCAAGCGAGGCGGCGAACGGCTTGTCTATACACTGCTGCCGTCGTACGTGGTGAGCGCACCGTACAGTTCGGGTCGCCGGTCGCGGAATACGCCCCAGGTCCGTCGCATGGCGGCCGCCGCGTCGAGGTCGAATGTGGCGACTACGATCTCGTCGCTGTCTCGTGCCGCCTCGGCCACGATCTCGCCGGTCGGCCCGGCGATGAAGGAACTGCCGTAGAAGGTGATGCTGCACGAGTTTCCATCCTCGACGCCGATGCGATTGCATGCCACCACCGGCACGAGGTTCGCCGCCGCATGACCCTGCATCACGCGCTGCCAGTGCTTCGAGGAATCCCACTCGGGTTCTGGCGGCTCTGAGCCGATGGCGGTCGGGTAGACGATGATCTCGGCGCCGGCGAGAGCCATGGCACGTGCCGCTTCCGGAAACCACTGATCCCAGCAGATCGCGGTGCCGATGTTGCCAAAGCGCGTGCACCAAACGCGAAAGCCGGTGTCCCCCGGCGAGAAGTAGTACTTCTCCTGGTAGCCTGGCCCGTCCGGGATGTGCGACTTGCGGTACAGGCCGAGCTCGGTGCCGTCGGCGTCGATCATCACCAGCGAATTGAAGTACGCGTTGCCCGCGCGCTCGAAGAAACTCACGGGCAGCACGACGCCGAGTTCGCGCGCCAGGTCGGACATCGTGCGCAGCATGGGATGACCGGCGCGGGGCAGGGCGCGTTCGAAGTGCGCCGGATCCTGGTCCTTGCAGAAGTACGGTCCGGCGAAAAGTTCCGGCAAGAGGACGATATCGGCACCGAGTGTCGCCGCTTTCCTGACCCGCTCCCCGGCCGCCTCGATGTTGGCTTCGCGCTCGCGCGCGCATGACAT
>CBFGVH010000103.1:0-10948 GCA_965652415.1 uncultured Gammaproteobacteria bacterium | reverse complement strand
GTTCCCGCTGGCGCTCGAGTTCGTGTTCGTCAATGCGCTGCGCGTGCCGCTGCCCGCGGGTCTTTTGAGCGGCTGGCTGTAGTCTCATGATGGAGAATCTCGCGGCGGCGTTCGAACTCGTCTTCACCTTCGACGTCCTGCTGGTCATCTTCCTCGCCTGCCTGTTCGGCCTTTTCACCGGCGCCATGCCCGGCGTGTCGGCCACCGTGGCGGTGGCGCTGCTGGTGCCGGTCACGTTCTTCCTGCCGCCGGTGGCCGCGCTGGCGGCAATCGCGACGGCGGTCGCCATCGCCATCTTCGCCGGGGACCTGCCCGGAGCCCTGCTTCGCATTCCCGGAACACCCGCGTCGGCCGCCTACGCCGACGAGGCCTACGCCATGACGCAGAAAGGCGAGGGCGAGCGGGCGCTGATGATCTCCCTCGTGTGCTCGGTGATCGGCGGCATGGTGGGTGTGGCAGCGCTCGCGCTGTCGGCGCCGGTGCTGGCCGACTTCGCGCTCGAGTTCCGTTACCACGAGTATTTCTGGCTCGCCGCCATGGGCCTGACCACCGCCGGTTTCGTCTGCGCCGACAACCCGGTCAAGGGCATGGTGTCGGTCTGCATCGGACTGATGCTGTCCACGGTCGGCTACGACATGATCTCCGGCGTGCCGCGCTTCACCTTCGGCCACTTCGCGCTGCTCGAGGGCATTCACTTCATCCCGGTGATGATCGGCGTGTTCGCCGTCGCCGAGGTGATGCGCAACCTGGTCAACCCGACGTCCACGTACCTCGTGTCGGTGCCCGAGAAGCGCGCACGCTTCGCCGACATCGCCGGCACCGTGTACCGCTACAAGGGCAAGGCCGCGACCGGCTCGACGCTCGGCGTCATCATCGGCGCCTTGCCCGGTGCCGGTTCGGACATGGCTGCCTGGGTGTCCTACGCCATCGGCAAGCGCTTCTCACGAACGCCGGAGAAGTTCGGCACCGGGCATCCGGAAGGCATCGTCGCCGCGGCGTCGTCCAACAACGCGGCCACCTGCTCGACCTGGATACCGTCGCTGGTGTTCGGCATTCCCGGCGACTCGGTGACCGCCATCGTCATCGGCGTGCTGTTCCTCAAGGGCCTGCAACCCGGGCCCACGGTATTCCTCGAGAACGCGCCGCTCGTGTACTCGATCTTCATCGCCTTCTTCATCGCCAACCTCATGCTCATCCCGGTGGGCCTGGTGGCGATCAAGGCGGCGCGGCAGATCCTGCGCATTCCCACCCGGACGCTCATGCCGCTGATCCTGGTGTTCTGCATCGTAGGCGGCTTCGCCATCAACAACTCGCTGCTCGGCGTCGGCATCATCATGGTGGCGGGCGTAGTCGCCTTTTTCATGCAGCAGAACGGCTTTCCCGTGGCGCCGGCGATTCTCGGCATGGTCATGGGCAAGCTGCTGGAAGAGAACTTCATCCAGGCCATGATCGTCGCCGACGGCAGGTGGCTCGCGTTCTTCGAGCGACCCATCGCGGCGACGCTCGGCGCCGTCACCATCGCCTTCTGGATCTCGCCGCTGGTGATGGTGCTCATCCACCGGTACCGGCTGCGCCGGGCCGCCCTGCAACGGTGACCCCACTTCGGGAAACGCAACGGAGCGTTGTTTGAGATGAACGATAACAAGGAACCCGGCCGCGCCGCCCCGGCGATCGTCGCCGATGCCGACCGTGGAAAGTCGCGCGGCATCAAGGGCGCCGAGCTCATCGCCGACTACCTCATCGCCGACGGCATGCCCTACGTGTTCGGCATCTGCGGCCACGGCAACGTCGGCATGCTCGACGCGCTGTACGACCGCAAGGACCGCATCACACTGATCTCGCCGCGTCACGAGCAGACCGCCGGTCACATGGCCGACGCCTATTTTCGCGTCAGTCACCAGCCCGTCGCCACGCTGACTTCGTGCGGACCGGGCTCGGCCAACATGCCGATGTCGCTGGCCTGCGCCCAGGCCGACTCGTCGGCGTTTCTTGCCATCACCGCCAACGTGCCGACGTCGCAGTTCAACCGTGCACCGTTCCAGGAAACCTACATGCATGGGCAGGCGAGCTTCCCCGACGTGGTCAAGCCGTTCGTCAAGCGCTCGTTCCAGCCGACGCGCGTCGAGATGCTGCCGCTCGCGCTGCGCCAGGCGAGCACCCTGATGACTACCGGCCGCCCCGGCCCGGTCAATCTCGACGTGCCCTACGACCTGTTCCAGGAAGAGGCCGACGTGGAGGTGCCGCCGCCTGCGCGAGCCGGCATCAGCAACCGGGTCGGCGCTGATCCCGAGGTCGTCGCGCGCATCGCCGATGCCATTCTCGGCGCCGAGCGGCCACTGGTGTTCGTCGGTCACGGCGTGACCCTGTCGCGCGCCGAGGCCGAGATGACCGCCTTCCTGCGGACCATGCGCATTCCCCAGGTCGCCTCGCCCAACGGCATGGGTACCATCGACATGAACGATCCGCTGGCGCTCGGCTTCATCGGCCGCAACGGCACCTGGCCGGCCAACCAGGCGGGCCGCCACGCGGACCTGCTGCTGGCCATCGGCGCGCGCTTCGACGACCGCTCGTCGTCGTCGTGGATGCCGGGCTACTCGTGGAACATCCCGCCCACGCGATTGATCCAGGTCGACATCGACCCGGCGGAGATCGGCCGCAACTACACGCCGCACATCGGCGTCGCCGCCGACGCCAGGACCTTCCTGCGCCAGCTCGTCAGGGAGATCGAAAGCCGGGGCAGGGCGAGCTATCGCGATCCCTACGCCTGGCTTTCGCGGATCGCCGGTTGGCAGGACGAGTGGCGGAAATTCATTGAACCCAACTTCGACATCGACAGTACGCCCATGCGCCCCGAGCGGGTGCTGCGCGACGTCGCCCAGGTGCTGCCCGACGACGCCATCGTCGTGCCGGACTCGGGCTCGCATCACAACTGGTTCATGCAGTTCTGGAAGCCGAAGCGGCCGCGCACGCTGCTCAATACCTGGGGCTTCTCGGCCATGGGCTTCGGTGTGTCCGGCGTGCTCGGTGCAAAGCTCGCGGCGCCCGAGAGCGCGTGCGTCGCGATTGTCGGCGACGGCGGCTTCACCATGACGCCGCACGTGCTGTGCACCGCGGTCGAGTACGACATCCCCGCAGTCTGGGTGGTGTGGAACAACTACGCCTGGGGGGCCATCCGCGACCTGCAGTACGGCCAGTTCGGCGGCCGCGAGATCGGCACGAGTTTCACCCGCGGCCCCGGCGGCGAGCCCTACAATCCCGACTTCGCCGCCCTGGCGCGCGCCCACGGCGTCGACGGCCGCAAGGTGTCGTGCTCGGACGACTTCCGTGACACCCTGGCCGAGGCGCTGTCCAGCGGCAGGCCGTGGCTGATCGACCTCGAGGTGGACCCGGGCGTGAAGCCGCCGTCGGTCGGCACCTGGCGGCTGCCGCCGCTCAAGCACCCGGAACCGGTGTTCGGCGCCCCCTGGTCGCCGCCCGGCGACGATGGACGACAATGAACGATTCGACGACGCGAGAGAGAATGACGATGTCCGAGACACTCACTCACCTGGTAGGCGGCGAGAAGGTCGCCGGCGCCAGCCACTTCCGCGACATGGACCCGTACCGGGGCGACGTCGTGTGCGAGGCCCCCGAGGGCGCCGCCGCCGACGTCGACCTGGCGGTCGCCGCCGCCGCGCGTGCCGCCCCGGAAGTCGCGGCCATGCCGGCCTACGAGCGCGCCGCCATCCTGCGCCGAGCGGCGGAGCTGGTGGTCGAGCGCGCCGACGAGATCGGCCGCATCATGGCCGTGGAGACCGGCAAGGCCATCGCCGACGCCCGCGCCGAGGTCAGGCGCTCCACTGACACACTATCCCTGTCCGCCGACGAGGCGATCCGCATCGAGGGCGAGCACGTGCCCCTCGACGGCAGCCAGATGGGCCACGGCAAGCTGGCCGTGATCACCCGCTTCCCGGTCGGCGTGGTCGGCGCCATCACGCCGTTCAATGCGCCGTTCAACCTTGCCTGCCACAAGCTGGGACCGTCGTTCGCAGCGGGCAACGCCACCGTGATCAAGCCGCCCCAGCAGTGCCCGCTGGTGGTGCACCGGCTGGTCGAGCTGCTCTACGACGCCGGCATGCCGCGCCACTTCGTCAACGTGGTGCACGGCGGCCCCGACGCCGGCCGCGCCCTGGTGCGCGACGAGCGGGTCGGCGCCATCACCTTCACCGGCTCCTCGCGCGCCGGCCGCGAGATCCGCGCCATGGCAGGACTGCGCAAGGTGGCGCTGGAACTCGGCGGCAACGGCCCGACCATCGTCTGCGCCGATGCCGACGTCGACGCCATCGCGCCCATGCTGGCGCGCAACGCCACGCGCCTGGCGGGGCAGAGCTGCATCTCGGTGCAGAACATCTTCGTGCACCGCTCGCTGGCCGACGCCCTCACCGAGCGCGTCGCCGCGCACATGTCCGCGTTGAAACTCGGCGATCCGCTGGACGACGCCACCGACATCGGCACGCTGATCGACGAGCAGTCCGCGCGCCGGGTGGAGCAGTGGGTCGCCGAGGCGGCGGCTGCCGGTGCCCGCGTGGTCACCGGCGGCACGCGCCATGGCGCCGCCTTCGAACCGACGCTGCTCGCCGGCGTCGACGCCGGTGCACGCATCGTCTGCGACGAGATCTTCGGGCCCGTCGCCAACGTCATCGCATTCGACGACATCGACGAGGCGGTGGCCGCGGTCAACGCCAGCGCCTACGGCCTGCAGTGCGGCGTGCTCAGCAATTCGCTGAAGACCTGCATGGACCTGGCGCGACGAATCCGCACCGGCGGCGTCATCCTCGGCGGCACCTCGACGTGGCGCACCGACCAGCTCGCCTACGGCGGGGTCAAGGACAGCGGCATCGGCCGGGAAGGGCCGAAGTACGCGATCCGCGACCTCACCGAGGAGCGGCTGATCCTGTTCAACGTGTAGACGGCGCGATGAGCCGAAGAGACGACAGACCATGAAAGTACTCGTGACCGGCGGCGCCGGCTTCCTCGGCGTCGCGCTGTGCAAGGCGCTGGCCGCACGCGGCGACGAAGCCGTCGCCCTCGATGTCGCGTCCACGCCGGCGCTGGCCCATGCCGCCGGCGCCGACGAGCGCATCCGCCCGTACTCCGGCGACATCACCGACATGTCCAACATCGCCCGCGTGTTCAAGGCCGAGCGGCCCGACGCGGTGATCCATGCCGCAGCCATGGTGGGCGTGATCGCCTCGCTCGGCAGCTCGTCGAACGTGTTCCGCGTCAACATGGAAGGCACCATCAACCTGTGGGAGACCATGGCGCTGTTCGAGGTACGACGCTCCATCCACATCAGTTCCGAGGAGACCTACGGCCACTTCACCGCCGACCGCGTCACCGAGGATCATCCGCTCAACCCGCTGTACGCCTACGGCGTCAGCAAGGTCGCCATCGAACATCTCGGCCGCACCTACGGCATGACTCACGGCATCGAGAACATCAACCTGCGCACGTCGTGGGTGTACGGACCCGGCTTCCCGCGCATGCGCATTCCCCGCGACGTGCTCGAGGCGGCGAACGAGGGACGGCCGCTGCACCTGCCCACCGGCGCCGACTCGAAGATCGACCACACCTACCTCGACGATTTCGTCGACGGTACGCTGAGGGCGCTCGACCACGCGGACCACGCCCACGACGTCTATCATGTCGCCAGCGACTCGTGCCCCACCGTGGGCGAGATGTTCGACATGGTGCGCGAACTCGTGCCCGGCGCCGACGTCTCGGTGGGATCGGGCGTGTACCGGCACGCCGGCAAGGTCGAGATACCGCGCAAGGGCGCGCTCGACTGCACCCG
Organism: uncultured Gammaproteobacteria bacterium; assembly: GCA_965652415.1. Taxonomy (GTDB): domain Bacteria; phylum Pseudomonadota; class Gammaproteobacteria; order Arenicellales; family CAJQKF01; genus BQJD01. Next base: position 5,115 of record CBFGVH010000103.1, on the reverse strand, counting down.
CGCGCGCGAGGCCTTCGGCTATCGTCCGCGCTTCGACCTCAAGGCCGGGCTCGCCGCCTGGCTCGAACACCTGAACACCCGTTAACCAGCCATCCGGAGAACCATCAATGTCAACGGATATCGTTGTCGACGGCGCGGTGATACGCAAGGGCGCGAGCGTCCTTTGGGAGAACCCGCCGAATCATTTCGATGCCATGTCGAAAATGCTGGTGCGCCCGGAGAATGCGGCCACGAAGCAGTTCGACTTTCGCATCTCCATCTACCAGCCCAAGGGCTACGTCGCCCCGCATCATCACGTGGTGCAGGAGCAGATCTATCACATACAGGCGGGCGAGGCGCTCATGGAGCTGTCCGGCCAGCGCTTCGTGGTCGGACCGCAGGACACCATCTTCATTCCGCCCGGCGTCGAGCACGCCATCTACAACACGGGCATCGGCGATCTCGTCTTCTACGTGATCACCTCGCCCCCGGAGGACGAATAGTGGGCAAGATGCTGGTGACGGGGGCCATGGGCCACGTCGGCTACGAGACCGTCAAACACGCCGTCGATCGCGGCCACGAGGTCGTGGCGCAGGTCAACCACACGTTCCGCAAGGCCGACGCCGAGGCGCTCGGCGACAAGGTCACGTGGGTCAAGTGCGACCTTGCCGATCCCTTCGCCGTGGCCATGATGGCGGCCGAGCACGACATCGACGGCTGCATTCATCCGGCCGCGATCCCCAACGACAAGATGGGCCTGCCGCAGCCGCTGCACACGTTCCGCAGCAACGTCGACGGCACGGTGTACCTGCTCGAGTCGGCGCGCCAGCGCAACTGGCGGCGTTTCCTCCTGATTTCCACGGGCGCCGTGTTCCAGGAGTGGAAGGACCGGGAGAAACCCATTCCAGAGACCGAGCCGCCGACGCCGCGCACCCTGTACGGCGGCACCAAGCGCGCCGCCGAGATCATGACCGAGGTGTACGCCAACATGTACGGCCTGTCGGCCGCGTCGATCCGCATCTCCTGGGTGTTCGGTCCGCCGCTCGTGCCGCCCGAGTTCGAGGGTCCGCGCGGGCCGGTGCCCGAGTTCCTGCGCCGCGTGCTGCGCGGCGAGCGTGTCGCCGAACCGAGCGGCGGCGACTTCGCCGCCAGCTTCACCTACGTCACCGACTGCGCGCTCGGTTCGCTCGCCGCCTATGAGGCCGACACGCTCAATCACCGCGCCTATCACCTCGGTTCGGGTGAGAACTACACGACGTTCCGTGTTGTGGACGCGATCCGCGCCGCCGTGCCAGGCGCCGACATCAGCGTCGGACCGGGAGCAGAACCCTGGACCGACTTCACGGTGCTTCGCGGACCGCTCGAGTGCAAGCGCATGACCGAGGACTTCGGCTTCACGCCGCGCTACACGCTGGAGACCGCGGTCGCCGAGTTCGCCGACTGGATGCGCGCGCACCCGGAGAGCTTCGGCGGCTGAATCGGGGCGGCGACGTGGACCCCGGCCTCGCGGGGCGCCCGTGACGCCGTCGTTGCCGCGCACCGCGGCAGGTGCCGACCCGTCCCGCCTCGCCGTCGGCATCCTGCTCGTGGTGGGCGCGGGCATCGCGCTTGCCAGCATGGACGCTTTCGGCAAGCACCTGAGCGCCGAGCTTCATATCGTCCAGATCGTCTGGGCCCGGTATTTCTTCCATTCCCTGGTCGTCACCGCCGTGCTGCTCAGGGCGGGTAACCTCGCGTTCCTTCGCGCGAGGCGGCCCGCGCTGCAGGGCATTCGCGCGACGTGCCTGTTCGGGGCCACCCTGTGCATGTACACGGCGCTGACACGCGTGCCGCTGGCCGATGCCACCGCGGTTCAGTTCTTCGCGCCGGTGCTCGTGTCGCTCATCTCCATTCGGTATCTCGGCGAGCGCCCGCGTCCCGCGCGGCTCGCCGCCGCCGTGCTGGGCTTCGCCGCCGTGCTCCTGATCATCCGTCCGGGACCGAACCTCGATCCGTTCATGCTGCTGCCGCTCGGCGCCGCGATGCTCCTGTCCGTGTACTTCCTGATGACGCGCATGCTCGCCGGCCACGATCACGCCGGCGCCACCCAGTTCTATACCACGGCGGTCGGCGCGGTGGTGCTGACGGCGGCGGCTCCGTTCGTCTGGGACGCGCCCACTGCGACACAGCTCATCCTGATGATATCGGTCGGCGCCCTCGGCGCCGCCGGACACTTCGCCATCATCACCGGCTTCGCCCGCGCACCCGCGTCGCTGCTGTCGCCTTTCCTGTACTCCCAACTCCTGTTCGCTGCCGCGCTCAGCGTGGCGTTCTTCGGCGACGCACTCGATGCATTGACCGTGTGCGGCGCCTTGCTGCTCGTCGCAAGCGGCCTCGTGCTCTGGCGAATCGAACGCCCCCGCGCATAAAAAAATGCCCCGAACGAATCGGGGCATGGAATACTTGGAGAAAGACCGGATGCGTTCGACGCTCCCGACAATCGACCATGTCTCCATGATCGGTTGTGAGGCTCACCATACCGGGAGGTACCGGGCGTTACTTTGACTAAAGTCAAGTTCGGGTGCGATGTGCAGCCGCGTGAAGCGAGTCCGGCCGTGTTGCGTGGCAAAAACGGTCAGCCTGCACCCGTGTATTCAAGCCGAGTCCACGCGCCTGTGACGATGCCCAAGCCATCATCGATGAAGCTGATTCGCGGCGGTTGGGCACCAATTGCGTACTTGTTCGTGTGGCGTAGTCGATTGGTGCCGTACGCGAAAGATCCAGCAGGCGGCAGCGAGATCCACGGGGCTGGCGCAGATGTTGTCGAGCCACTTCGGTCGAATCCCGTTAGGGCTCCAGTCGGTCCACCGAGACGATTTTGCCCGCGTCCAGTCTGGATTCACCGTCCCACCGGTACGCTACCAATTTTCCTCCTCGTTTCGCGACGCTGTAATCCAGGCAGGCGATGTTCGGCGCCAGCGGTGCGGGATCGCCTTCGAGCCAGTAATGGCCGATGAATACCGGCGGCTCGTCGTGGCCGTATTCCAGGAGGCGGTCGCCCTGGATGGGGTCGTCCGGAATGTGACTGACGGCGCTTTCCGGCCCGAGGACCGCCTCGCGATAGGTTGGGGCATCGCTCCACCATTTGACCCGGATATGCCTGCGCGGGTTACCGTCCGAGTCGTGGAAGGACTGCCCGTCGGGTAACGCTATCTCCTTTCCTTTCAGGATGGTCTCCACTGCACCGTATTCCGGCGAGCCCTTCTCGCTTGTCCTGACCAGGAAGCCGTCGTCGAGGGTGGCGGTATCTCCAAGTACTCCCCGAACCAGTGCTATGGAAGCCCGATCCCAGCACGCATGCACAACGCGAACGTCGCCGAGATCGAGCCACAGCGGTAGCGTTCGGAACCAGTCGATGAGCTCGCGGTACTCGGTGGGATTGTATCCATAGGCCTTGAGAAATGCCGAGTGCTGCTTACGATTCTTCTTGCTGTGCGGACGCAGTGGCTTCCCGGTGTCGGGGTGCTCTGTAAACCACGAGATGGCATTGAACTCGTGGTTGCCCATGACCGAGAGCGCGGTGCCGGAGTCGATCATCGGACGCACGATATCGATGACTTCCCGCTGGTTGGGCTCGCGGTCGATGAAGTCGCCGAGAAATATCACCCGACGACTGTCATGGCGATACACGCCGTCGACGCGCCGATATTCCAGGCGCATCAGCAAGGACCCAAGCGTCAGGTTGCACCCGTGGATGTCTCCGATGATGTCGTATTGCTTCTCCACCATTTTCTCCTGGCATCGATCTCGCCCGATTACTCGTGCATGCTCGAACGAATGCGATCGATTGCGCGTTGCATCTCGATAACCCGATTCGTTTCCTCCCACGTGAAGGTCGGCAAGTCGCGGCCAAAATGCCCGTAGGCGGCTGTTGCCGAGTAGATTGGGCGTCGAAGGTCGAGATCCCGGATGATACCGCCCGGGCTCAGATCGAACACGCTTCGAACGGCATTCTCGATGAGAGGCTCGGCAACGATCCCCGTACCATGCGTGTCGACCATCAGCGACGTCGGCTCGACGACGCCGATGGCGTAGGCGATCTGTACCGTGCAGCGCCGGGCCAGGCCCGCGGCGACCACGTTTTTCGCCACCCAGCGCGCCGCATAGGCGCCCGAGCGGTCCACCTTGGTCGGGTCCTTGCCGGAGAAGGCGCCGCCGCCGTGCGGACATCGTCCGCCGTAGGTGTCGACGATGATCTTGCGCCCGGTCAGGCCGGTGTCGCCGTGGGGGCCGCCGACCACGAATCGGCCGGTGGGGTTGATGAACTCCTCGTACCCGACCGTGCGCGGCAGGTCGGCGAGCACCGGCGCGATGATTCGCTCGGACACGGTGAGGTGGATCGTGGGCCCGTCGACGTCCTCGGTATGCTGGGTCGACAGCACCACCGATTCCACCGCGACCGGAACCTCGTCCTCGTAGAGCACCGCCACCTGGCTCTTGGCGTCCGGACGTAGCCAGGGGATCTCTCCGGTCCGGCGGAGCTCGGCCTGGTGCTGCACCAGCCGGTGGGCGAGCATGATGGGCAGCGGCATCAGCTCGGGCGTCTCGTCGCTGGCATAGCCGAACATCATGCCCTGGTCGCCCGCACCGATGGCGTCGCCTCGCTCGACGCCCTGGTGAATGTCTTCGGACTGCCGGTGCATCTTGAGCAGTACCTCACAGGTTTCGGGATCGATGCCGGGGAAGGACCCGTCGTACCCGGTCTGCCGGATGACCTTGCGGGCGAGGTCGCCGACTTCGTCCCGCAGGGCATCGAACAGGTCCGGCGGGGACGTCCGAAACTCGCCGGCGACCAGCACGAACCCGTCGGCGACAAACGTCTCGCAGGCGACCTTCGCGGCAGGATCCCGTTCCAGGAACAGGTCGAGCACGGAGTCGGATATGCGGTCCGCCAGCTTGTCGGGATGACCCTCGGAAACAGATTCCGAGGAGAACGTGTAACGGCGCGTGCCGGACGCGGTCCGGCTGCGTGGATTCGGTTCAAGCTGGGTATTGCTGGACATGATGTTTCTCACAAATGGATGGGTAAACCGGTGGATCGTCGTTGTTCACTTGCGGGTCCGTGATTGTATATCTGCCGATAACCGGGTGAACGTC
>CBFGVH010000102.1:0-11119 GCA_965652415.1 uncultured Gammaproteobacteria bacterium | reverse complement strand
GAAAGAATCGCCGGCAGGCCGGCTCCTACAGTGCCATCCCCCGACTCCACGACGAAACGAAGCCGCGGTGCAGGAGGTAAGCCCGCAGGCGATCACATCGGCGGCCTCGGCCGGCAGACGGCCAGGGCCATCCGCCTGACGCAGTCCCGGGCCTGGCAATCCTCGCACCGCAAATCGTTGGCGCACAACGAGCGACCGCGCAACAGGTCCAGCAGCTTGTCGCGGCGAATCGCGAGAACGACGAAATCGCCTTCTGCGGTTCGGTTGTCGCCTTCGGCCATGTTCCGGTTCCGTGTTCGCTCGCCCATAGTCGCCACCGGACCCCCGGGAAACAGGGGCATACAGGATATGGGCACATGTTATCGCGAATAGTTCCTATTCGCAATATTGACCAATTCGCTCGCACGTACTGCCCCGCGGACAGCCCGCCGGCCGCGGACCGCATTGGACGCTGACCCGCCCGGTTTCCTATAATATGCCGTTTTTTCGGCACTTTACGGAGCTTCGGACGCAAATCAATGAAACTCGAACGGGCAGGTTTTGTCGGCTGGCGCGGGATGGTCGGTTCCGTGCTGATGCAGCGGATGCGAGACGAGGGCGACTTCGATCTCATCGCTGAGCCCCGGTTCTTCTCCACCTCGCAGGCGGGCGGGACCGCTCCCGATATCGGCCGCGAGACGCCCCCCCTTGCCGACGCCAACGACATCGACGCACTGGCCGCCATGGATGTCATCGTCACCTGCCAGGGCGGCGACTACACCACCGATGTTCACGGCAAGCTGCGCGCGGCCGGCTGGCAGGGGTACTGGATCGACGCCGCGTCCACTCTGCGCATGCACGAGGACGCGGTCATCATCCTCGACCCGGTCAACGCGCGCGTGATCGAGCGGGGCCTCGACGATGGCAGGAAGGACTTCATCGGCGGCAACTGCACCGTCAGCCTGATGCTCATGGCGCTGGGCGGCCTGCTCGAGGCCGACGACGTCGAATGGATCACGGCCATGACCTACCAGGCGATCTCCGGCGGCGGCGCGAGGCAGATGCGCGAACTGATCGAGCAGATGGGCGCCGTCAACACGGCCGCCGCAGACTTCGTGACCGACCCCGCGAGCTCCATCCTCGACATCGACGCCGCGGCCGCTGCCGCCATGCGCTCGGCGTCGCTGCCAACCGGGGAGATCGGCTACCCGCTGGCCGGAAGCCTGCTGCCGTGGATCGACCGCGACCTCGGTGGCGGGTTGAGCCGCGAGGAGTGGAAGGGCGCTGCCGAGACCAACAAGATCCTCGGCCGCACCGACGCGCCGATCCCGGTGGAAAGCGTTTGCGTGCGCGTCGGCACCATGCGCTGCCACAGCCAGGCGTTCACGATCAAGCTGCGCCGCGACCTGCCGCTCGAGGAGATCGAGCGCAAGATCTCCGCCCACAGCGAGTGGGTGCGCGTCGTTCCCAACGAGCGCGAGGCGACCCTCGAGGGGCTCACCCCGGCCCGGGTCACCGGAACCATGGAGATCGCGGTGGGGCGCCTGCGCAAGCTCGGCCTCGGCCCCGGTTACGTCTCGGCGTTCACCGTCGGCGACCAGCTGCTGTGGGGTGCCGCCGAGCCGCTCCGGCGCATGCTGCGGATCCTCGCGCGCCGCTAGGCGCCCCCGCCGGAGAGTCGCTCGATGACCACGCGCACGGGCCAGGCGCTGGTGTCGCTGCTCGAGGCGTACGGCGTCGACACCGTGTTCGGCATCCCCGGCGTCCACACCCTCGAGTTGTACGCCGGTCTCGAAGGCTCGTCGATCCGCCACGTGCAGCCGCGCCACGAGCAGGGTGCAGGCTTCATGGCCGACGGCTACGCCCGCGCCGGCGGCCGCCCGGGCGTGTGCTTCCTCATATCCGGGCCCGGGGTGACCAATGCGGTGACGGCCATGGGCCAGGCCTTTGCCGATTCCACGCCCATGCTGGTGATTTCCAGCGATACGACCTCGGCCAGCCAGGGCAAGGGCTGGGGCTGCCTGCACGAAGTGAGTGATCTCACCGCGGTGACGCGGCCGGTGACGGCATTCGCGGCACGCGTTGAAAGCCCCGGCGCCGTACCCGACCTCTTGGGGCGCGCCTTCGCCGTGTTCGCCGCCGGGCGGCCGCGCCCGGTGCACATCAGCATCCCCATCGACGTGCTGTCCCTGCCGGCCCAGGAAGACTGGCGAACAGTCGTGCCGCCCGCCCGCCCGCGGCCGGAGTCGGCCGCCGTCGAGCGTGCAGCGTCGCTGCTTGCCGGCGCCCGCGCACCGCTGATCCTGGTCGGCGGCGGCACCATTGGCGCGGCGAACGCCATTCGCCGTCTCGCCGAGCGGCTCGCGGCGCCGGTGATCAGCTCCATCCGGGGCAAGGGCATCGTCCCCGACAGCCATCCCCTCGCCCTCGGCGGGGCCGTCTGCCATCCGGCAGGGCACGATCTCGTGGCCGCCGCCGACGTGGTGCTCGCCGTGGGTACGGAGTTGTCGGAAACGGACAGTTTCGTCGAACGCCTCGATATCCCGGGCGCCCTGGTCCGGGTCGACATCGACCCGGCGAAGATCGACGACCGTTATCCCCCGGCGGCGGCCATCATCGCCGACGCGGAGGCCGCGGTCGAGGCCCTGGAAGCCGCTCTCGGCGGTCGCCTCGAAGCACGGAAGTCGGCGGCCGGTACCGTTCACGAGCGGGTCGCGGCAGCGAGGAGGCGCATGACCGCGGGACTCGACTACCGCGAACGCCGGCACGCCGTCTTCCTCGACGCGCTGCGCGCGGCGCTGCCGGCCGACGCCATGGTGTTCGGCGACATGTGCCAGGTCGTGTACACCGGCGCCTTCCGCTTCCCGGTCGAGGCGCCCGGCAGGTGGCACTACCCGGCGGGGTACTGCACGCTGGGTTGCGCCCTGCCCAATGCCGTCGGCGCCTGCCTGGCGGCCCCGGCGATACCCGTGGTGGCGCTCGCCGGCGACGGCGGGTTCATGTTCACGTGCCAGGAACTGGTCACCGCCGCCGAGCTGGAACTTCCCCTGCCCGTCGTCGTCTGGAACAACCGCGGCTACCAGCAGATCCGCGACGACATGCTGGCGCGGGGGCAGGAACCTATCGGCGTCAGCGGCGTCATTCCCGACTTCGAGGCCCTGGCCGCCGCATTCGGTGCCGGTTTTCACCGGCCGCGGGACGGCGCCGGTCTCGCGGACGCGCTCTCGCGCACCCTCGCCGGTCGGCGTCCCGCCCTCATTCTCGTGGACGAGGATGACCCGTGGCTCGGCGAAACCGCCCCGCGGCCGCAGTGACCCGCAACGGCGGGTACCGTCGCCGCGGGGAGCCCGGCTGCACTTAAGACTCGATTAATGATCGGCAGGTAAGGTCGAAGCCGCCGCATTGTGGGAAAATGCAACGGAAACGGGCTGACAAGTTCCGCAACCCCCGGGTGACGTCATGGGCAAACCTTACATTTTTCGCCTGCTGCTCGCGTTGGCGGCTCTGGCCGCGCAGCCCGTGGCGGCCGGCCAGGACGACGGTACCACCGTCGCCATCACCGCCAACGGCCTGACGCTGGTGGAGCTGTACCGCGACGACGACGGCTCCCTGCGCTACCAGATCAACGACGACGTCGCCCTCGGCATGAGCATGGGCCTGGCGCCGCCGGGGCTGGTGGTACGCCCGGGCGCACAGGGCTTCAATGCCCGCTGGCTGCCGTTGTTCGACCTGTACCGCGAACCGTCGCCGGACGCCTACCTGCTGCCCGAGCAGTCGATTCGCGAGGCACGCGCGCGCCGTTGGTTCTGGAGCCTCGGAACACACGGCGCCGCCCTTTCCGACGACGGTTTCGACTTCCGCTACGACCTGGCGCGAAACTTCTCGCTGCAGGGCAAGGCCGGCTTCCTTGTACCGCTCGGCCGGCGCTGGGTGCTGGGCGGCGCGTTGACGCTCGATCACGTGAGCGGCTACGACGGCTTCGTCGATCCCGCGGCGCCCGCCGCCGGCACCTCCGTCGGCGCCTTCCTCGGGATCGAGTTCAGCTACTGAGCCGGTGCCACCTTGCGTATCCTGCTGGTCGAAGACGACACCCTGCTCGGCGACGGGCTGCAGACGGGCCTGTCCCAGGCCGGCTTCACCGTCGACTGGGTCAGGGAGGGACGCCTGGCACTGCACGCTCTTGCAAGTGAGAGCTTCGATGCCGCCATTCTCGACCTCGGCCTGCCCGACGGGGACGGGACGCGGGTAGTACGCGAGTACCGCGACCAGGGCGGCACCGTGCCCATCCTGGTGCTGACCGCGCGCGGCGACATCGGCGACAAGCTCACCGTCCTGGACGGCGGCGCCGACGACTACCTCGTCAAGCCCGCCGACATCCGCGAGATCGCGGCGCGCATCAGGGCCCTGATGCGCCGCGACGACGGCCGCCGCGCGCCGGTTTTGCGCTGCGGCGACATCGAGCTCGACCCGTCCGCGTACGTGGTTCGCGTCGGCGAGCGCAATGTCGACCTCACCCACAGCGAGTTCAAGATCCTGCACGCGCTGATCCGCAATCCGGGCACCGTGCTGTCGCGCGAACGGCTGGAGGAAACCGTGTACGGCTGGGACGCCGAGGTCGACAGCAACGCCATCCAGGTGCACCTGCACAACGTGCGCCGCAAGATCGGCCACGAGGTGATTCGCACCATTCGGGGAGTCGGCTACGTGATCGGCCGCCGTCATGGCGCGTAACTCCGTTCGCCGCCGCCTGCTCGTCGGCCTCACGGCGGCCACGGTGACGCTGTGGCTGGTGGTCATCGGCGCCACCTATCTCGGCGCCAGTCGCGAGGTCGACGCGCTGTTCGACACCCAGCTCGAGCAGTCGGCCCGGGTCGCCACCCGTACCCTGTTCGGCCTGCCCGACTTCGACGACGACGTCGGGCAGGGCACGGAGCCGAAGGACCAATACCGCAAGAACCTCGTGATCCAGGTCTGGGACGAGAACGGGGAGTTGATCGTCTACTCGCGCAACGCCCCGCGCCAGAGCCTCGCCGATACCGCCACCGGCTTCGCCGATTCCATCATCGACGGCGAGAGATGGCGCACCTATTCGTACCAGGACAGCGCCAACGGCCTGACCATCCGCGCCGGCGAACCGTACCGCCCGCGCGACTACCTGACCCGCCACGTGGTCATCCAGACCATGTACCCGGTGCTGCTCGGCCTGCCGGTGGTCACGCTGCTGATATGGCTGATCGTCGGCCGCGGCTTCGGACCGCTTCAGCGCCTCGCCGCGGAGGTGCACCGTCGCGACCCCAACAACCTCGAACCCATCGATGCACCCTACGCGCCCGAGGAAGTCAACGCCCTGGTGCTAGAGCTGAACGTGCTGCTCGAGCGCCTCAAGCAGAAAATCGACAACGAGCGGCACTTCGTCGCCGACGCCGCCCACGAACTGCGCACACCGCTGGCGGGCCTCAAGGCCCAGGCCGAGGTGGCGCTGGCGGCGCGCAACGGCTCCGAGGGGCAGCGGGCGCTCGTCAACATCCTCGCCGGCGTCGACCGCGCCAGCCACCTCGTGGGCCAGCTGCTGGCCCTGTCGCGCCTGGACGAATCGCGCGAACTGGCGAGGGATCCGGTCGACATCGCGGCGACCGTTCGCTCCGTGATTCTCGACTGCCTGCCGCAGGCCGACCGAAGGGACGTCGAGCTGAGCTTCGAGGACGCCCGCGCCGCTCGCATACGCATCAGCGGCAACGGCGAGGCGCTCGGCATGATGGTGCGAAACCTCGTCGACAACGCCGTCAAGTACTCGCCCGGCGGCAGCACGGTGACCGTCTCCCTCGAGCGCACCGGCGATTCGGTGCGGCTGTCGGTGAGCGACCAGGGACCTGGTATCCCGGCGGCTGACCGCGACAAGGTGTTCGACCGGTTTTCCAGGCGCGCCCACAACGACAGCTGGGGATCCGGACTCGGCCTGTCCATCGTGCGGCGCGTGGTGGAGCTGCACGGCGGCGAGATCGTCCTGGATGACGCCGACGGCGGCGGTCTGCGCGTGACCGTATCGCTGCCCACCGGGGAGGATGACCTCGGTGCCGGCCGCCAGCCCGGGCGTGCGATAAGGATCGTTGGCGACAGTCCCTCCGCTATCGCTCCCCGCTCACTGGCGACACCGCGCGCCGAGTCCTGAGCCGATCTTAATCCGGTCTTAAGCTCCGCCCGCTAACCTCGCGTGGTCAGCGCAGGCGGGCCCCGCCAGGGCACCGCCGCGGTCCACGGAGGCGGCGTTCATGTCCACCCACTACCAGATTTCCACCAGCATCTACGAAGAACCCCTGTACAAGCGGGCCTGCTACTACGCCCTGCTGTTCCTGATCGGCTATCTGCCGGGGTTGCTGACCGGCTATCTGCTCTGGGGATAGGCGACATGGACTTCAGCCACGAGAGGGCGCGCCACGCGGGCAACGAGCGAGAATCGCCGCACGGCGCATCCAGCCACCCCCGTGCGGGCGACGTGACCATCGTGGTCGAAGTCTGCCAGGCGCGCCCTGGCACCTCGCCGCCGCGCTCCGCCCTGCACGTGCTGGCGTCGGCGCGGGGAATTCAGATACCGTGCGACAACCCGGCCTGCCGCGGTGGGGGGTTCGACCCGGTACCGCTGGCTCTGGAACTCGTCGACGGCGAGCCCGGCGAAGTGCGGGTGGTGTCCTGCGAAGGTCGGGCCTTCGGACCCGGAAGCAGCGGTCGCGGCGCGCGCTGCGACACCATGTTCAGCGTCCGGCTCGCCGCGCGGCGGGAGTAGACACGGGCGCGCGTCAGATGGCGAGGTACTGCTGCCGCAGCTCGGCGTTGTCGAGCACCTCCCCGGCATGCCCGCTGAACACGACATTGCCCATGTCCAGGATCACGGCCCGGTCCGACAGGCGCAGCGCGGCGACGGCGTTCTGTTCGACGATGACTGTGGTGATGCCGAGCTCGCGTATGCCGTGCAGGATGCGTTCGATCTCCTGGACGATCACCGGCGCAAGACCCTCGTAGGGCTCGTCGAGAAGGAGCAGCCTGACATCGCGCGCAAGCGCCCGGGCAACGGCGAGCATCTGCTGCTCGCCGCCCGACAGGGTCACGCCCTGCTGGCGACGCCGCTCGGCCAGGCGCGGGAAATGCTCGTATATCTTCTCCAGCGGCCAACCCACCGGCGGCTCTATCTGCGCCAGTTGCAGGTTCTCCTCCACGCTGAGACCGGGAATGATGCGGCGGTCCTCCGGCACCAGCGTGATCCCCAGCTGTGCCGCCTCGTGGGCGCGCAACCGGTGCACGGCGGTCCCGTCGAGCCAGATCTCTCCGCGGCGAATCTCCGGCGTGCCGGCGCGCGCGATGGTCCGCAACGTCGAAGTCTTGCCGGCGCCGTTGCGCCCGAGCAGCGCGATGATCTCCCCTTCGCGCACATCGAAGCTTACGCCCTGGACGATATAGCTCTCGCCGTAATAGGCATGGACGTCGCGGCAGGAAAAATAGGCCTGTTCCACCGTCCGGGTCGCCTCAGGCAGTTCGGCGGCCTTGTTCATTGCTGCGTCTCCCCGAGGTAGGCCTCCTGGACCCGCGGGTTGCCCCTGATCTCGTCCGGCGCGCCCTCGGCGATCACCGACCCCTGGGCGAGCACCGAGATCCTGTCGGCGAGGGAGAACACCACGTGCATGTCGTGTTCGATGATTACCTTGGTCATGCCGCGCTCCTTGATCTGCTGCAGTATCTCGATGGTCCGGTTGGTGTCCGCCCGCGACATGCCGGCGGTCGGCTCGTCGAGCAGCAGCAGCTTCGGATGCTGGATCAGGCTCATGGCGAGTTCAAGGCGCCGCTTGTCGCCGCGCGACATGCTGCCGGCGACGTCGTGGCGCTGATCGGCGAGGCCGAGATCGTCGAGCACGTGCTCGGCATCCTCGCGCAGTTCGTTCTCCGCCGCCAGCAACCGGAACGCATTGAAGCGGAACGACCCGTCGCGCCTGGCGAGCGCCGGGATCATGACGTTTTCGAGCACCGACAGCTCGGGAAAGATCTCCGGTGTCTGGAACACCCGGGCGACGCCCAGCTGGGTGATTTCGTGGGGGGCCTTGCCGGTGAGTATGTCGCCGTCGAAGGTGACGGTGCCCCGATCCGGCTTGAGGCGCCCGATACAGACGTTGAGCAGCGTCGACTTGCCGGCGCCGTTGGGGCCGATGATGGCGTGCGTTCTGCCCTGCTCGATATTGAGGTTGACGTTCGAAAGTGCGTGCAACCCGCCGAAGGTCTTGTCGACGTAGGCGATGTTGAGGACGACGGCATTGCCCATCTCAGGAACTCCCGTGCGGCTGGGCGGCGCTTCCCGACGCCGCGGCGCGCCGCCTGGCCTTCGAGCGTGCGACGATTCGGCTGATCCCCTCCACCAGGCCGCCGGGAAGAAAGATGACGATCACCATGAACAGCACGCCCAGCGTCAGGTGCCAGCCCTCGCCGACGAACGGATGCACGACGGCGACCAGCACGTTCTCGGCGGCATCGGGCAGGAACGCGAACGCCTCGTGCAGCGTGCTCGCGTTGAACGAGGAGAAGATGTTCTCGAAGTACTTGATGAGCCCGGCACCGAGCAGCGGACCGGTCAGCGTACCGACCCCGCCGAGGATGGTCATCAGCACCACTTCTCCGGAGGCCGTCCACTGCATGCGCTCGGCGCCGGCAAGGGGATCGGTCACGGCCATCAGCGAGCCCGCCATGCCCGCGTACATCCCCGAGATCACGAACGCCACCAGCAGGTAGGGCCGCGTATTGAATCCCGTGTATCGCATGCGGTTCTGGTTCGACTTGATCGCCCGGAGCTTCATGCCGAACGGGGAGCGAAAGATCCGAAGCGACACGTAGAAGCCGATGATCAACATGACGGCGCAGAAGTAAAAGCCGGGATAGCCCTGCATGTTGATGCCGAACAACTCGCCCACCGGGGTGGGATCCGGCGCCACGCCGAGCATGGCGTCGAGATAGCGCGGGTCATCGCGCAGCACCCGCAGACCGGTCTCGCCGTTGGTGATCGGTGTGAGCACCGAGTACGCAAGGTTGTAGCACATCTGCGCGAAGGCGAGGGTCAGAATGGCGAAGTAGATGCCGGATCGCCGCAGGCTGACGAAACCGATGACCACCGCGAACACGCCGGCCGCCAGGGTGCCGAACAGGACCGCCGGCAACACGTTCATCGACATCAGCTTGAACGACCACACCGCGGTGTAGGAACCCACACCGAGAAACACCGCATGGCCGAAGGACAGGTATCCCGTCAGGCCGAACAGGATGTTGAAGCCGATGGCGAACAGCCCGTAGATCGCGAACTTCTGCACCAGGTCCGGATAGCCCGCGCCGATCGGCGTCAGCCAGACGGGCATGGTGAGCACGGCGACGATGAATATCGCCATCATCAACGCATCGCGGCCGGAAAGCTTGAACAGGTTCAACGTCTCAATCCTCCATCACGCCCTGGCGGCCCATCAGGCCGCGCGGCCGAACCAGCAGAATGATCACCGCCACCAGGTAGATGATGATCTGGTCGATGCCCGGGATGATCGACTTGATCTCGTTCATGGAGGCGAACGACTGCAGGATCCCGAGCAGGAATCCCGCGCTCACCGCCCCGGCCAGCGATCCCATGCCGCCGACCACGACGACGACGAAGGAAAGCACCAGGAAGTCCATGCCCATGTGGTAGTCCGGCGGCAATATGGGTGTGTACATCACGCCCGCCAGCCCCGCCACCACCGCGGCGATGCCGAAGACGATGGTGAAGCGTCGCTCCACGTTGATGCCGAGCAGTCCCACCGTCTCGCGGTCCGCCATGCCCGCGCGCACCACCATGCCGAAGGTGGTGAAATGCAGGAATGCGAACACGGAGAATATGACGATGCCCGCGAACAGCAGGTAGATCAGCCGCCAGTACGGGTACACGACCGAGTCGCCGAGGCCCAGCCAGGCGCCGACGTTGGCGCTGCCGGAGACGATCTCGGGGGCCGGCGTGGGAATCGGGTTGGCGCCGAAGAAGGACTTGATGATCTCCTGCAGCACGATGGCCAGCCCGAACGTGACCAGGATCTGCTCGGCGTGGGGGCGCTTGTAGAAGTGACGAATCAGCCCCCGCTCCATGACCAGCCCGATGAGCAGCATGACGGGGATCGCCATGAGGATCGACAGCGGCACCACCCAGTCGATCAGCGCCGCGCCGGTGTCGCCGAACCAGGTCTCGAGATAGGGCACTTCCTTGTAGGCATCGAAGAACGTGATGCTCTCGTCCTTGACCCGTACCGAGAGGGTCATGAGGTTCTGGAAGGTCACGGCGCAGAATGCGCCGAGCATGAACAGCGCGCCGTGGGCGAAGTTCACCACCCCCAGCGTACCGAACACCAGCGTCAGCCCGAGCGCGATCAGGGCATAGGCGCCGCCCTTGTCGAGCCCGTTGAGAATCTGCAGGACGATTGCATCCATCGGCGATATCCGCGTACGCGTCGAATCGACGAACCCGCCGGAAGCCGCGGCCCCCGGCGGGCTCGGTCATGGCCCCGGGGTCCCGGCGAGACGTGAGCCGGGACCGGGTGCGCTCACGCGCAGGTGCCGAGTTCGCCGCCGAAAATGTCCGGCTCGTACTCTACCTGCGACCTGGGAACGACCTCGTGCACGGACAGGATGTCGAACTGGCTCGAGGGCTCTTCCTTGCCGCGCACCACCAGCACGTCCTTGAAGCACTGGTGATCGGCCGCGCGGTACTCGGTGGGACCGTTGCCCGCACCGTCGAACTCGAACCCCTCGAGGGCGCTGATGACCTCGCAGGGATTGAACGTACCCGCGCTCTCGCAGGCATTGGCATACAGCAGCGCCTGCACGTAGCAGGTGTGCGCGGCCTGGGAGGGCGGGAAGCCGTACTCGGCGCCGAACGACTTGACGAACGCCTGCGAGCCGGCGTCCTCGAGCGACCAGTGCCAGTTGGTGGAACCGAAGATGCCCTTGATGTTCTCGCCGGCACCCTGGGCCATAAGGCGCGAGAACAGCGGCACCACGATCTCGAAGTTCTTGCCGTTGGCCTGCTTGTCACGCAGTCCGAACTGCACGGCCTGGGTCAGCGAGTTGACCATGTCCTTGCCGTAGTGGTTGA
>CBFGVH010000101.1:0-11120 GCA_965652415.1 uncultured Gammaproteobacteria bacterium | reverse complement strand
CGAAACCACCGTAGGAGCCTGCCTGCAGGCGATTGCATCGGCGGGCACGACGCCCAAAGACAATCTGCGCCAAGACCGGCCTCTGAAGTGCCGCGGCCTTGCGACCGCCAAAACGCCGCGAGCGCGTCAAGCATGCCCTGCTCTCACGCTATCCCAGCACCGAGAAACTGCTGTCGCGGTTGATCTCCCGGTTGCGCGAGTAAAAGCCGATGCTGACGTCGCGGCCGACGTGGTCGAGGCGAAACGTGACTGGCTCGGCGTCGTGGTCGTGACCTGCCTCGCAGGTGTCGATGAGATGCGCCATGAGCTTGCCGGCCACCGGGGCGTTCTTGAACTGGTTGCCGCTGGTGCCGATGGCAAGGTAGAAGCCGTCGAGATCGCTCCTGTCGTAGATCGGGATCCAGTCATCGGTGACGTCGTACAGGTCGACCACGCCGCCGATCCGGTTGGGAATGCCGAGAGACGGCAGCCGCTGGGCGACGCGCATGACCTGCACGCGGGAGTGGTCGGTGAGGTCGCGGTCGAAGTCGTCGGGGTCGACCCACTGCCGCGTGTCGCATGGCGGGTCCTCGCTGCCTACTAGCAGTTGTCCGCCGCTGGCCGGACGGGTATAGGCGCCGATGTCGCTGTCCGAGGTGATCACGCCGTCCTTGTCGACGTCGTACCCGGGCGGCGCCGGCACGTGAGGCACTTCGTGACGCAGGGCGCGGGTGCCGATCTTCATGGTGCCGGCGAGGCCGGCCATGTCGTTGACCTTGGCCGAGTGCGGACCGGCCACGTTCACCACCACGGGCGCGTCGATGCGTTCACCGCCCGCCAGCGTCACGCCGATCACGCGCCCGCCGGCGCGCCGGATCTCGACGATATTGGAATTGAAGCGAAAGACGCCTCCGGCCTGCTCCGCCCCCCACTGGATGTTGCGCGTGGCGAGCTGCGGATCGTTGACGTAACCCCCGCCGGGCCAGAACACGGCGCCGGGCACCCGCTCGCCGGACGGCTCGCCGAAGGTCGGATCGTCCGCAGCCTTGACGGGCGCGAACGCGCGCAGGTCGAACAGGGGCATGCGCTGCTGCACCCGGTCGGAATCCCAGTCCTCGTAGGGAATGCCGAGGGTGTCGGACATGGCCATGACGGGCTCGAGAAAGCGGTTGTGCGGCGTCTTCATCACCAGGGTGCCGCACTCGATGAAGCGCGCCATGCCGGCCGGATCATCGCCGCCGACATAGCCTGGCCAGTCGCGCCAGTAGTGATAGCCCTCGAACGCCATGGCGCACCCTTCCAGGGTCGAGTAATAGGTGCGGATGATGGCGCAGGAGTTCGAGGTGGAGCCGTAGCCGGCGGCCGGCAGCCGGTCGATGTTGACGGTGCGGTAGCCCTTGCGGGCGAGTTCCATGCCTACCGCGGCGCCGATGATGCCGGCGCCGATGATGATGGCGTCGTAGCTGGTGGTTGTCATGCGTTCAGTCCTTCGCGATTCCGTTGCCTTGAGCGGCCTGCAAGAATGGCGCGAGGCGGTACCGGGGTCAATAGTGCCCCTCAAGTACGTGCTGCTACGGAGCCGGGCGCGGGCCGCCTTCGCACGACGCGGGGACGAAGCGCGCCGCCTCGTCGAGGTCGAGCCACGGCTCGATGCCCCCATCGCGGAACTCGCCGTAGACCACCGGGCCGCGCTCGAGTATGTCAGGCCAGAACCGGCGGTAGGAGGCGTCGACTTCGGCGGCCGCGGTATTGGCGGCGAGCAGCACCCGTCCTTTCCCGTTGGCGATGAGCTGACTCAACTGCCACACGTCGTACTGGTTGTCGGCGCCGAAGAACAGGCGGTGCTCCACCCGGTCGTGCTCGTCGAGCAACACCGCGTAGACACCCTTGCGGCTGCCGTCGGACAGGCGGACGCCGCGATGATGGAAACGCCGGGTAAGATTCTCGCTGCCCCACTTGATCCGCACCTCGCCGTTATCCCCGTCGATGGCCACCTCGGCGGCGAGCTCGCACACCCCGCTGCCTTCGCCGATATCGTACTGACCGGAGTAGGCGCGGTTGACGCCGTGCAGGGCATCCATGACGCGCGCCTTGCCGCAGTCGTCAAGCGGCAACGACAGCGGTCCGGCGGTTTCTTCGCTGTTACAGGCAAACGGGTCGTTGACGACCGGCTCGCCGTCGAAAAGGTCGAGCCGCCGGGTCAGGAGGTAGGGCGGCGGCCAATCGGGATCGAACCGCGAGCGGGCCAGCACGAAGCCGGTGTTGTGGCGCACCCCGAGCAGGTCGAGCACCGTGGCCACCGTGTTGACGCTGGAGC
This sequence comes from uncultured Gammaproteobacteria bacterium, assembly GCA_965652415.1. Taxonomy (GTDB): domain Bacteria; phylum Pseudomonadota; class Gammaproteobacteria; order Arenicellales; family CAJQKF01; genus BQJD01. Next base: position 8,824 of record CBFGVH010000101.1, on the reverse strand, counting down.
CTGGCGCATCCGTGGCGGTCCGGGCCAACCGCTCGCGCACCGCGGCCGGGCCGCCCACCAGGGTCAGGAGCCGGGTGTCGGACACGGCGTCGCCGAACAGCCGCTGCATTTCCGGGTTCTCGAATACCCCGTGGTCGGCCTGTGCGAACAGCACCGTGTCCTCGAGAATGCCGCGATTCTCCAGTTCGTCGACGAAGCGTCCGAACAGGTAGTCAGTGCAATGCACCGCGTTGAGGTAGTGGTCGTCCTCCTTGGCGGAATACTCGGGGCAGCCCTCGAAGAAGAACCCGGGCAGGTGCGTGCCGATGGTGAGCAGCGTCAGGTTGAAGGGCCGCTCGCGGCCGTGCAGCCGCGACACGATCTCGAGGCCTTCCTCGAACAGGACATCGTCCGGCAAACCCCACGCGCCGATGGCGTCGTGACCCTCCGCATCCCAATGCTCCCAGCCCAACAGCTCGTCAAAACCGTGATCCGAAAGGAACTCGCCCTTGCCGGCGAAATCGAGGCCGGCGCCGCCGGCATAGACCTGGTGGTAGCCGGCTGCGGCCAGGATGTCGGCCAGGCACGGCAGTTCCGACAGCCGCCCGTCTGCCGTAACCAGGGCGTTGTTGGCGTGTTCCATGTCGAACAGGGTGCCGCACTGGGAGTTGGCAATACCCTCGATGGTCAGGAACGCCGACGAGTACACGGGCGACAGGACAGTGAACCGTTCCTTGAGCTCGGCAATACGCGGCGTCAGCCCGGGATGGGGCGAGTCCTCGGTCAGCATCTCGTTGAAGGACTCAAGATAGACGAGGATGAGGTTCAAAGGCTCGTCGGGCGCCTCGGCTTCGAGCAGCGCCTTGCGCAGCGGCAACTCGCGCGCACCTCGTACGGGCTCGAGCAGCGCGGCATTGTGCGCCGCGTCGACGGCACTCGGCGGCGATGTCTCGACGGTCCGGTCGGCGTAACGCAGATAGCCCTTGGCGAAATGGACCTCGGGCGCCCCGGCGGCGCCGTAAACCAGAAGGGCGACTGAAACGGGAGCGAGAAAGAGCGCGGGCGCAGGCGCCAACCTCTGCTGGCGTCCGACCAGGCGCGCCACCAGGAAAGTGGCCGCCGCCAGCAGGATCACCGCCAGCACGATCGCGCGCGAGAAATGGTCCCAGCCGACCGCCAGCGAAGTCAGGCTGACGTGCATGAAGAATCCGCCGTCGAAACCGCGCCCGGAGAACTCGTAGACGAAGCCGAACAGGACACGGACCAGCAAGGCCGCCAGGAACAGGAGCGCGACGGTCACGGGCGCGGCGCGCGGAAAGCGGTAGCCGACGATCGATGCGGCCGCGTACAGGGCCAGCGCCATGCCGCCCGCCGATACCAGGCTGCGAGTCATGTCGACGACCTCGCCGTGGCGCGCCACCAGGAACAGCATCGGCGCCGCCAGCAACGCGGCCAACAGGGCGACGAGCCTCATGGAAGGACCCCGGGAGCCGCCTGTTCCAGCGACTTCATATCGCCAGCACCAGCACGGCCGTCTCGAGGATCTCCACCAGCGCCCCGGCACTGTCGCCGGTGGTACCGAGCAGCTTGCGCATCATCAGCGCTCGCACGGCGATGAAAACGACGGCCGCGAGCGGCAGCACCAGCCAGGAAGAGAACCCGAGCAGCAGAGCGGCCGCGGCGAGACCAACGACCAGGGCGATCAACACCGGCTGCCGGTCGGCATGGGCGGCAAGCGTTGCGGCAAGGCCGTCCTCGCGGGCCGCCGGCGTAGTCAGGAACAAGGCCTGGGCGCCAACGCGGGCGACGAGCGGCGCCGCCGCCACGGCGGCGAAGTGCCCCTGCCCGATCAACGCGGCAATGGCGGCGAACTTCGCCAGCAGCACCACCGCGATGGCCGCCACCGCCATCGAACCGGCGCGCGGGTCCTTCATGATGGCGAACGCCTCGGCGCGGCTCGCCCCCATCATGGCGTCGGCCGAATCGCCGAGGCCGTCGAGGTGAAGGGCGCCCGTGGCGATCACCCAGCCGGCAAGCACCAGCGCCGCCGCGACGAGCGGCGGCGCCCAGGCGGCCGCCAGCCAAGCAATCAGCGCCAGCGCCGCGCCGAGGATAAGCCCCACGGCGCCGAACCATGCCAGAGACGCACCCTGCTCGCGCACCGAGGGTGGCGCGGCGAAGCGGATCGGGACGGTGGTCAGAAACTGGCAGGCGACGAGAAACGGCGCGGGCATGGATGCGCGGAACACAAGATGGCGGACGAATTCGGCAAGCCGACACTATACCCGCATCGGGCCTCGCACCGGAACAAGCTCGCCGGGTCGACCACCCGGCCCCGGGTGCTCGGCCGACGCCTTGTAATCCGGCGGCAAACCGGTAGAATCTCGCGTCCTTGAAGGCTTTGAAAGGGACGAGTAGCCGGAGAAGTCCGCGATGTGAGCGACCGGGGGATGGTGCGAGCCCCGGCCGGGCCCCGGTGAAGATCACCCTGGAGCCGCTGACCGAACGGTCCCCCGCGCGGCGGGTGCGACGCCAGTAGACTCAGCCGGCCTGATCCCCGTTACCGGATCGAGGTGATCGCGCGCGACGCGCGCCCGTCACCTGCAAAGGCCGCGGCCCGCGAGGGCCCGGCGAACCCGGGTGGTACCGCGACAGAATCTCGCCCCGGGCGCACACTCGTTTCACGAGCAGCGCCCGGGGTTTTTTTTGGCCGGGCGCCAGACGGAGATGGCAACGTCATGGCACTAAAGAACGTCACCGGCCGCTACAACGGGCCGGAGCTGGAGCAGCGGATCCTCGACTTCTGGCGCGAGCACGACGTGTTCAACGCCACGCTGGCGATGAGCCGCGGACGCGAGCTGTTCACCTTCAACGAGGGTCCGCCCACGGCCAACGGCCGCCCCGGGATTCATCACGTCCTCGCCCGCAGCTTCAAGGACATCTACCCCCGCTACAAGACCATGCGCGGCTACCACGTGCCGCGCAAGGCCGGCTGGGACACCCACGGCCTGCCGGTGGAGCACGAGATCGAAAAGGAGCTCGGCATCTTCGACAAGAAGGAGATCGAGGCGAAGGTGGGCATTGCCGAGTTCACCCGCCGCTGCCGCGAGTCGGTGATGCGCTACATCGGCGACTGGGAGAAGATGACCGAGCGCATGGGCTTCTGGGTCAACATGGAAGAGGCCTACTACACTCTCGACAACGACTACATCGAGTCGGTGTGGTACCTGCTCAAGACCATCTGGGACAAGGGTCTCATCTACCAGGGCTACAAGGTCGTCCCCTACGATCCGCGCATCGGCGCCACGCTGTCCTCGCACGAGGTGGCGCAGGGCTACCGGGAGGTCGAGGACCCGTCGGTGACGGTGCGCTTTCGACTCGAGGACGACGAGAACACGTCGTTCCTGGTGTGGACCACCACGCCGTGGACGCTGCCGTCGAACCTGGCGCTGGCGGTGGGCGAGGATGTCGACTACGACTACGTCGCCTCGGGCGGCGAGACGTTCATCGTCGCCTCGGCGCTGCGCGAGACTGTGCTCGGCGAGCGTGCGGGCACGGTGGTGAAGACGGTCAAGGGATCGGCACTCGTTGGCATGCGCTACCAGCGCCTGTTCGACTACCTCGAGGCCGAGGGCGACATCTGCCGGGTGCTCGCCGCCGACTTCGTCAGCACCGAGGACGGCACCGGCATCGTCCACGTGGCACCGGCCTACGGCGTGGACGACCTCGAGCTCGGCGTCAGACACGGCCTGCCGGTGGTGCACGGGGTCGGCCTGGACGGCTATTTCAGGGACGAGGTCACACCCGTGGCCGGCCGGTTCTTCAAGGACGCCGATCCTGTCATCATCGACATCCTGAAAGAACGCGGCGACCTGTTCAAGGCCGAAAAATTCGTGCACAACTATCCCTTCGGCTGGCGCACGGGCGATCCCTTGATCTACTACGCCAAGAACGCCTGGTACATCCGCACCACCGAGGTGGCCGACCGCATGGTGGAACTCAACCGCACCATCAACTGGGTGCCCGAGACCATCCGGGACGGCCGCTTCGGCAACTGGCTGGAGAACAACATCGACTGGGCGCTGTCGCGCGAGCGTTTCTGGGGCACGCCGCTGCCGGTGTGGAGCGACGGGGAGGGCAACTACCGCTGCATCGGCTCGGTGGCCGAGCTCGAATCCCTGGCCGGCCGCAGCCTGACGGATCTCGACCTGCACCGACCGGCCATCGACGAGATCACGTTCGAGGAGAACGGCGTCACATGGCGCCGGGTGCCCGAGGTGATCGACTGCTGGTTCGACTCAGGCGCCATGTCCTACGCCCAGTGGCACTACCCGTTCGAGAACGAAGAGACCTTCAGGACGCATTTCCCGGCCGACTACATCTGCGAGGCCATCGACCAGACCCGCGGCTGGTTCTACACCCTGCACGCCATCGCCACGCTGGTCTCCGACAGCGTCGCCTACCGCAACTGCGTGTGCCTGTCGCACATCGTCGATGCCAACGGCAAGAAGATGTCCAAGTCGCTCGGCAACATCGTCAACCCCTACGACGTCTTCGACACCATCGGCGCCGATCCGCTGCGCTGGTACTTCCTGGCACGGCTTGCGCCCGAGTCGCAGAAGCGCATCTCGGTGGACATCGTCGCCGAGGTGGCCGCGTCGTTCGTGAACACGTTCTGGAACACGCACGCGTTCTTCGCCATGTACGCGCGCCTCGACGGCGTCGACCTCTCGCGGCAGGTGCCGGTGTCCGAGCGACCCGAGATCGACCGCTGGGCCATCGCCCTGCTGCACCGGACCGTCGAACAGGCCACCGCCGCCATGGACCGCTACGACGCCCAGGGAGCCGGCAGCGCCATCGAGTCGTTCGTCGACCAGCTTTCCAACTGGTACGTGCGCCGCAACCGTCGCCGCTTCTGGAAGGCCGAGGCCGGCGACGACAAGCAGTCGGCGTATCTCACCCTGTACGAATGCCTCGATACCGTGCACCGGCTGCTGGCCCCGTTCATGCCGTTCCTGGCCGAGGCGGTGTACCAGAACCTGGTGCGCGGCGTCGATCCCGACGCGCCGCTGTCGGTGCACATGACCGACTGGCCGGCGGCCGACGCGGCGCTCGTCGACCATGATCTCGTGTACGACTTCGACGTCGTACAACGCGTGGTCGCCCTCGGCCGCTCGGCGCGCGAGGCGAGCCGCGTGCGCGTGCGCCAGCCGCTGTCCCGGCTGCTGGTGCGCGTTCCCGACGAGCGCGCACGCGCCGCCATCGAGCGTCACGCCGACCAGGTGCTCGAGGAGCTGAACATCAAGCACATCGAGTTCCTCGCCGCCGACGCGGAACTCGTCCGCTACCGCATCAAGCCCAAGCTGCCCGAGCTCGGCAAGCGCTACGGCAAGCTGGTGCCCGCCATCCGCGAAGCGCTGGCGGCCTGCGACGGCGCCGCGCTGGTGCGCGCCCACGCCGACGGGCAGCCGTACCAGGTTGTCGTCGGCGAGCAGCAACTGTCGTTTGCGCCCGAGGACGTGCTGGTGGAAACCGAGTCGGCCGAGGGCTTCGCCTGCGCCGAGGAGGGCGGCTTCCTCGCGGGCCTGGACACCCATCTCGACGAGGACTTGCTCGTCGAGGGCGTGGCGCGCGAGCTGGTGCGCACGGTGCAGGACGCGCGCAAGCAGGCGGGCCTCGAGATCTCCGACCGGATCGTGCTGCGCGTCGACGGCGGCGGCCGGGTCAAGGCGGCCCTCGACACCTACCGCGACTACTTGATGAGCGAGACATTGGCGGTCGAATGGGGCGGCGACGACTTCGCCGGCGATTTCACCAGCGAGCGATCCCTGGACGACGAAAGCTGGACGATTCGGCTGTCGAGAAAATGAACGCCTGCATGCGGGCGTGACGGACTCGCGCGCCGCCGGGCGCGCAGGAGAGTGCGGTGGACGATGAGCGGAGCAGCTGGCGGCATGGTCGCGGTGCGGGCCCCGTGCTGTTTGTCGTTCTGTCGCTGCCGTTCTACCTGAACGACTTCGCCAGCATCGCAGTCGGCGACTGGCGGGCATGGCTCGCCATCGACTACTTCGCGGTCAAGGCGCTGCCGCTGGCGATCGTCGGCTGGATGCTGTGGCGCGGCTCGCTGCGTGCGGATGAACTCGGGTTGGACGCACGGCCCTGGACTACAATGATCGCGGTGTTCCTCGTGGTCGCCGCCGCCGGCACCCTCGTCGACCAGAATGGCTACCGGCTGATCGCCGAACTGCCCGGGTACCCGGCCCTGGGCGGCATGCCTGCCATCTCCAGCGCGGCGTGGAACTGGATCGACCTCACCGTCGGCCTGGCCCTGGTCGCCGTCGTCGAGGAGCTGGTGTTTCGCGGCGTCATGCTCGAGGTCCTGAGACGATACACGACGAGCACCGTCCTCATCGTCGTGGTTTCCTCGCTGCTGTTCGGCCTCATTCACTGGAGCGGCGGACTGCACGCGGTCGTGGTGACCTCGATCATCGGCGCCGTGTTCATGGTCGGCTACCTCGCCGGCGGCTCCCTGCTGCCGGTCATGCTGGCCCATTTCGTCATCAATTTCATCGACTTCGCGGGCGTGGTGCCGAAGTCCCTGTTCAATCTCGCCTGAACGGTAGCGGGCACCCGGGCCAGGAAAAACGGGGCCAAAAATACCTGTTGACATTCCAGTCACTGGAAGGTTTAGCCTGATCAATACCGGGCAGCCACCGCGCCGCGTCGCGCGACGCAGGGCCTGCCCGTGGACAGGCTGATCAACAGTATCCGCAGCGAGGTACGAAGAGTCATGAGCAATCTCCACACCTGCCCCATGCATCCCGAAGTGCGCCAGGAGGGGCCGGGCAGTTGCCCGAAGTGCGGCATGGCGCTGGAACCCGTCGCCCCGTCGGCGCCGGCGGCGCTTATCGAGTACACCTGCCCGATGCATCCCGAGATCGTCCGCGACCGGCCCGGTGCATGCCCCAAGTGCGGCATGGCGCTGGAGCCTCGCACAGTGACCGCCGGCGAGGACGACAACCCCGAACTTCGCGACATGAGTCGGCGCTTCTGGTTCGCGGCGATTCTCACCGTTCCCGTCGTGCTGCTCGCCATGGGGGACATGCTGCCCGGACAGCCGGTGTCACACCTGCTCTCGCCGCGATCGCGGGTGCTGGCCGAACTGCTGCTGGCAACGCCGGTGTGCCTGTGGTCGGCATGGCCGTTCTACGTGCGCGCGGTACAGTCCGTGGTCAACCGCAGTCTCAACATGTTCACGCTGATCGGCCTCGGCGTCAGCGTCGCCTACGGCTACAGCGTGGTCGCCGCGCTGGCGCCGTCGATCTTCCCGGCGTCCTTTCGCACCCACGGCGGTGAAGTGGGCGTGTACTTCGAGGCCGCGGTTGTCATCACCACCCTGATCCTGCTCGGGCAGGTGCTCGAGCTCAGCGCGCGCAGCCGTACCGGCGCGGCCATCAAGGCACTGCTCGGCCTCGCGCCGGCAACCGCGCGGCGTATCGAGGCAGACGGCAGCGAGGCCGACGTGCCGCTGGACGAGGTCCAGCCGGGCGACCGGCTTCGGGTTCGGCCCGGAGAGAAGGTCCCGGTCGACGGCGAGGTCGTCGAGGGCCGCAGCAACGTCGACGAGTCGATGATCACCGGCGAGCCGGTACCGGTGGAGAAGGCTCCGGGCGACAAGGTGGTGGGGGCGACGCTGAACACGACCGGAGCGCTGGTGATGCGTGCCGAGAAGGTCGGCGCCGACACGCTGCTCGCACGGATCGTGCAGATGGTCGCCGACGCCCAGCGAAGCCGGGCGCCGATCCAGAAGCTGGCCGACGTGGTCGCCGGGTACTTCGTGCCGATCGTCATCGTCATCGCGGCCGTCACGTTCGTCGTGTGGTCACTGGCGGGACCCGAGCCGGCCATGGCCTATGCCCTCATCAACGCGGTGGCGGTGCTGATCATCGCCTGTCCCTGTGCGCTTGGGCTGGCGACGCCCATGTCCATCATGGTCGCCACCGGCAGGGGCGCCGGCATGGGCGTGCTGTTTCGCAATGCCGAGGCGATCGAGACCCTGCGCACCGCCGACACGCTGGTGGTGGACAAGACCGGCACGTTGACCCTGGGACGTCCGCAGCTGACCGACATGGTCAACGTGTCGGACCTTCCGGAGGAGCGCTTCCTCGCTCTCGCTGCCAGCCTCGAGCAGGCCAGCGAGCACCCGTTGGCGGCATCCATCGTCGCCGGCGCGAAGGAGCGCGGGGCATCGATGCTCTCCGTGGAGAACTTCGAGTCGATCACCGGCAAGGGCGTGGCCGGCCGCGTCGACGGGGTCGACGTCGCCATCGGCAACCGCGCCCTGCTCGAGGATCGGGGCGTTGCGGCCGGCTCACTCGGAGAGCGGGCCGAGTCGATGCGAAGCGAGGGGAAGACCGTGATGTTCGTCACCATCGACGGCGCCGCCGCCGGGCTCATCGCCGTGGCCGACCCGATCAAGGAGAGCACGCCCGAGGCGATCTCGGCACTGCATGCCGAGGGGCTGAAAATCGTCATGCTCACCGGCGACAGCCGCGCCACGGCCAAGGCGGTGGCGGCGAGGCTCGGCATCGACGAGGTGATCGCGGAGGTGCTGCCCGAGCAGAAGGTCGAGGCGGTGCGAAAGCTGCAGACCGAGGGCCGCATCGTGGCGATGGCCGGTGACGGCATCAACGACGCCCCGGCGCTGGCGCAGGCCGAGATCGGCATCGCCATGGGCAGCGGCACCGACGTCGCCATGGAGAGCGCCGCCGTCACCCTGGTCAAGGGCGACCTGCGCGGCATCGTGCGCGCACGCGCGCTCAGCCGCGCCACCATGCGCAACATC
>CBFGVH010000100.1:0-11179 GCA_965652415.1 uncultured Gammaproteobacteria bacterium | reverse complement strand
TTCGCCAACATCCGCCTGCGCAACCGGCTCGCGCCGGGCACCGAGGGCGGCTGGACGCGGCACGTGCCTTCGGGCGAGCAGATGACCATCTACGACGCGTCGGTGCGCTACGCCGATGAAGGGGTGCCGCTGATCGTCATCGCCGGCAAGGAGTACGGCAGCGGCTCGTCGCGCGACTGGGCGGCGAAAGGGCCGATGCTGCTCGGCGTGAAGGCGGTGATCGCGGAGAGCTTCGAGCGCATCCACCGCTCCAACCTCGTGGGCATGGGCATCCTGCCGCTGCAGTTCACGGACGGCGAGAACGCGGAGTCGCTCGGCCTCGAGGGCACCGAGTCCTACTCGGTGGCCGCCTTCGAAAGCGGCGCGCACACGGTCGAGGTCCGTGCCGAAAAGGCCGACGGCGCCGCCGTGACCTTCACCGCACAGGTGCGGATCGACACGCCGAAGGAATGGGAATACTTCGTCCACGGCGGAATCCTGCACTACGTGGTGCGGCAGCTCGCGGCTTGATTCCGGCGCCGTGCTCGCCGATACAATCGCCTGCAGGCTTACCTCCTACAGCGGCTTCGTTTTCGATCCAGGGCACTGTAGGAGCCGGCCTTGCCGGCGATTCCTGCCGGCGCCGTGCCCGCCGATGCGATCGCCTGCAGGCAGGCTCCTACAGCGGCTTCGTTTTGCCGCGAGGCGTGGGCGGCGGCACTGTGGGAGCAGCCGGCCTGCCGGCGATTCTTCGCCGGCGCCGCCGTGCACGCCGACACAGTCGCCTGCAGGCAGGCTCCTGCAGCGGCTTCGTTCCTGGTCCGTGGTACTACAGGAGCCGACCTTCTCGACGCCGACCGCCGCCGTGCTGAGGAAGGACTCGGCGGCGGCCACGGTCGTGATCGCCGCGCTGGTGGCGCTGGGGCCGCTGGCCACCGACATGTACCTGCCCGCCATGCCGGCGATGACCGTCGCCCTCGACACCGGCATCGACACGGTGCAGCTCACCTTGAGCGTGTTCCTGGCCGGATTTGCGGTGTCGCAGCTCGGTTACGGCGCACTGTCGGACCGCTTCGGGCGCAAGCCGGTGCTGCTCGGTTCCCTGGTGTTGTTCGTCGTCGCCACCATCGGCTGCGCGAGCGCGCAGTCGGCCGGGTCCCTGATCGCCTGGCGGCTGCTGCAATCGGTCGGCGCCTGCGCCGGGCCGGTGCTGGGGCGCGCCATGGTGCGCGACATTCACGGCCCGGCCGGCTCGGCGCGCGTGCTTTCCTATATCGGCACCGTGATGGCGCTGGCGCCGGCGGTGGCGCCGCTCGCCGGCGGCTACCTCGTCGTCGCCTTCGGCTGGCAGTCGGTGTTCGTGGTCCTGGCGCTGTACGGCGTCGCTGCGTTCGCGGTGACCGCCGGCGCGGTACCGGAGACCAACATGCACAAGGATCCCGGCGCCATCGCCCCGCTGGCCATGGCGCGCAATTTCGCCTTCCTCGTCCGCGACCGGCGATTCCTCGGATACACCCTGTGCTGCACGTTCGTGTTCTCGGGACTGTTCGCCTTCCTGTCCGGATCGTCGTTCGTGATCATCGGCCACTTCGGCGTCGCCGAACAGCACTTCGGCCTGTACTTCGCCATGGTGGTGGCGGGCTACATGTCGGGCACCATCGTCGGGGGCCGCCTGAGCCATCGCCATCACTACGACACGCTGATCCGCGCCGGCGCGCTGGTATCGGCGGCGGCCGGCGGCGCCATGTGGCTCGCGGTCATCGCCGGCATCGACCACGTGGCCGCGGTGATCGCGCCGATGGTCGTGTACATGGCCGGGGTCGGCGTCGTCATGCCCCAGACCATCGCCGGCGCCCTGGCACCGTTCCCCACCATGGCCGGCGCCGCCTCGGCCCTGTTCGGCTTTTTGCAGATGGCGATCGCAGCGCTGGTCGGCGTACTGGTCGGGACGTTCCACGACGGCGGCCCCGGCTCGATGAGCACCGCCATCGCGGTCATGGGGATCGCGACGGTGGCGAGCTACCGGTGGCTGGTGGCGCCGGCAGCGACCGGGGTTACCCGATGACCGGCAAGGACGACCCGGCAACCAGATGAAACCCCTGTTGGCGCGGTGCCCTCCGTATCAATCGCCTGCAGGCAGGCTCCTGCAGTGCCCTGGATCGAAAACGAAGCCGCTGTAGGAGGTAAGCCTGCAGGCGATTTGGTCGGCGGGCACGGCCTACTCAACGACTCCGCCCTCCGTCAGCCGCTCCGGATCGAGAAGCTTTTCCAATTCCTCGCGCGAGTACTCCGTCATCTCCACTGCCACGTCGATCACCGGACGGCCCTCGGCGAAGGCGCGCTTGGCGATGGCGGCACCCTTCTCGTAGCCGACCATCGGGTTCAGGGCGGTAACCAGCACCGGGTTCAGGCCGAGCTTCGCGGCGAGGCGCTCGCGATTGACGGTGAAGCCGGCGATGGCCTTGTTGGCAAGCGCCCGCGATGCGCCGGCCATGATGTCGATGGCCAGCAGCAGGTTCCAGGCGATTACCGGCAGCATGACATTGAGCTGGAAGTTGCCCGACTGGGCGGCGACGGTGACCGTGGCGTGGCAACCCATCACTTGGGCGGCGGCCATGGCCGCCGCCTCGGGGATGACTGGATTGACCTTGCCCGGCATGATGCTGCTGCCCGGCTGCAGGGCCGGCAGCTCGATCTCGGCGAGACCGGCCAGCGGACCGCTGTTCATCCAGCGCAGGTCGTTGGAGATCTTCATGATCGCCACCGCCAGGGTGTTGAGCTGGCCGCTCATGTCGACGCTCGCATCCTGGCTCGACAGGTCGCGAAAGTGATCGTCGCTCTCGCGAAAGGCGATCCCCGTTTCCTCGGCAAGGCGCTCGGCGACGCCCACCGCGAAGCCTTGCGGCGCGTTGATGCCGCTGCCCACCGCGGTGCCGCCGAGGGCCAGCTCCGCCATGCGCGAGGCCGACCGGGCGATGCGCTCACGACACGCCCTGACCTGCGCCGACCACGCGCCGAGCTCCTGGTCGAGCCTGACCGGCATGGCGTCCATGAGATGGGTGCGCCCGGTCTTGACCACGTCGGCAAGATGACGCGCGCGATCGTCGATGGTGCGCTCCAGGTGCTCGAGGGCGGGCAAGAGCCGCTCGTGCACAGCGAGGCAGGCGGCCACCGCGATGGCCGAGGGAATGACGTCGTTGCTGCTCTGCCCCATGTTGACGTGATCGTTGGGATGAACCTCGATGCCCGCGTCGCGGGAGGCGAGGCGCGCAACCACCTCGTTGACGTTCATGTTGGTGCTGGTGCCCGAACCGGTCTGGAACACGTCGACCGGAAAGGCATCGCCGTGTTCGCCGGCCGCGATCGATTCGCAGGCGAGCGCGATGGCGGCGGCCCGCACGTCGTCGAGCAGGCCGAATTCGTGGTTGACCGTCGCCGCCGCCTTCTTGATCAGGGCCGCGGCACGGATGAACTGCGCCGGCATGGTCAGGCCGCTGATCTTGAAGTTGTCGACGGCGCGCTGGGTCTGCGCCCCGTACAGGGCTCCCGACGGCACGTGGACCTCGCCCAGGCTGTCGTGCTCGATGCGATATGGCTTTTCCGTCATGACCGACCTCCCGCCGCCGGCACGGGCCTGCGCGGCATGATTTCGTCGCGGTCGTGCAGTGGCGGCGACTGCATGTACACCACCACCAGCTCGGCCAGCGACTGAAGTGCGTGCCAGTGGATGCGCTCCCAGCCGTGCGAGGCATCCACGCCGAACGTGGCCAGCGCCGTGCGCAGGTCGTTGCCCGCCTCGACCGCCGAGGCACTGTCGGAGCGGTAGTAGCGGAACACGTCGCGCCGGCACTCGATGTCGAACTCGCGGCACAGCTGGATCAGGTGCCGTGTGAGGTGGTAGTCGAACGGCCCCGCCATGTCCGACATGCAGATGGTCACGCCGAACTCGCTCGAGTTCTGGCCCGGGGCGGAAGTGCCGTTGTCCAGGGTCAGCATCTCGGCGACGTCGCCGTGCAGCACCGCCGAGGCGCCGGAGCCGACCTCCTCGGAGATGGTGAACAGGGGATGGCAGTCGACGCGCAATTCGACGCCGGATTCGACCACCGACCTGATCGCGCCGAGCAGCACGGCGGCGCCGGCCTTGTCGTCGAGATGGCGCGAACAGATGTAGCCGTTGTCGAGAACCTCGGGCTGCGGATCGACGGCGATGAAATCGCCGACGTTGACGCCGAGCGCCATCAGGTCGTCGATGGACCCGACGCGCTCGTCGATGCGCAACTCGATGTTGCTCCAGGCACTCGGCTGCGCGTCCACCTCGGCGGCGAAGGTGTGCCCCGAGGCCTTCAGCGGCAGCAGGGTGCCGCGGTGAAAACCGGGGTCCGTGAACAGCGTGACCCGCGCGCCTTCGGCGAAGCGCGCGTTCCAGTGGCCGACCGGCACCACCTCGACACGGCCGTTGGGCTTGAGCGCCTTGACCATGGCGCCGAGCGTGTCGATGTGGGCCACCACCGCGCGGTCGGGACTCGAGTGCCGCCCGGCGAGGTTGGCCCGGATGGCGCCGCGGCGGGTCATCTCGTAGGGCACTTCCATGCGATCGAGTTCGTCACAGACGAGTTGCACCACGCGGTCCGTGTAACCGCTCGGGCTCGGGGTGTGCAGAAGGCGCAGCAGGACGTCGATGACGTAGTCGCGGTCGATTTCGGTCTTTATCATGATTCGGTGCGAAAACTTCGTGCGTTCGCGGTGTGCGGAAACAAAAGGTCGATGAACCGCTCGGCGGTGGGCTGCGGCTCGTGGTTGGCCAGGCCCGGGCGCTCGTTGGCCTCTATGATCCGGTACTCCTCGCCCTCGACGGACGGCACGATGAGATCGAGCCCGGTGACCGGGATACCGATGGCGCGGGCGGCTCGCACCGCGGCGTCGGCGAGCGCGGGGTTGAGCCGGTCGGTCACGTCGTGGATGGTGCCGCCGGTATGCAGGTTGGCCGTGCTGCGCACGGTCAGCTCGAGGCCGTCGTCGAGCACGTCGTCCATGCCGTGGCCGGCGGCGGCGACGCAGCGGGCGGTCTCATCGTCCAGGGGTATGCGGCTCTCTCCGTCGGTGGCGGCCGAGCGGCGCCGGCTGGCCTTGGCGATCAGGTCGGCGACGGTGTCGCGCCCGTTGCCGGTGACCGCGGCGGGGCGGCGCACGGCGGCCGCCACCACTTCACCGTCGATGACGATGATGCGCAGGTCCTCGCCCTCTACGAACTCCTCCAGCAGCACCGTGTCGCAGTGGGCCCGGGCATGTTCGACAGAGCGCTCGAGATCGTCCTCGTCGCGCACGCCGACGCTGATTCCCTGGCCCTGCTCGCCGCGCGCGGGCTTGACGACCACCGCGCCGTGGTCTCGAAGGAATCGTCGCGCGGCGTCCATGTCCGCAACCACTGCCTGCGCGGGCACCGCCAGTCCGGCACGCGACAGCAGCCGGTGGGTCACTGCCTTGTCGTCGCAGCGGCTCATGGCAATGGCGCTGGTCAGCTCGCTCAGCGACTCGCGGCAGGTGATGCTGCGACCGCCCAGGGACAGTTCGAAATAGCCGCCTTCGACGTCGAGCACGTTGACCCCGATGCCGCGCCGCGCAGCCTCGCGCACGATGATGCGGCCATAGGGGTTGAGTTCATCCTCCGGCTGGTGGCCGATGTACAGAGGCTCGTTGTAGACGTTCTTGCGCTTGACCGCGAACACCGGTACGCGCTCGAAGTGCAGCCGCTCGTACAGGCGTATCGCCTCTGAGTTGTCGTGCATCACCGACAGGTCGAGAAAATTGCGGCCCCGGGCGATGAAGAACTCGGCCATGTGGCGCACGATGGCCTGGCCGATGCCCGGGTGGGTCGCCTGGGGCTCGACCGCCAGCGCCCACAGGCTCGAACCGCGCTCGGGGTCGTCGAAGGCGTGCACGTGATCAACCCCGGTGGCGCCGCCGATGACTTCACCGCTTGCGATATCGGCGGCAATGAAGTAGTGGATCATGCGCGAACTGCGGCTGCCCCACATGAACGACACCGGCGGCGGCACCATGTCGCGACGGCGGTACAGGGCGTACAGCGCTTCGGCGTCGGCGGGGCTGTTGAGCAGGCGCACGATGAAGCCGCGCGGGCGAAGCGCCGGCGGATCGTACCGGTCGAGCCACAGGCGGTAGGTGTGGGAAGGATCCAGGAACAGTTCCTGCGGGTTCATCGCCAGCAATACGTGCGGATCGCTGACGTAGAGCGCAATGTCGCGCTGTCCGGAAGATTCCGAAAGCAGCGTGTCGGCGATGGCGCGGTTGTCGCTGAAGGTGTGGGCGAAGATCAGCCGGCCCCAGCCGCAGTCGACCACCGCGTCGCGCCGGGCGGCGTGACGGCTGCCGTCGTCGCCGGGCATGTCCTTGCCCACCAGGCTCGGCGAGCGATGCCGTTCCAGGCGCCGCCGGTAATGGCCGTCGCGGGTCATGGCGAAATTCCGTGGACCTGGAGCCAATACTCTAGCACGGCCATCTGCCAGAGCTTCGAGCCCTTCAGGGGCGTGATGTGGCGCGCCGGGTCCTTGAGCACCTCGTCGACGTAGCCGCGGCGGAACAGGCGCCGCGCCCGCGCCCCGCGGTGATCGAGTATGTCCCGCACGAAGTCGAGATACGGTCCTTCGATGTACTTCAGCGCGGGCACGGGAAAGTACCCCTTGGGACGGTCGATCACCTCGGCGGGAAGCACCGCCCGCGCCGCCTCCTTGAGCACGCCCTTGCCACCGTGGGCGAGCTTGTGCTCGGCGGGCATGCGCGCGGCAAGCTCCACCAGCTCGTGATCGAGAAACGGCACCCGTGCCTCGAGTCCGAAGGCCATGGTCATGTTGTCGACCCGCTTGACGGGATCGTCCACCAGCATGACCCGCGCGTCGATGTCCAGCGCCTTGTCCACGGGTCTTGTCGCCGTGGTGTCGTCGAACCAGCGGCGCACGAACCCGGTGCTCTCGTCGTCGCCGTGGAAGCGATCGTCGACGGCCGAGAGAAACTCGTCATGATCGCGGTCGAAGAACACCCGCGCGTAATCCTCCACCGGCGAGGTGCTCTCGAGCATCGGCGGATACCAGTGGTAGCCGCCGAACACCTCGTCGGCGCCCTGGCCGCTCTGCACCACCTTGACGTGTTTCGACACCGCCTCGGACAGCAGGTAGAAGCCGATGACGTCGTGGCTGACCATGGGCTCGCTCATGGCCCGCACGCAGCCCTCGAGCGACGGCAGAAGGCGCCCCGTGTCGACCCGGATCTGGTGGTGGTCGGTGCCGAAACGGCGGGCCACGATATCCGAGTACTCGAACTCGTCGCCGCGCTCGCCGCCGGCCGATTCGAAGCCGACCGAGAAGGTGGCAATGCGCTTCTGCCCCTGTTCGGCGAGCAGGGCGACGATCAGGCTCGAATCGAGGCCGCCTGACAGCAGCACTCCCACCGGCACGTCCGCCTCGAGGCGCCGATCGACCGCGACGCGAAGCGCGTAAAGGGTGGCGTCGCGCCATTCGTCGAAGCTCATCCGCGCTTCGTCTCCGGCGGCGAAGTCGGGCCGCCAGTACAGCGTCTCGCGCATCGTGCCGTCCGGCTCTATCGACCGCACCGTGGCCGGCGGCAGCTTGCGCACTCCCGCAAGCAGCGTACGGGGCGCGGGCACCACCGAGTGGAAGGTCATGTAGTGGTGCAGCGCCACCGGGTCGATGGCGGTGTCGATGCCGCCGCCTGCCAGCAGCGCCGGCAGCGTGGAGGCGAACCTGAGCGCGCCGTCGACCGGAGCCACGTACAGCGGCTTGATGCCGAGCCGGTCGCGGGCCAGATGCAGCCGGCCGCTGTCACGCTCGACCAGAGCGAAGGCGAACATGCCGTGGAAGCGCTCCACGCACGACGACCCGAAGGCATGCCAGGCCTTGAGCACGACCTCGGTGTCGCCGTTCGAGAAGAACCGGTAACCGAGCTCTTCGAGTTCGCGGCGCAGGGCGCGATAGTTGTAGATGCAGCCGTTGAACACGATCGTGAGACCGAGCTCGCTGTCGATCATCGGCTGGCGCGCGCTCTCGGACAGGTCGATGATCTTCAGCCGCCGGTGCCCCACCGCGACGTTGCCCGCCTGGTACACCCCGGCCCCGTCCGGGCCGCGCGGCGCCAGCACGTCGTTCATCCGCAGGACCGCGTCCGTCGAGGGCGGGGAGCCGTCGAAACGCACCTCGCCCGAGAAACCACACATTCGGTTCGTCTCCTTGCTTCGCTCTATTGAAAATAGTTTCAATACTAACTTTTTTATTTCTATTTTTCAATTATCTGTGTTGATTAGATAGTCGAGATTTCCGAGAACCGAGCGCTCGCCCCGGCGCCGCCGGCGGCCGCCGGGTCGGCACCACGGGCCGCGCCGACGCGCGTGTGGAGGCGGCATCTCGATTAGAATCCGCCCCTGGCATCCTTCCGATCCAGACCATGGCAGGCTGAGCGCAGATGAAACTCGACCGGACCGACTTGCAGATACTGGCCATTCTCCAGACCCACGGCAGGATCACCAAGGTGGCGCTGGCGGAGAAGGTCAACCTGTCGCCGACGCCGTGCTGGACGCGGCTGAAGCGGCTGGAGCAGGCCGGGGTGATCGAAGGCTACCAGGCGGTGATCAGTGCGAAGGCGCTCGGGCCGGTGGTGACCGTCTATACCGAGATCGGACTGGCGACCCATCGCAAGAACGACTTTCACAAGTTCGAAACGGCAGTCATGAACATCCCCGAGATCCGCGAGTGCTGGTCCCTCGGCGGCGGCATCGACTACCTGCTCAAGACCATCGTCAAGCACATCGACAACTACCAGCAGCTGATCGACGACCTGCTCGACGCCGATCTCGGGGTCGACCGCTATTTCACCTACATTGTCACCAAGCCGGTCAAGAACCTGCCCGGCCTGCCGCTGTACGCGCTGGCCGCGGGCAACGGGGAATAGACCGGCCTGGACGATCTTTCCGCCAACGACACCGAAAAAAGAAAACGCTTCGGACGCGGCCGGGCAGAAAAGGCCCGTTTTCCGACCCCTTGGCCCTACCATAACGTCACGCTGCGAAGATGCGGGCGCCGGCCTTGCCGCGCCTCGCCGCGCGCGTCTCCCGAGCGGCGCGAACCCGTGCCGCAAACGCTTTCGAACCACGTTTCCAGGAGGGGTCATGGCGATTCACAAGTTCCAGGACGACAGGGGCCATCCCCTTGCCCGGCGGCTCGGCGACCCCGGGCTCGTCCGCACCGGCAGCTTCATCGACGGCCGCTGGCACGATACCGGCCGCGACACCGGTCTCGAGGTCACCAATCCGGCCGACGGCTCGCTGCTCGCCACGCTGGCGGCCAGCGGCCGCGACGGCGCCCGCGCCGCGATCGACGCCGCCCACGGCGCCTTCACCGACTGGGCCGGCGCCACCGCCTCCAGCCGCGCCGCGCTGCTCGAGAAATGGTTCGACCTGATCGGCCAGCATCGCGAAGACCTTGCCCGGATCATGACTCTCGAACAGGGCAAGCCGATCCGCGAGGCGCGCGGAGAAATCGACTATGCCGCCTCCTTCGTCAAGTACTACGCCGAGCAGGCTCGCCGCGTCGACGTCGAGTCGGTGACCAGCCTGTTCCCCGATGCCGACCTGCGTGTCACCCGGGAGCCGGTGGGCGTGGCGGCGCTGGTGACCCCGTGGAACTTCCCGGCCGCGATGTTCACGCGCAAGGCGGCCGCCGCGCTGGCCGCCGGCTGCACCGTGGTCGCCCACCCCTCCAGCCACACGCCGCTGTCGGCGCTGGCGCTGGGCGAACTCGCCAGTCGTGCCGGCTTTCCCGCCGGTGTGATCAACCTCGTGGTGGGTAGCGCCCGGGTGATCGTGGGCGAGATGTGCGACGACCACCGGGTGCGCGCCATCAGCTTCACCGGCTCCACCGAGATCGGCCGCAAGCTGCTCGAGCAGTGCGCACCGACAGTGAAGACCGCGATCATGGAACTGGGCGGGCACGCGCCCCTGGTGGTGTTCGCCGACGCCGACTTCGACCGCGCCGTGCAGCAGGCGGTGGCGGCCAAGTTCGCCACTTCCGGCCAGGACTGCCTTGCCGCGAACCGCCTGTACGTCGAGCGGGCGGTCTACGACCGGTTCACCCGGGCGTTCGCCGAGCTCACCTCGCAGCTCGTGGTGGACAACGGCCTGAACGAGAAGGCCGACATCGGACCGCTGATGCACGAGAACGCGGTGGCCAAGTGCGAGGCACAGGTCGCGGACGCGCTGGCGCGCGGCGCGCGGCTGCTCACCGGCGGCAAGCGGCTCGCCGAGGGCAGCCTGTTCTTCGAGCCCACCGTGCTAGCCGACGTTCCCGCCGACGCCCTGATCATGCGCGAGGAGACCTTCGGCCCGGTGGCCGCCTTCGCCCCGTTCGACGACGAGAGCGAGGTGATCGCGCGCGCCAACGACTCGGAGTACGGCCTCGTGGCGTACCTGTTCACGGCCGATTACGCGCGCATCAGCCGCATCAGCCGGGCCCTCGACTACGGCATGGTGGCAGTGAACCGGGCCAAGATCACCGGCCCCACCATCCCCTTCGGCGGTGTGAAACAATCCGGCCTTGGCCGCGAGGGCTCGCGCCACGGCCTCGAGGCCTTCACCGAGCTGAAGTACACCTGCATTCACAACGGCTGACCACGCCGCGCGCCTGCCCCGACGGAGGCGGGCGCGCCAGACCCCTCACGACTACCTGACTGCCCCGGAGATACAGCACACCATGAACGCCATGACCGACCCGACCCAGCTCGAGCGATGGGACCGAGCCCATTTCTTCCACCCCTCCACCCACATGGCCCAGCACGCCCACGGTGAAGCGGCCAATCGCATCATCACCGGCGGCAAGGGCGTGTTCATCGAGGACGCCAACGGGCGCCGCAGCCTCGACGCCTTCGCCGGGCTGTACTGCGTGAACATCGGCTACGGACGCGAGGAGGTAGCCGAAGCAATCGCCCTGCAGGCGCGCACGCTGCCCTACTACCATGCCTACGTCGGCCACGGCGCCGAGGTGTCCATCACGCTGGCGAAGATGATCGCCGAGCGTGCCCCGGAAGGCTTCAACCACACCTACTTCGGCCTGTCCGGCTCGGACGCCAACGAGACCAACATCAAGCTCGTCTGGTACTACAACAACATCCTCGGCCGGCC
>CBFGVH010000099.1:0-11358 GCA_965652415.1 uncultured Gammaproteobacteria bacterium | reverse complement strand
TCTGGTTCCAGTCGGGCGGGCGGGAGGGTTGAGCGGGCTCGGTCGGGGCATCCGGGGAGAACAGGCGGTCGAGCAGGCGGGTCAGGGCGCTGCGTACGGGGGTGGTGGTGTCGACGGCGCGGGTGCTGCCGCAGCGGCCGCGCGGCGGCAGGGTTCCTTCGGCGATGAACGGTACTTCCATGGCGGTGACACAGCCGCTGTCGACGCGGTACCCGGAGAGGAGGTCCACGTTGTGCCATTGGACGTTGGCCGGGCGGTCGAACACCGAGGGTCGCAGGGGCAGCTCGCGCATCAGGTCGCGCCATATGGGCAGCGCGCCGCTCGAACCGGACAGGCCGGTCGGCTCGTTGTCGTCGCGGCCCACCCAAACCACGGCGATGTAGTTGCCGGAGTAACCGGCGAACCAGCTGTCGCGAAAATCGTCCGTGGTGCCGGTCTTGCCGGCCAGCCTGAGGGCCTTGCCGAAATCGCCGAGCACGCGGCTGGCGGTGCCGCGGTCCACCACCGTGCGCAGCGCGAAGTGCACCAGGAAATGCATGTCGGTGTCGACCAGGCGCGACGTGGAGGACGGGTTGCGGCTGAGAACGCGGCGCTTGCCGTCGGTGGCGGTGACGTAGGCGCGCGGCGGGAAGCCGAGACCGCCGCTGGCGAACGGCAGGTACAGCCGTGCGACTTCGAGCGGCGACATCTCGACTGCGCCGAGCAGGGCCGAGGGATAGGCCGGCGGCGGCGAGTCGAGCCCGAGGCCCGCAAGGCGGCGCACGAACGGATCGACCCCGACGTCGACGCCGAGGCGCGCCGAGGCCACGTTGTAGGACTCGGAGATCGCCACCAGCATCGGCACCACGCCGTGAAACTCGTTGTCGTAGTTGCTCGGCGCCCATGTCGCACCCGTCTTCAGGGTCATGGAGAACGGCACGTCGGCGACCGGGCTGGCGAGATGATAACCGCCGCCGGACTCGAGCGCGGTAAGCGCGATGACCGGCTTGAGCAGGGAACCGACCGGGCGGCGCGCCTCGAGGGCGCGGTTGAAGCCGTCGTAGCCGGGGCGGCGGTCGCCCGCGAGCGCCACCACCTGGCCGTTCTCGGCGCGAAGCACCACCACCGCGCCCTGCAGGGTGCCGTCGGCCATGCCGCGCTCGCCCTCGATGCGGGCGAGGCCGCGGGCCAGTGCGCCCTCGGCGGCATGCTGGATCGCCGGATCCATGGTCGACCAGACGCGCAATTCGCGAATCGTCGAGGTGTCCTCGACGCCCTGGCGGGCCACCTGGCGCCGCACGAGGTCGAGAAACCCGGCATAGCTCTGGCCGCTGGCGCGCTCGACGTCGGTCACGCCCAGGGGCCTTAAGGCAAGTTCGGCGCGGGTCGCCTCGTCGATGAGCCCCTCTTCGGCGAGCACCTGCAGCACCACGTCGCGGCGCTCGCGGGCGCGCTCGGGGTTGCGGCGCGGGTTGTAGGCGGACGGCGCCTTGACCATGCCGACGAGCAGCGCGTAGTCCTGCAGTTCGAGCTGGGCCAGCGGCCGGCCGAAGAAGTACTCGCTGGCCAGCGCGAAGCCGTGGATCGCACGGTTGCCGGCCTGGGCCAGGAACACCTCGTTGATGTAGGCCTCGAGGATCTGGTGCTTGTCGAAATGCCACTCGAGCAGGACCGCGTAGATGGCCTCGCGGATCTTGCGCGAGATGGTCCGCGCCGGATCGAGGTAGAGGTTCTTGACCAGCTGCTGCGAGATGGTGCTGCCGCCCTGGGTGATGCGTCCCGAGCGCAGGTTGCTGATCATGGCGCGCACGATGGCGAGCGGGTCGACGCCGAAGTGCGACATGAAGTTTCGGTCCTCGACCGTCAGCAGCACCTGCAGGAAGCGGTCGGGCACCTGGTGCAGCCGCAGGATCTTGCGGTCCTCGTGCTCGCTCGACGCCAGCGAGCCGATGACCACCGGGTCGAGCAGCAGCACCGGCATGTTGCCGCCGTCCGCCCCGGTGATGGCGCGGATGAATCCGCCGTCGAAGGTGACGCGCGCGGACCGCGACGGATGGCGTTCGTCGGAGTACTCGAAAGGGCGCGTGACGATGTCGATGTGCGAGGCGCCGATCGAGAACCCGCCCGGGCCGGGGTTGCCGGACACCTCCCGGTAGCCGATGCCGCGCAGCGACGCCACCGCGCGCGCCTTGTCGACCGTGGTGCCGGGAAACCACTCCAGCGGCCGGGAGTAGACGTGAAGCGGGGCGGCGAGGTGGCGGTCGTGAAAGCGCTGGATGAGGTCGTGGTTGAACCACGCCAACGCTGCCGCGGCAACGGCGATGAAAAGCACCACGACGGCAACGGCAGCCCGGCGCATCGTGACCCGGGCCCCGCCGCGGCGGCGCTTCGCGCGCCGCTTCTTCGTCGCGCGACTGCGCCTCAGCGCCATGCGCCACCCCGCCGGCGCCGGCGAGCGGGCAAGGTCGACTCGGGAACGTTACGATGCATCGATTGCGAAGGGGTGAATATCGGGCGCGGGCGGGGCTGCCTGCCGGGTGCGGGAATCAGGCGACGAACGCGGCACCGCAGCGCCAGCAGATCTCGAAATTGGCCGGGTTCTCCTCGTTGCAGGCCGGACACGACCGCGAGCCGGCGTCGGCGTTCTCGTGGCGAGTCTCGATGAGGTTGCGGGCACGCTCGAAATGGAACTCGTTGCGCACCCACAGCTCCGGCAGCGCCTCGTTGCAGGGAAGCTCGCCGACGGCACCGACGCTGTGTTCGTTGAACACCAGCGTGTCGATGCCCTGCCCCGCGAGGTAGTCGCGCAGCAGGTAGGCCTCGAACAGGCCGGAGGCGGTATACAGTCGCTTCAAGATTCCTTCCCTCGTCGCGAACAGGTCGTGTGAACAGGCCCTGGTCGGTCCGGGCGTCCGCGCCGCGGCGCGGTCAGGAGCCCGGGTACATGTGCTCCCGGGTCCAGGCAATGCTGTTGTCCCGCTCGCGGGCGAATACCACCTGGAACAGCTGCAGGTTGCCGGACAGGAAGGCGGCGATGGAACCGGACAGGTAAAGCCGCCAGGCGCGCACGAACACCTTGTCGAACATGGACACCACCTTGTCCTCGGCCTTGTCGAATCGGTACAGCCAGTGCTCCAGGGTGCGCGCGTAGTGCAGCCTGAGGTTCTCCACGTCCAGAACCGAGAGGCCGCTCGGCTCGAAGATCTCCATCATCTCGCGCAGCGACGGCGGATAGGCACCAGGGAAGATGCGCTTCTCGATCCAGGAGTTCATCGGCCGCGGCCTGTTGCGGCCGATGCTGTGAATCAGGCAGCGACCGGTGTCGGTGACGTGCTCGCTGATGACCTTGCCGAGGGTGGCGTAGGCTTCGCGTCCCACGTGCTCGAGCATGCCGACCGAGACGAAGACGTCGAACTCGCCCCTGATGTTGCGGTAGTCGTCCTCGATGTACTCGACCCGGTCCTTGTAACCCTCGCGCTCGGCGCGCTCGCGGGCGTACTCGATCTGCCGGCTCGAAATGTTGAAGGCCGTGACCCGTGCACCGTAGTACAAGGCCATGTGGCGGGCCAGCCCGCCCCAGCCGCAGCCGGCCTCCACCACGCGGTCGCCCGGCTGCAGGCGCAGCTTGCGGCAGATGTGGTCCATCTTGGCGATCTGCGCGTCCTCGAGCGAGTAGTCGTCCTGCGCGAAGTAGGCGCAGGTGTACTGCATCTCGTGGTCGAGCCACAGGCGGTAGAAGTCGTTGTTGATGTTGTAGTGGTGGTGGATGTTGTCCTTCGACCCGTTGAGCGAGTTGGCGCGCGGCTTGCGCGTCATGATCCGCTGCAGGAAGCCGAGCATCCCGGCATGGTCCTCCATGTGGGAGAAACACTCGGTGAGCACGTCGACGAGGTCCCCGTCCACCTCCACGCGGCCGGCGCAGTACTCGTCGCCGAGCCCGACCATGACGTTGGTGATGATGCGCTTGAGGGCACTTCTGGTGTTGATCCGCACGGTGCCGACGAGCCGGCTTTCGGCAGTGCCCTCGACGCCGAAGCCGTCCCACAGCTCGATGCGCACCGCCGGCGAACCGAGCAGGGTGAGGATGCGCTCGATGACGTAGCGCTCGTAGGGACGCGACGGACCGCTGTCATGCTCGTCGTCCGCCGCGGCGATCAGGCCGGCGGTTACCAGGTTGACCTTGCGGTCGTCTTCCCGCTCCTGTGCGCTGGCGCCGCCGGAAGCGGGTCCTCTCGTGTTCTCGGACATGGCAGGTCGGTTTCCATGGACCGGGCCCGCGCGTGCTCTCGCACGCGGCGCCCTTACGATCGGGTCACGGTGCTGCAGTGGCAGACCGCGCGGCAACGTACCGGCGGCGCGCCGATGCGGGCGCTCGGTAGATTGCCTGACATGAACAATTCTCCACGACCACCGCCGCCGGATCAAGCGGGGACTGTCAGGCGGTGGAACCGCTCCTCGCGCCCAGTCTCGGCCAGGCGCTCAGCACCGCCTGCACGAGGGTGGCCAACGGTATGGCGAAGAACACTCCCCACAATCCCCAGAAGCCGCCGAAGATCAGGATCGCGGTGATGATCGCCACCGGGTGCAGGTTGACGACCTCCGAGAACAGCACGGGTACCAGCACGTTGCCGTCGAGAATCTGGATCACGAGGTAGGCCACGGCGACGTACAGGAACTCGGCGCTCCAGCCCCACTGAAACCAGGCGATCAGGTAGACCGGGATGGTCACCACGGCGGCCCCGACGTAGGGAATGAGCACCGACAACCCGACCAGGAAGCCGAGCAGCATGGCGTAGTCGAGGCCGAAGTACGAGAAGGTGACGAAGCACACGCCCCAGATGATGAGGATCTCCCAGAACTTGCCGCGGATGTAGTTGGCGATCTGGGCGTCGACGTCCTGCCAGACCTGCTGCGCCAGCTTGTAGTCGCTCGGCAGGTAGCGCAGCAGCCAGGCCAGGATGCGGTGCTTGTCCTTCATGAAGAAGAACACCAGGATCGGCATCAGCACGAGGTACAGCAGGATGCTGATCAGCCCGCCCACGGAAGTCAGCGACAGGGTCAGCACCCGCTGCCCGAACAGCGTCAGCTCGCGGCGCAGCACGGTGATGACCTCGTTGACCTGCTCCGCCGAGACGATCTCGGGGTAGCGCTCCGGCAGACGCATCATCACTTCCTGGCCGCGCGCCAGGAACGACGGTATCTGCTGCACGAGTTCGGTGAGCTGGCTCGACAGCAGCGGAATCAGCCCCAGCATGACGAAGACCAGGGCCAGCATGAACACGGTGAACACCAGCACCACGGCCAGCAGCCGCGGCACCCTGTGCCGTTCCATGACCTTGACGATGCCCTCGAGCAGGTAGGCGACGATGATGCTGGCGATGACCGGGCCGAGGATGTCGCCGAACACCAGCACCACCGTGAACACGGCGATAAGCACCACCGCGAGGAAAACGACCTCCGGGTTGGAGAAGTGCCGCTTGAACCAGTCGGTGATGAGGTACATGCGCGCTTAGGCGGGCGGCGGTTCGGCGAGTTCGAAGTCGTGGGTGATGTCCACCGCCTTGCCCAGCATGATCGAGGCCGAGCAGTACTTCTCGGCGGACAGGGAGACCGCGCGCGCGACGCGATCGGCGGTCAGTCCCCGGCCGCTGACGATGAAATGGACGTGGATCTTCGTGAACACCCTGGGCGGGTCCGGGGCGCGCTCGGCCGTCAACTCGACCCGGCAGTCGACGACGTCCTGGCGGCCCTTGCGCAGGATATGGATCACGTCGAAGGCGGTGCAGCCGCCGAGGCCCATCAGGAGCAGCTCCATGGGCCGCGAGCCGCGGTTCTGCCCGCCGTGTTCGGGAGCGCCGTCGATCACGACCGTGTGGCCGCTGTCGGCCACCGCCTCGAAACACACGCCGTCTTTGAGCGTAATCGTTGCTTTCATCTTGCCTCGCCGGATGGCCTGCCCGCCGATCGGGCGGCGGGCGGGGGATGTATCATTCCTCGAAAAACAGGTGCGCCAGCGCTTCTCCCGGGTCCTTCGCCCGCATGAACGCCTCGCCGACGAGAAAACAGTGTACTCCATTTTCCCGCATCGACCGGACGTCGGCCCGGGTATGGATGCCGCTCTCGGTCACGGTGAGCCGGTCACGCGGAACGGAGTCGACCAGCGAAATGGTGGTGTCGAGCGTGGTGTGGAAGGTGTGCAGATCGCGGTTGTTGATGCCGATGAGCGGCGAGTCGACGGTGAGCGCGCGTTCGAGCTCGGCGCGGTCGTGCACCTCGACCAGCGCGTCGAGGTGCAGCTCCGCTGCCAGTGCGGCGAACTCGGCAAGGCGCGCGTCGTCCAGCGCGGCGACGATGAGCAGGATGGCGTCGGCGCCGATCAGGCGCGACTCGAACACCTGGTAGGCGTCGATGATGAACTCCTTGCGCAGCACCGGCAGGTCCATGGCCGCGCGCGCCTGGCCGAGATATGCATCGGCGCCGGCGAAGAACTGCTCGTCGGTCAGCACCGAGAGACAGGCGGCGCCGCCGCGGGCGTAGCTGCGGGCGATCCACGCCGGATCGAAGTCCTCGCGGATGACGCCCTGGCTGGGCGAGGCCTTCTTCACCTCGGCGATCACGGCCGGCTGACCCTTGTCGACGCGGCGCGCCAGGGCCGCGGCGAAGGCGCGCGGCGGCGGCGCGTCGGCGATTCGGGCGCGGACCTCGGCGAGCGGCAGCCGGGCACGGCGCGCCTCGACTTCACCGACCTTGTGTTCGAGGATGCGCCTGAGGATATCAGGCGTGGAAGCGACGTTCATGGTCATAGCGCGAGAAAGTTCTTCAGCAGCCGGTGGCCGTGCTGGGTGAGGATGGACTCGGGGTGGAACTGCACGCCGTACGCCGGGTGCTCGAGGTGCCTGACCCCCATGATCTCGCCGTCGTCCACCCACGCGTTGACCGCGAAGCAGTCGGGCAGCGTCTCGCGCTCGACCGCCAGCGAGTGGTAGCGGGTGGCGAGGAACGGGTCCGGCAGGCCTTCGAAGACCGCGGTGCCGTCATGGTGGATCATGGAGGTCTTGCCGTGCATCAGCGTCTTCGCCCGCACGACATGGCCGCCGTAGGCCTGCACGATGGCCTGGTGACCGAGACACACGCCGAGTATCGGGATCTCGGCGCCGAACGCCTCCACCAGTTCCACCGAGATGCCGGCCTCGTTGGGCGTGCACGGCCCCGGCGAGATCACGATCCGCTCCGGCGCCATGTCCTCGATCTCGTCGAGCCCGACCTGGTCGTTGCGCACCACCTCGACGGCACAGCCGAGCTCGCCCAGGTACTGCACCAGGTTGTAGGTGAACGAGTCGTAGTTGTCGATCATGAGCAGCATGGCGCCACTATCTCTGTCAGGCTCTCGGGTAGCCGAAGCATGCACGCGCCGGGGCAATCCATCAAGAATCAGAATGGCGGAGTTTGCTCGCCACCTGCACTCAGTACCCGGCTTCCTTCTGATGGCGAAAGGCGAGGACGTATACGACATCCTCGGCCTCGACGAACCGATACAGCGCGACGTACCCCGAGTCCCCGAACGGGATCACCAGTTCGCGCAACTGCGGATGCTCGTCGTCGGGGCGCCCGACCGCGGGCGATGATTCAAGAAGCAGGAGCTGCCGTTCGATAACCTGCCCGGCACGCCAGGCCGCCTGCGGCGATTTCCCTGCCAGGAACTGTCGACACCGCTCAAGCCCCCGCGCGGCAGCTTCGGTGACGATTACTCGTGGCACCCGGGCGCCGGGCCTTCATCATCGGTGCCCCAGGTGTTCAGCCACGATCGCACCTCCTCGCCGGTCAGGTGGCGACCGGTCTCCCGGTACTCCTGCCAGGATGCCAAGGCTTCCCGCCGGAAGCTCTCGCGCGCCTCTTCCCGCTCGACGTACTGCCGGATGGCCTCGAGCATGATCCAATGACCGGAGCGGCGGCGCTGTCTCGCGAGGTCGTGGACGCGCTGTTTCAGGTCGTCGTCGATCTTGAGGGATGTTGCCATGGCAGTTTTCGATATCAGCAGGTAATACCTATTGGTAATCTAGCGGCGACCCGCCCGAATGTCCAGTTGCAGCGATCGGGCAAGTCGCTCGAGCGGAAGCCCGGGCGATGGCGCCGGCAGTCTCAGCCCGGCCGGACTCGATCCCGCAACTCGTCGGGAGTCACGATCAGCCGGTCGAAGGTGTCGCGCAGGGCCAGCAGGTCCCGGTCCCCCGTCACGAGGGCGTCGGCTTCACCGGCCCTGGCGAGAACCAGGAACACCCGGTCGTCGGCGTCGCGGCAGGCCGGCAGGGTCGGCCAGGGGTCGGGGAGCTCGACGACTTCGGCAAAGGGAAGAAAGTCGGCCAGCAGATCCTGCCGCTCGACCTGGGTGAGCCTGAATTTCGGATAGGCGAGGACACGCAACAATTCGTTCACCGTCGCTGTGCACGCGAGCGGCACCAACTGGCGGCGTTGCCAGGCGTGACGCATCCACGCGAGGCGGCCGGAATTGAAGAGCAGCGCGGAGAGGACGACGTTGGTGTCGAGCACGACCCGATGCGTCACCGGCGACGCGCCCAGTCGACCGCGTCGTCGATGTCCTGCTCGGTGATGCCGAGCTCTTCCAGCTTGTCGCGAACCGCCTGCGCCTGCTGGACTCGCACGGGGGTCAGGATGATTCGGCCGTTCTCCACCGTGACATCGAAGTACTCCGCCATGTCGATGCTGGACACGACCGCCTTGGGCAGCGTTATCTGGTTCTTCGAGGTGAGCTTGGCGAGCATGGGAAGTTCTCGTTTGCACGAAGTAAGGAAATCTTACTTCCTTGCCTCAGTATCTGCAAGTACCCGTTCGCCGTCCGTCAGAACTCGATCCGCGCCCCGTCGAGGCCCTTGCAGGCCATCGAAACGGCCTTGAACACGGCGCGGGCCTTGCTCATGGTCTCGGCCCACTCCAGGCTCGGCACCGAGTCGGCGACGATGCCGGCGCCGGCCTGGATGTAGAGGGTGCCGTCCTTGATGACCGCCGTGCGGATGGCGATGGCGGTGTCCATGTTGCCGTGCCAGCCGATGTAGCCGACCGCGCCGGAGTACACGCCGCGCTTCTCCGGCTCGAACTCGTCGATGATCTCCATGGCCCGCACCTTGGGCGCGCCGGAGACCGTGCCGGCGGGGAAGCAGGCCTTGAGCACGTCGCTCGCGTCCAGCGCCGGGTCGAGCTCGCCGCACACGTTCGAGACGATGTGCATGACGTGGGAGTAGCGCTCGACCTGCATCTTCTCGGTCAGCCGCACGGTGCCGATTTTCGCCACCCGGCCGACGTCGTTTCGACCCAGGTCGACCAGCATCAGGTGCTCGGCCAGCTCCTTGGGGTCGGACATCAGTTCCTCGGCGAGGTGGGCGTCCTCGGCGTCGTCGTGGCCGCGCCGGCGGGTGCCGGCAATGGGCCGCACGGTGACCTCGCCGTCCTCGAGCCGGACCAGGATCTCCGGCGAGGAGCCGACCACGTGCAATCCGTCGAGGTCGAGGTAATACATGTATGGCGACGGGTTGACGGTGCGAAGTGCACGGTAGAGGTCGACGGGACGGGCCGCGTAGGGCACCGACAGGCGCTGCGACAGGACGACCTGGAAGATGTCGCCGTTCTCGATGTACTCGCGGCTCCTGCGCACCGCGTCCTCGAAGCGCTCCTTCGAAAACGACGAGACGAACTCGGACTCGTCGACAGCCGCGCCGCCGCCGGCCGCCGGCTCGGGAACGGGTCCGGCGAGCGCCTCGACGATCTCGCCGGCACGCGTCGCGGCGCGGTCGAATGCGTCGTCGTTCTCGGTGTCGGCGTGCACGATCACGTAAAGGCGGCCGCGCAGGTTGTCGAACACCACGACCTCCTCGGACAGCATCAGCAGGATGTCCGGGGCGCCGATGGGATCCGGCTTGTTCGGCACACCGAGGTGGGGCTCGATGTAGCGCACCGTGTCGTAGCCGAAGTAGCCGACCAGTCCGCCGCTGAAGCGCGGCACCCCGGGCACCTCGGGCACGCGGAACTGGCGCGCCAGCCTGGCTATCTCGGCCAGCGGGTCGGGCGTCGTCTTCTCGAGTATGACCTTCTCGCCGGCCTCGATGCGGAAGTGCTCGCCGGCGACGCGGATGCGGGTCGAGCACGGCAGGCCGATGATGGAGTAGCGGCCCCACTTCTCGCCGCCCTCGACCGACTCGAACAGGTAGGAATACGGCTGGCCGGCGAGCTTGAGATACGTGCTCACCGGCGTGTCGAGGTCGGCGAGCACCTCGCGGACCACGGGGATGCGGTTGTAGCCTTCGGCCTTGTACTTGTCGAATTGCTGGCGGTCGATCATGTCGGGCGATGTCCTTGAACGGTTGACGGTTCGGATGGCGATCGAAAAGGGGGGCGCCCCTTCACCATCGAAACGTCTGGCCGGGCATCGCGGGGGGAACTGTTCTGAACGAAGGACGGGACATGACAGGGACGAAGGTTACCCGGATTGAACGACGCAGTCGACCGCGGCGGCGAAATCGTCCACGAGGAACTCCGGGCCAAGGGCATCGAGATCGACGCCCTGATTGTAGCCGTAACGGACCACCACGCACACGCAGCCGGCGGCGCGGGCGGCCCTGACGTC
The DNA here is from genome assembly GCA_965652415.1 of uncultured Gammaproteobacteria bacterium. Classification (GTDB taxonomy): domain Bacteria; phylum Pseudomonadota; class Gammaproteobacteria; order Arenicellales; family CAJQKF01; genus BQJD01. The sequence continues at coordinate 743 of CBFGVH010000099.1, read as the reverse complement.
GCTGGCCGAATCGCCGATCACGGCGCAGCGTCCGGCGTCGAGACCGAGGGCGGCGGCGGCGAAGCGCAGCGGCGCCGGGTCGGGTTTCTTCTCGGGCAGCGTGTCGCCGCCGACCACCGCGACAAAGCGCTCGAGGACGCCGAGCCGGTCCAGCAAGGGCCGGGCGAACTCCTCCATCTTGTTGGTGACGCAGGCAAGCCGCGCGCCGGCCGCGGTGAGCCGGTCGAGACCGTCGCGAACGCCGGGGTAGAGGCTGCTGGCGTCGCTCAGGTGGTCACGGTAGTGGCGCATGAACAGCGGGTAGGCGCGCTCGAACTCGGCCTCGCCGACCTCGCCGTCGGCATCGCCGGTCAGGGCGCGGTGGACGAGACGCGGCACGCCGTTGCCGACGAAGCGGCGAATCTCGGCCTCGGCGCGCGGCGGCCGGCCAAGGTCCGCGAGCATCAGGTTGGCGGCGGTGGCGAGATCCGGGACCGAGTCGACGAGGGTGCCGTCGAGGTCGATGATCACGCCCGGCCAGCGCGCCGCGGCGCGCGCCGCCTGAGTGTTCGTCATCCGCGCGCGGCCTCGATCTCGGCTCGCATGGCGGCGATGGTGGCACGGTAGTCGCCGCTGCCGAAGATCGCCGAGCCGGCGACGAAGGTGTCGGCGCCGGCGGCGGCGATGCGGCCGATGTTGGCCACCTTCACTCCGCCGTCGACCTCGAGGCGGATGTCGCGGCCGCTGGCTTCGATCAGTTCGCG
>CBFGVH010000098.1:0-11387 GCA_965652415.1 uncultured Gammaproteobacteria bacterium | reverse complement strand
CCGAGACCCGAACCCCCGAGCTGTCGAGCCGAATCGTACCGCTGAACCTCGCCTACGAAAGCAACTACGCCGTGTGGTGGTCGGGCGTGTGCTTCCTCATCGCCGGGCTCGTCTACTATCACCTGGCGGACGTGGTCCCCGCCGGCCGGCGGCGCGCGGCCTGGTTGATCATCGCCCTGTTGATGTTCGCGCTGTCCATGGACGAGATCGCCTCGCTGCACGAACGCGTCGCCACGTTCGGCGGCTGGCTGGCGCTGGCCCCGTTCGGCCTCGTCGGCGGCGTGCTCTTCGCCTTCGCCATCGGCCACATGCTGGCGACGCGCGAGACCCGCGTCAGCGGCGTGCTGGTGCTGGTGAGCGTTGCGTTGTTCGGCAGCGTGGCGATCCTCGAGCAGCTCGAGGCCATCAAGTTCTTTGAGCACCGCACCATCGCCCGGCTGCGGCTCATCGGCGAGGAGACGATCGAACTGGTCGCTGCGTCGCTCATGCTGCTGTCGGCGGCCATCCAACTTGCACGCGTGCGCGGCGCGCGGCCGTTCACCGTGCCCATCGTGGTCGACCCGGCCGGCCTGAAATGGCTGGAGCAGGTCATGTTCTACGGCCTGATGATCCACCTGACGGTAGTCGCGCTGGCCTCGCCCCACCTGTGGTCGCGCCACCTCGGCGACCCGATCTACTGGTATCCCGTGTTCGCCTTCCTGCTTGCCGCGGCGGCCAGCGCCGCGCGGGCGCGCACCGCCTCGAGGGGCAGGCTGTTCTTCGCCGCCGGGGCGGTGGTATTCGTGCTGCTGTCAATGGGCCAGATGTACAACCACGGCGTGTTCTTCGAAGCCTGGTTCGGAATGCCGCCTGCGGATTTCGCCCGCCACTGGTGGACGCGGCTGGCCTTCACCACGATCCCGGCGCTCCTGTTCGCCTTCGCCGGCGCGCCGCTTCGGCACACCGCCGTCGCCGTGCTCGCCATCGCGGCGGCGGTGGCAGCGGTGGACGACGGGCGCGACCTGTTCGAGGCCTACTACGTGATCTCCGGCATCGCCGCTTTTCTCGCGGTGCGCGCCCTGCGCGAGCAGGCCGAGGCGGCCGCCGCCCGCGAGCCTGCGGTACCCCTTGCACCGCCGGCGGCAGCGCGGGGCGGCGGCCGGTGAATCGCAGGAAGGATAACGGCCGCGAACCGACCGAGGCCGAGTGGCGCGAGGCGCAGCGGGTGCGCGCGCTCCACCCGGCACAGCAGAAGAGTCACCCCACAGCGGTGGCGGCGGATTCGGCGAAGCTGGCCCACGTCAACACGTACGGGTCGCTGCCGGAGTACTACCTCGACCATCCCTTCGTGTGTCGCACCTGCGGCCGCCGACAGATCTGGAAGGCGCGCGACCAGAAGTGGTACCACGAGGAGGCGAAGGGGCACATCGATGCCGTCGCCGTCGAGTGCCATGCGTGCCGATCGGCGAAGCGTCGGGACGGGCGGTGAACCCCGGTCGCGCCGCTTACTCGTTGCACTCGGTGAAGATCAGCGACTGGCACTTGGCGCAGATGTCGCGGTCGAGGCGGCGGTAGATCGAGCTGACGGCGTCGGCCTTGGTGTCGAAGAAGCGGTCCGGTCCGATCTTTCCGACGAAGAACGAGCGCGCGGCGAAGTGGTAGACGCTGGGCTTCAGGCCTGCGAAGTACAGTCCGCCGCCCTGCTTCTTGAGCTGGTTGTTTTCGCTGATCAGCATCTCGGCGCCGGCGAGGTCGATGAAGTTGATGGCCGAAGCGATGACCAGGATGTGATGGATGCGCTCGTTCTCGGCGATGGTGCGAAGCCGCTGCTGGATGTGGGTGACCGAGCCGAAGTACACCGACATGTCGATGCGGATGATCTTCAGCTGCGGGCACTGCTTGAGCGTGCGACCCTGGATGTTGACGAACTTGCGCGCGCCGTTCTCCTCGTCGACGTCTACCGACAACGTGGGAATGCTCGGCGTCGAGGTCTTGGCGAGGAAGAACACCAGCGACAGCAGCACGCCGATGTAGATGGCGAACTCGAGTTCCAGGAACAGCGTGCACAGGAACGTGGTCACCAGGATGGCGGTTTCCGAGCGGCTGAAGTTCAGCACGTTGCCGATGTGGTGGAAGTCGAGCAGGTTCCACGCCACCAGCAGGATCACGCCGCCCATGGCCGCCACCGGCAGGTAGCGCGTCAGCGGGGCCACCAACAGCACGATGCCCATCAGCATGAGCGCGGCGAAGATCGCCGACATCGGGGTGCGCGCGCCGGCGGCGTAGTTGATGCCCGAGCGGGTGAACGAGCCCGATCCGGCGTAGGACGAGAACATGCTGCCCACCACGTTGGACAGGCCCTGGCCGATGAACTCCTGGCTGGAGTCGATGCGCTGGTTCGAGCGCGTGGCGATGGCGCGGCTGATGGAGACCGCCTCGATCAGGCCGAGCAGCGCCACCGCGAAGGCCTCGGGTGCCAGCGTGCGCAGCGTCGCCAGCGAGAACTCGGGCAGGTGAAACGGCGGCAGCTGCGCGGGGATCTCGCCGACCAGTTCGATCGAGTCGGTGTAGTGGCCGAGGCCCAGTGCCGCGAGGCTGCCCACCACCATGCCGATCAGCAGGTTGGGCAGCTTCGGCGCGAAGCGGCGCACGACGAGCGCGCTCGCGAGCGTTGCCAATGCCACGCCGAGCACGTACGGGTCGATGCTGCGCCACAACGCGGCAAGATCCATCCACGTGTGCAGGAACGATTCGCCCGGGGGCAGCTCGACGCCAAGGATGTGCTGCATCTGGCTCGTGGCGATGAGGATCGCGGCGCCGGCGGTGAAGCCGATCACCACCGTGTGGGAGACGAAGTTGACCAGGGCGCCGAGCCGGGCGAGGCCGAAGGCGAGCTGGTAGATGCCGGCGAGGAAGGTCAGGGTCAGTGCGAGCGACACGAACTCGGGCGTACCGGGTTCGGCATAGCGGCTGATGGCCGCGAACACGACGATGGAGATCGCGGTGGTGGGCCCCGAGACGAGGTGGTACGAGGAACCGAACAGGGCGGCGACGATGGGCGTGACCATCGCCGTGTACAGACCGTACTCCGGCGGCAGCCCGGCGATGGCGGCAAAGGCGACGCCCTGGGGAAGCACGATGACGGCACCGGTGAGGCCGGCGAGAAAGTCGTCCTTGACGGACTGGCGCGAGACGAACCGCGTCCACGCCAGGAAGGGGAACAGGGCGCTGAGTTTCATTCAGGGGTTGTGCAACACCTCCATGGCCGTCGCCTCCGTGCGCGAATGCGCCGCGGCAATGCCTCGCCGGGCGCGCGCTGCCCTGCGCCGGACCGCGCTCACAACGAGAACGTTGCCGGCAGCTTCTTGGGCACTGCCACGTTCTTCAGCACCGCGTAGCGCGGCAGGCCGTCGCGGTAGGGCGGGTAGTCCTCGCCGCGGATCAGCGGCTCGAGGTAGTCGCGGCACTTCTGCGTGATGCCGAAGCCGTTGCGGGAGATGAATGCGCGCGGCATCTTCTTCTCCACGTTGGCCACCTTGTTCAGGTCCGCCTCGACGATCCTCCAGCGGTAGGGCCTGTTCGACGTGCGGGATATGGCCGGCATCACCGCGTTCCTGCCGGCCAGGGCGAACTCGACCGCCGCGCGGCCGACCGCGTAGGCCTGCTCGACGTCGGTCTTCGACGCGATGTGGCGCGCGGAGCGCTGCAGGTAGTCGGCCACCGCGTAGTGGTACTTGTAGCCGAGGCGTTCCTTTACAAGGTTGGCGATCACCGGCGCCACGCCGCCGAGCTGGCTGTGGCCGAAGGCGTCGCGGGTGCCGGCCTCGGCGAGGAAGGTGCCCTCGGCGTTCTTCAGGCCCTCGGACACCACCACCGACACGTAGCCGAACTTCTCCACCTTGTTCTTCACCTCGGCGATGAAGCGCGGCTCGTCGAAGGTGATCTCCGGAAACAGGATGACGATCGGAAGCGGGTGATCGGCCGTGTCGGCAAGTCCGCCGGCGGCGGCGATCCAGCCGGCATGGCGGCCCATGACCTCCAGCACGAACACCTTCGTGGAGGTCTTCGCCATGGAGGCGACGTCGAAGCTCGCCTCGAGGGTCGACACGGCGATGTACTTGGCCACCGAGCCGAAGCCCGGGCAGTTGTCGGTGATCGGCAGGTCGTTGTCCACGGTCTTGGGCACATGGATGGCGCGGATCGGGTAGCCCATGGCCTCGGAGAGCTGCGACACCTTGAGGCAGGTGTCGGCCGAGTCGCCGCCGCCGTTGTAGAAAAAGTAGCCGATGCCGTGAGCTCGGAACACCTCGATCAGGCGCTCGTACTGGTCGCGGTCCTCGTCGATGCTCTTGAGCTTGAAGCGGCACGAGCCGAAGGCGCCCGAGGGCGTGTGCTTCAGGGCGGCGATGGCCGAGGCCGATTCGCGGCCGGTGTCGATGAGGTCCTCGGCGAGCGCGCCGATGATGCCGTGGCGGCCGGCGTAGACCTTGCCGATGCGGTCGCGATTGGCGCGGGCGGTCTCGATGACGCCGGCGGCGCTGGCGTTGATCACGGCGGTGACCCCGCCGGACTGGGCATAGAAGGCGTTCTGCTTCATGTGAGGCTTCCCTTCAGCGGCTCCCCCGGGGCCCTTCGGCCGGGAGCCTTGTGGTTGATTGCGATTCGTTCAGGCGCCGGACCCGAACCCGGTCCGGTGCATTCTCGGCCGCGGCGTCGAATGCTGCTGCAAAATGCTGAAAACACTAATTTTTTCTATTGTACCGCCACACCGACCGGCGCCGCCATGGGACGTTTTTGCGCGCCGATCGAGGGCATTTATCCGCGCGCCGTCCGGCGGGCATTGACACCCGCAGGTGGCGCAGGTAGGGTAGCGGCGGCCGCAGGCCCGGCTTCACTGGCGATAACGCTATGGTAGTTGATTTTACAGCGTTTTCCCACGATGTCGGGGCATGTTTGCGAAGTTTCCGCCGCGTCGCGGCAGGCGGATTCGTGACCACCGCCCGCGGCCGGCGCGGCAACATTCGCTCTATCGAGAGACCCGAACATGCGCATTATTCTGCTGGGAGCCCCCGGCTCCGGTAAGGGCACCCAGGCTCGCAGGCTGGTGGAAGTCTACAAGGTGCCGCAGATCTCGACCGGCGACATACTGCGGGCCGCGACGGTCGGCGGCAGCGAGGCCGGGCGCAGGGCGGGCGAACTCATGGGCCAGGGCCAGCTGGTGCCCGACCAGCTCGTCATCGAGCTGGTCTCCGAGCGAGTTCTCAAGGCGGACTCGCGCCGCGGCTTCATCCTCGACGGCTTCCCGCGCAACATCCCCCAGGCCCAGGAGCTGGACACGCGCCTCGGCTGGGTGTCGCGCCCCATCCAGATCGCGGTGAATTTCGAGGTCGACCGCGCGTCGCTGATGAAGCGGCTCACCGGCCGGCGCAGCTGCGAGAACTGCGGCGAGATCTACAACATCCATTTCCAGCCGCCGCGCAGCCGCGGCCGCTGCGACAGCTGCGGCGGGCCGCTGGTGCGGCGCGAGGACGACACCGAGGAGACGGCGCGCCAGCGCCTGGAGGTCTATCACCAGGAGACCGAGCTGCTGGTACAGTACTACCGCGCCCAGCACAAGCTGCGCACCCTGAACGCCAATGGCGATCCCGACGAGATCTTCAAACGCCTGTGCGAGATGATCGACACCGAGATCCGCCCGCTGGAGAGCAAGGTGATCTCGGTCCACGGCGCCGAGGGCGGCGCCACCTATACCCAGATCGTGGGCGGCAAGATCGTGCGCGAGGTGGCCGGCAGCGAGGTGCGCACCACCCGGGTACAGCCGCGACAGCATCCCGAGGCCGAGGAGCCCGAGCCGGCCGCGAAGCGGCCGCGGCGCAAGGCCGCCGCCGGTAAACCGGCGCCCGCGGCGAAGGATGCACAGGCGCCCCGGGCGGCGCCGGGCGCCGGCGGGACGAAGACCGCCGAGAAGACAGCCGAAAAGAAGTCGACCGCGAAGAAGGCGGCCACCACGACGCCGGCGAAAGGGCAGGCAGTCGGGGCTTCGGCGAAGCGGACCACGGCGCGCAAGAAAGCGGCGGCCGCAAGGGCGGCGAGGCCGGCTGCGACGAAGAAGGTCGAGAAAAAGGCGGCGAAGAAGACCTCGGCGAAGAAGGCGGCCGCAAGGAAGCCGGCTGCGCGCAAGGCCGCCGCGAAAAAGGCGACGAAGAAGGTCGTCTCGAAGAAGGCGGCAAGGAAGGCGCCTGTCGGCAGGACCGCCGCAAAGAAGGTCGTCCGCAAGAAGGCGGCGGGCAAGGCCGCGCCGCGCAAGGTAGCGGCGAAGAAAGCGACCGCGCGCAGGAGCGCTCCCGCCAGGAAGACCGCCGCGAAGAAAACTGCGGCACGGAAGACAACTGCGAAGAAGGTCGCGAAGAAGACCACCGCGAGGAAGGCGGCGGCACGGAAGACAACCGCGAAGAACGTGGCGAAGAAAGTGGCGAAGAAGGCGGCGAAGCGGAAGGCCTCGAGGCGAGGCGGGCGATGAAGGTGCTCATCGTGCGGCGGGCCCTGCCGTGAGCGGCTTTCCGGTCACCGGCCGCTACCCGGCCACGCGCATGCGGCGCCTGCGCCGCCACACCTTCAGCCGTGCGCTGGTGCGCGAGAGCTGCCTGTCGGTCGACGATCTCATCCAGCCGCTGTTCCTGTGCGAGGGCGAGAACCATACCGAGAAGGTGCCGTCGATGCCCGGCGTCGAGCGCCTCAGCCTCGACCTGCTGCTGGACAAGGCGGCGCGCCTGCACGATCTCGGCATTCCCGCCATCGCCCTGTTCCCGATCATCGACCCGGCCGCCAAGAGCGACGACGCGCGCGAGGCGTACAATCCCGACGGCCTCGTGCAGCGGGCGCTGCGCGCGCTGAAGGCGGTCGTGCCCGAGCTCGGCGTGATCACCGACGTCGCCCTCGATCCCTACACCAGCCACGGCCAGGACGGGCTGATCGACGCCGGCGGCTACGTGGTCAACGACGAGACCGTCGAGGTGCTGGTGCGCCAGGCGCTCAGCCACGCCGACGCCGGAGCCGACGTGGTGGCGCCGTCGGACATGATGGACGGGCGCATCGGCGCCATCCGCGCCGCCCTCGAGGAGGCCGGCCACGTCAACACGCTGATCCTGTCCTACGCCGCCAAGTACGCCTCGTCGTTCTACGGGCCGTTCCGCGACGCGGTGGGATCGGCGGCCAACCTCGGCGGCGGCAACAAGTACTCCTACCAGATGGACGTCGGCAACAGCGACGAGGCGCTTCGCGAGGCGGCGCTGGACATCGAGGAGGGCGCCGACATGGTCATGGTCAAGCCGGGCATGCCGTACCTCGACATCGTTCGCCGCGTGCGCCACGAACTGAAGGTGCCGACCTTCGTCTACCAGGTCAGCGGCGAGTACGCCATGCTCGAGGCCGCCGCCGGCAACGGCTGGCTCGACGGCAGGGCCGTGATCCTGGAATCGCTGACGGCATTCAAGCGCGCCGGCGCCGATGGCATACTGACCTACTTCGCCGAGCGCGCGGCCGCCTGGCTGGCCGAGCAGCGCGGCTGATTTCATCGACCCGATCCACGCCCCGGCGCACCGTTCATGGCCCAGTCCCCGCGACCCGTCAACATCGTCCTGCACCAGCGTTCGCGCGCCCTCGAGATCGAGTTCGACGACGGCGCCCGCTTCTCGCTGAGCTGCGAGTACCTGCGCGTGCACTCGCCCTCGGCCGAGGTCCAGGGCCACGGACCGGGCCAGGAGGTGCTGCAGGTCGGCAAGGAGAACGTCTCCATCACCCGCATCGACCCGGTCGGCAGCTACGCCGTGTGCCTGCACTTCGACGACGGCCACGACACCGGCATCTACACCTGGGAGAACCTCTACCGGCTCGGCGCGGAAGAGGAGAAGAACTGGAAGCGCTACCTCGAGCGCCTCGAGGCCGCCGGGCACGGGCGCGAGCCGCGCGAGGACCACTGAAGCCGTGAACGCCGAGCGCGAAGGGGGCAGGACGCACTTCGGGTTCCGCGAGGTTCCCGAGGACGACAAGGCGTCGCTGGTGGGCTCGGTGTTCAGCCAGGTGGCACACAGCTACGACGTCATGAACGACGCCATGTCGTTCGGCGTGCACCGGCTGTGGAAGCGCTTCGCCGCGGCGCAGAGCGGACTCGCGGCAGGCGGCCGCGTGCTCGACGTGGCCTCGGGCAGCGGCGACATGGCGCGGCTGCTCAAGGCGAGGGTCGGCGCGACTGGCGAAGTGGTGATGACCGACATCAATCCCGACATGCTGCGCCGCGGCCGCGACGCCATGATCGACCACGGCGCCGTGGACAACGTGCGCTACGCCATCAGCGACGCCGAGAACCTCGCCTTCGCCGACGACGAGTTCGACTGCGTGTCGATCGCCTTCGGCCTGCGCAATGTCACCCGCATCCATCGCGCCCTGGCCTCCATGTACCGCGTGCTGCGACCCGGCGGCCGGCTGCTCGTCCTCGAGTTCTCGAAGCCCGTCTCGAAGGCCTTCGGCAGGGCGTACGACCTGTACTCGTTCGCGGTCATCCCGACCATGGGCCGGCTCATCGCGGGCGACGAGGACAGCTACCGCTACCTCGTCGAATCCATCCGGCGCCACCCCGACCAGGAGACGTTGGCGGCGATGATGCGAACCGCCGGCTTCGAGGACGTGACCTGGCACAACCTGACCGGCGGCGTGGTCGCGCTTCACGTCGGATTCAAGTACTGAAGGCGCGCGCGGTGCTCGGCGATACCCAGCTCAGCCTGCTCGAGTCCGGCCTCAACCGGGTGCTGGCCGCCGATCCGGACAGCGCGGCGCGCCTCGCGCGGCTGGCCGGAAAGACGCTGCGCATCGACTCGTGGCTGGCCGACGAGGTCGCCGTGTACGTCACGTTCGACGCCGACGGCATCCGCCTCGACCGCCGCTTCGACGGCGAGGTCGCGGCCTCCATCAGCGGCGGCGCCCTCGGCTTCCTGCGGGCCGCCATGAACCCTGGCGACCGCCGCGTATTCAGCGACGGCACCCTGGCGATCACCGGCGACGCCACCGTCGTGCAGTCGTTCGCCGACCTGTTCCGCCTGTACGAGGCCGACTGGCAGGGCCGCCTCGCCCCCGTCATCGGCGAGGCCGCGACCTGGCGGGTCGAGGCCATGATCGATCACCTGCGCACCTGGCGCCGCGACGCCGCCGGCCACCTTGTCGAGGACGCCGGCGACTATCTGCGCGAGGAGACGCGCCTTCTGGCATCGCGCGACGCGGTGCGCGCCTTTTGCGACGACGTCGACGCCGTCGTCGCCGACGTCGCGCGGCTCGAGAAGCGCATCGCCCGCCTCGGGAAGCGCGGTCGATGACGGCATCGCACCGTGCTCGGCGACGCCGGTCGGCGGAGCACCGCTGACCCGCCGAAACCGCTCGCCGCGCCATCGACCATGACGCCATCCCCCGGCCGTTCTCCCGTCGTCGCCTCGATACGCCGCGGCCGCCTGCCGCGGCTCATCACCATCTCGCGGGTCTTCGTGCGCCATGGTCTGGACGAGTTCGTCACCGCGCTGCACCTGTTCAGGCCCTATCGCTACCTGCTCTACCTGCACCCGGGCTACTGGGGCCGCGACAGGGACAAGCCGCGCGGTGTACGCCTGCGCGAGGCGCTGGAGGAGCTGGGGCCGGTGTTCGTCAAGTTCGGCCAGATGTTGTCCACTCGACCCGACCTTCTGCCCGAGGACCTCGCCGAAGAGCTGACCCTGCTGCAGGACCGGGTGCCGCCGTTCGACCCGCAGACGTCGCGCGCCATCATCGAGGCGGCGCTGGAACGGCCCGTGTCCGAGCTGTTCGGCGAGTTCCAGGTCGAGCCCATCGCCTCGGCGTCGGTGGCCCAGGTGCACAACGCCACCCTCCTCGACGGCACGAAGGTGGTGGTCAAGGTGCTCAGGCCCGGCATCGAGCGCACCATCGACCGCGACCTCGACCTGCTCTACATCCTCGCGCGGCTGGCCGAGAAATACTGGTCGCAAGGCCGGCGCCTGAGACCGGTGGAGGTGGTCGGCGAGTTCGACAAGACCATCCACGACGAACTCGACCTCGTGCGCGAGGGCGCCAACGCGAGCCAGCTGCGGCACAACTTCCGCGACTCGAACCTGCTCTACGTGCCGCGCGTGTACTGGGACTACACGCGGCGCAACGTCATGGTGATGGAGCGCATCCACGGCATTCCCATCCGCGACGTCGACGCCATGCGCCGCGCCGGCATCGACTTTCGCCGGCTCGCCCACAACGGCGTGGAGATCTTCTTCACCCAGGCGTTCCGCGACGGCTTCTTCCACGCCGACATGCACCCGGGCAACATCTTCGTGTGGGAGGACGGCCGCTACTGCGCGGTCGACTTCGGCATCATGGGCACGCTCAACGACGCCGACAAGCGCTACCTCGCCGAGAACCTGCTGGCGTTCTTCAACCGCGACTACAAGGCGGTGGCCACGGCGCACGTGCGCGCCGGCTGGGTGCCGGCCGACACTCGCGTGGAGGACTTCGAGGGCGCGATCCGCGCGGTATGCGAGCCCATCTTCGCCAAGCCCATCAGCGAGATCTCCTTCGGCCGCCTGGTCATGCGCCTGTTCCAGACCGCGCGCCGCTTCAACATGCCGGTGCAGCCGCAGCTCGTGCTGCTGCAGAAGACGCTGCTCAGCATCGAGGGGCTCGGCCGTCGGCTTTACCCCGAACTCGACCTTTGGCAGACCGCCAAGCCCTACCTCGAACGCTGGATGAGCGAGCAGGTCGGTCCGCGCGCGGCGCTGCGCGGCATGCGCCGCGAACTGCCGCGCATCCTCGCCCACGGCCCCGACATCCCGGGACTGGTCTACGACGTGCTTACCCGCGCCCACGCCGCCGGGCTCGAGGTGCGTTCGCACTCCGAGGACATCGCCGCGCTCGAGCGAACCGTGCACGCCAACCACCGCCGCCTGGCCGCCGTCATCACCGGCTGCACGCTGACCGCCATCGCCGCCGCGTTGTACCTGTTCGACGACACGGGCGCCGACTGGCGCGGCATCCCATTGTCGAGTCTCGTCGCCCTCGTGCCCGGCGCCGCGTTGATCATCGCCGGCTGGCCGCGTCGGGATTCATGAACATGCAGGGTGGCACCCTGCGATACCCGGTTGCCGAAGCCCGACGAATCATGCTAGGTTGAACTTCGAGATGCCGCCGGTTCTGCTCGCACCCCGAGACCGCGCGGCGAACGAGTCTGCCGAACGGGTCGTTACCCTGGCAAGCCTGTCGGAGCGTGACGCGGCGAAGGCCGTGATGGGTGCAGACGACAAGCCGGCGACAGAATGCACAACAAGACACGGAACGTGTCCCGGCTCAATATAAAAACACAAGGGAAGGAAGCAGCATCGATC
>CBFGVH010000097.1:0-11478 GCA_965652415.1 uncultured Gammaproteobacteria bacterium | reverse complement strand
TGATCGCCGCGACGGCCCTGGTACACGGGATGACCGTGGTTACCCGCAACGTCGACGATTTCGCGCCCACAGGCGTGGCGGTACTCGACCCCTGGGCGACTTGAATCGATGGCGCACTGATTGACGGCAGCAAATGGTGCAATATGAACAACGTGACGGCGCGCCACCAGGCGATCTTCTTCGAAGTGTTCGAGTCCCTGCCGCGCCAGGGCCCGGGCAACCGCGCGTGCACCGCGCGGGCGCTTCAGTTGTGCGGCGAGTTGCCGGCGTCGCCGGTGGTGCTGGATCTCGGCTGCGGAACCGGGGCGCAGACGCTTCACCTCGCCGAACTCACGAACGGCTCCATTGTCGCGCTCGACAACCACGCTCCCAGCATCGAGCGGCTGCGGGCGATCATTGCCGAGCGCGGGCTGGACGGCCGGATCCGGGCCGAGATCGGCGACATGGCCAACCCGGACCTGCCCCCCGGGAGCTTCGATCTGGCCTGGTCCGAGGGGGCCTTCTACAACATCGGCATCGACCGCGCGCTGCAGCTGTGCCGCACGCTGCTCCGCCCAGGCGGCTGCCTGGCGTTCACCGATGCCGTTTGGCTCACCGCCGATCCGCCGCCCGAGGTCAAGGAGGTCTTCGATGCGGAGTATCCCGGCATGGGCACGGCCGCTGCAGTCATCGACTCCATCACCCGCGCCGGCTTCTCACCGGCCGGACATTTCACCCTGCCGGACGAGGCCTGGTGGGACGACTTCTACACGCCGATGCTGCGTCGCATCGACGAACTCGAGCGCGCCCACACCGGCGACGCCGAGGCCATCGCCGTCCTTGCCGACTTGCGCCGTGAGCCCGAGATGCATCGGCGGTATTCGTACAGCTACGGCTACGAGTTCTTTGTCGCGCGACTGCCCTGATCGAGATGGGGCGGCGGGCGCGACTCGTCGCGTGCGGCGGCGTCACCCGCGCCGCGCGCTTGCGCGTGGATCAACCGCGCCAGAACACGAACGTGAACAGGATCAGCAGGGTGAAGATCTCGAGCCTGCCGAGCAGCATGGCAAGCACCGCGAGCCACTTCACCGTGTCGTTGACTTCTGCGAACGTCGTCGCCACCTCGCCGAGCCCGGGACCGAGCAGGTTCAGCGAGGCGGTGATGGCGCCGAAGGCCGACTCGAGGTCGAGCCCGGCCGCCATCATGCCGATCGTCAACACCAGCGCGGAGAGGATGTACAGGACGTAGTAACCCCACACCGAGTACACGATCTCCTCGGGAACCTTGCGCTGGCCGAGCTTCACCGTCGCGACGGCGTTCGGATAGCGCAGTACCAGCATTTGTCGCGCGCCCATCTTGGCGAGCAGCATGACGCGGACGACCTTGATGCCGCCCGCGGTCGAGCCGCCGCAGCCGCCGGTGAACGACAGGATGGCCAGGACGAGGGGAACGTGCAGCGGCCATAGCGAGAAATCGGTCGTGGTGAATCCCGTGCTGGTCAAGATGGACGCAACCTGGAACACCGCATGCCTCACGGACCATTCGGCGTCGCGGCTCTCGAGCGAGAGGTACAGGCTCGCGGCGACGACGATGGACGCCGTGATGAAGATCACGAGGTAGGCCAGCGTTTCCGGGTCGCGCAGGTACGGACGCGGATCGAGTTTTCCCACCACCCGGAAGTGAACGGCGAAGTTTATTCCGCCTAGAATCATGAACACGATGCCGACGATCTCCACGGCGGCGCTGTCGAAGTGGGCGATGCTGGCGTCGTGCGTCGAGAAGCCGCCGGTCGCCACTGTCGTGAAGGCATGGCCGACGGCGTCGAACGGGGTCATTCCCGCCAGCCAGTATCCGAGAGCGCACAGCACGGTCAGTCCGAGGTAGATCGCCCACAGGGCGCGCGCCGTGTGGGCCACGCGCGGGGTGAGCTTGTCGTCCCGCGAGATGCCGGACGTCTCGGCCCGGTAGAGCTGCATGCCGCCGACGCCGAGCACCGGCAGGATGGCCACCGCGAGCACGATGACGCCCATGCCGCCGAGCCACTGGATCTGCTGGCGGTGGTACAGCACCGACGGCGGCATGTCGTCGAGTCCGGTAAGCACCGTGGCGCCGGTGGTGGTGAATCCCGAGATGGCTTCGAAGATGGCGTCGGTGAATCCGACATGGACGCCGATCAGGAACGGCAGCGCACCGATGGCGCCGAGCACGCACCAGAACAGGGTCACGACGATGAAGCCCTCGCGCGTGCCGAGCTCGTCGCGGGTCTTTCTCGCTGGGTACCACGCCGTCACCCCGATGGCGAGTGCGATCGCCGCCGACAGGGCGAAGATCCACGCCTCGCCGTCGCGGTACCACAGCGATACCAGCAACGACGGAATGAAGCTGACGCTGAATCCGGCGATCAGGATGCCGAGCAGACGGATGATGGCCTTCCATTTCATGATTTGTTGTCGCAGAGGAGGCGACGGGAGCGTCGCCGCGAGGCCGTCAATCGTCCTGCCAGTTCACGACTCGCCAGCCGTCCTGCGTAAGGCGATAGACGACGCGGGTGCATCCAATGGGCAGGGCCGGCAGCACGAGCTTCACGACCAGGTCACGATCGAGCAGGAATTCGATGACGTCGTCGTCGCACGGTGCGAGCGGGCCTTCCTCGCCGCGGGCGATGGTATGAAGGCAGTCAAGGTGTCGCTGATCGAGCGATGTCATTGCGGCTTCCCGCCAGGACGGTACAGGTGGTGGTCGACGGTAATGGGGCGGAAGGGTGTGTGAGGGGATTCTTTGCTGCCGTGACGGCTTTCAGGTCCGGGGCAGCGTGATTGTGCGCCGCCGCGCGAGATCGGACAGCTAAAAACCTCGTCAAATCTTTATGAAAACTTTACACGTGCCGGGTGTGCCCGAAGGCCCACGAGACATAGAATGGCAGTCCACCTCACGGTCGTCGTCCGAGGCTCCCGGTGCATCAGCAGTTCCAGGAACGAACGCGCTTCATCGAATCATTGTCAAGGCGCGGCGGTTCGACGGCGCGGGCCTACCTCGCGGCCGTCGCGCTCGCCTTGGCGAGTACGCTGATCGCATTGACGGCGCACCGGGTCGTGTCGCATGCGAGCCTGTCGCTCATCTTCCTGCTCGCGGTGCTTATCGCGGCCTACTATGGAGGGCTGGGCGCGTCGCTGTTCGCCGGCCTGCTCAGCTTCCTGGCATTCAACTTCCTCTTCACCTCCCCGTACTACACGCTGGAAGTCGGCGACGAGTCCGACCTGTACACGCTGCTGCTGTTCTTCCTGGTCGCGGCGATCACCGGGAACCTTGCCGGCCGCATGCACCGCGAGGTCGAGGAACGCCGCACCGCGGCGCGGAACCTGCGCAACCTCAACGACTTCGCCCGCCGGCTCGCGGCGGCATCGGGCGACGAGCAGGTGGCGCGTGCGCTCGCCGGACAGCTCGCCGAAGAAGGCGGGGCGTGTGTATGCCTGGAGGATGACGACGGCAATCCCGTGGTGGCGGCGCTCGCCGGGGCGATGGATCCTCCCCGCGACGAGGACGTGCGCCGCTGGCTGGTGGCGTCCTCGACCGCGGCCGAGGACGAAGGCGATTGCGCCGTCTTTCCGATCGCGACGGAGCGAGTGCGGGCCGTGGCCGTGATCGCGCCGTCTCCGCAAGGCGAGACGCGGCGCGACCTGGTGCGCGGGATGTGCGACCAGGCGGCCGTGGTCCTCGATCGCACCCGGCTCGAGTCCGAGCTCGAGCAGGCGCGCATCGTCTCGGAAACCGAGCAGCTGCGCGCCGCCCTGCTTTCCTCGGTGTCCCATGACCTCAGGACGCCGCTGGCATCCATCATCGGCTCCACCACCAGCCTCATCGAGTACGGCGACACCATTCGCCCCGGGGACCGGATAGACCTCTTGAACACCGTGGTCACCGAGGCCAGGCGGCTGGACCGGTACATCCAGAACCTCCTGGACATGACCCGTCTCGGCCAGGGCAAGCTGCACCTCGCGCGCGACTGGGTGGACCTCGCCGACGTCATATCGAGCGCGGTCAGCCGGGTACGCGCCGGCGCCGGCGGCGTGGCGATCGAGGTCGCAATAGAGCCGGGCCTGCCGCTGATGTGGATCCACGGCGTGCTCATCGAACAGGCTCTCGTCAATCTCGTCGACAATGCGGTCAAGCATTCCCCGTCCGGCACCGCGGTGTCAGTCCGGGCCGGGCGCGGGGCCGGCGCGGTTGTCGTCGAAGTCATCGACCGGGGTCCCGGCATCGCCGCCGAAGAACGCGAGAAGATCTTCGACATGTTCTACACGATCAAGCGGGGCGACATCGGTACCCAGGGCACGGGGCTCGGTCTCGCGATCTGCCGGGGGCTGGTCGGTGCTCACGGCGGCGAGGTGCGGGCAGGCGACGGCCCTGACGGCATCGGCACCTGCATGACGATCACGCTCCCGGTGGTGCGACCCGACAACGGGGCCGCATCATGAGCGAGGAGTCGCGCCGCATCCTCGTCGTCGAGGACGAGGACCAGATCCGCAAGTTCCTGCGCATCAGCCTCGAGGCGCACGGCTACGAGGTCGTCGAGGAGCGGCTGGCGGGCGCCGGGCTGGAATCGCTCGCGGCGCTCGAACCGTGCCTGGTGATACTCGACCTCGGCCTGCCCGACATGGACGGCCAGAAGTTCATCGAACGCGTGCGGGAATGGTCCGAAGTGCCGATCATCGTCCTGTCGGTGCGCTCGCGCGAATCGGACAAGGTGGCCGCCCTCGACGCCGGCGCCAACGACTACGTCACCAAGCCCTTTGGCATCAGCGAGTTGATGGCGCGCGTTCGCGCGGTCCTGCGGGGAAGCACAAGCCAGGCGCGGGAGCAGAGCAGTTTCGAGTCGGGCGACCTGAGGGTCGATCTCGCCAGCCGCGAGGTGCGCGTGTCCGGTCGGCCGGTTCACCTGTCAAGGAAGGAGTACAGCCTGCTGTTGTTGTTCATATCCCACCCCGGCCAGGTCCTCACGCACCGGCAGATCCTGCGCGAGGTGTGGAGCCCGCGGCAGGAAAGCCAGACGCATTACCTGAGGGTCCTGGTCGGCCAGCTGCGCCAGAAGCTGGGCGACGATCCGGCCAACCCGTCGTATATCGCTACAGAGCAGGGTGTGGGCTACCGGTTTATTGCAATATCGGAGTGAACCGGAGCCGCTGGTCCAGTCACCACCGGTGAGACCGCTTTTGGTCAGTCGGTTAGCGACTGGGCGACGAGGATCGCACCGGACACGAGCAGCAACACCAGGATGATGCGCTCGAAGCCGCGGGCGCCCACGCGGCGGTAGGCGGCAACGCCGAGCCGGGCGCCGGCGAGGGTGACCGGGACGCAGAAGGCGACGATGGTCGCAAGCGACGCGTCGAATCTCCCGGCGACGAACATGACGACCGCCGCCAGCGACAGGACAACCAGATTGAACGGCTGGTATGTCGCCCGCTGGCTGTCGGGGCTGCCGCCCTGCAGCTGCAGCCAGATGAGCGGCACCGGCCCGCCGAGGCCGGCGAATCCGCTCAGCACGCCGCCTGTCATGCCGATGGCGCCGTCGGCGGCGCGGCCGGGCGATTTCAGCCGCAGGCGGTTGCCGAAGCCGCTGAGACGGTACAGGCCGTAGGCCACCAGGAACACGCCGGCCGCCGAGCGGATCAGGTCGGGCGAGGCGAGCGTCAGCGCCAGCACGCCGAGGGGCACGCCGAGCGCGCCGCCCGCGAGATATGGCGCCGCGCGTGGCCAGTCGAAGGCGCGGCGCAGCGTGATCAGTCCCACGACCTGCGCGATCACGGAGGTGAGCACGATCAGCGGCGGAACCTGGCCCGCGGGCAGCACGTGGAACCACAGCCCTGAGGCCACGAGACCAGTGCCGAAGCCGGCGAAACCCGTGGTGAATCCGGCAATCAGGGCGCCGAGCAGCACCACGGCGAGTGTCGCGGGATCGGGGAGGATGAGCATGGGGCGCGATTCTACTATCTGCGCCGTGTCATCCCGGTACTGCTGTCGGCGTGCCGCAGTGGTCGCGAGAGGGGTCGTCCCGGCGGCGCATCAATCCTGAATCTGTACACAGTCCCCGTCGACACACTCGGTTCCTTCGGGACACGAACCGCAGCTTCCGCCAGAACAATCGGGCCCGCAAGAGCGGCCGTTGCAATCCGGGCTACATTCAACACACAGCCCGTCGACACAGATCTGGTTCGGTCCACAGTCGCCGCAGTCGCCGCCGCAACCGTCGGGACCGCATCGGCCATCACCGCAATCCGGTGTGCAAGGTCCCGTGTCGTCGGCACCGAGCCGGGATTCGCCGCCGGTTGCCGGCGCGGTCGTCTGCGCATGGGCCGGCAGCATCAGCGTCTCCACGACGGGCCGTGTCCATGCCTGGGGCAGGGAGGTCTGCGACGTGACCACGCCGCCGGCGCCGAGTGCCGCCAGGAGCTTGCGTCGCGTGAGGGTTGGGGACGTACTGCTGCCATCGGCGTCACTGGTGGACGCCGACCTCTTCCGGTCGTTCATTGTCAATCGCCAGTTGCTTGAGAATTATCGTTTTGTCTGCTGGTCGATCGGGACAATGACCGCCATCCGACGGGCTTGGAGTATCGACGTCCCGTCGCGCGCCGGTCAAGGTGACGTCGGGCAGAAATCCTTTATGTATTCAACAGGCTGTCGAGAGGTCGTCGCTCGACCAGGCGACGAGACAGCTTCGGTCGGGGAACTGGATCAGTCGGGTCGATCGCGGAGAATCAGTGCTGCTGCCATTTCCCCCACCATCATCGCCGGTGCATTGGTGTTGCCCGCGGTGATGTTGGGAAAGACCGAGGCGTCGGCGACGCGCAGGGACTCGATGCCGTGCACGCGAAGTTGCGCGTCGACGACCGCCTCGCGCGGGTCGGGGCCCATGCGGCAGGTGCCGCAGGGGTGGAAGACCGTGGTGGCGCGATCGCGGATGTCCCGTTCGAAGTCCTCGTCCGACTCGATCGCGTCGCCGGGCAGCAGTTCATGCTCGATGATCGACGACAGGGGACCGGTGGCAGCCAGGCGGCGCAGGAAGCCGCTGCCGGCCACCAGTGTCTCCAGGTCGCGCCGGTCGGTGAGAGAGTTTGGAACGATCCTTGGCGGCGCGGTGGCGTCGGCGGAAGCGATCTCGATCCGGCCGAGGCTCGCCGGACGGCATTGCTGTGCGCTCAGCAGGAAGCCGGGGAACGGGTCCGGGCGCATCAATGGCCGCTTGCCAGGCGGCGCGCGCGTGTAGCTGACCGGCGAGAAGTAGAGCTGCAGGTCGGGTCCCGGACCATCATCGCGGGAGCCCGCGAAGCCGCCCGCCTGGTTGACGGAGAGGCTCAACGGGCCGCGGCGGGTGAGGAGGTACTTCAAGCCGGCGGCGAGCTTGCCGTGCCACGGGCCGAGCTGCTGGTTGAGCGTGGGCACGCGCGAGCGGTAGAGGTGGTCGATGCACAGGTGATCCTGCAGGTGCGCGCCGACGGACGGCGCGTCGAGCACGACATTGATGCCGTGGCGAGCCAGCAGCGCGCCGGGGCCGACGCCGGAGCACTGCAGGAGCTGCGGCGAGTTGACGGCACCGGCGGCGAGGATGATCTCCTTGCGCGCGACGGCCTCGAACGATCTGTCGTCGCGCCGCCAGCAGACGGCCGCCGCCCGGCGCCCTTCGAAGCGGATGCGCGTCGCGAGCGCACCGGTTTCTATCTCGAGGTTGGACCGTCCGCGCGCCGGCTCGAGATAGGCCCGCGCCGCCGACAGTCTGCGTCCGCCGCGAGTGGTGATGCGGTAAGGGCCGGCGCGCTTGCCGGCATGGGCGTTGAGGTCGTCGACCACCTCGAGCCCGGTCTCGCGGCAGGCGGCGAGGAAGGTGTCGCACAGGGGATGCAATTCGCTTCCGACGTCGCTCACGGCGACCGGTCCGCCGCCGGTGTCTTCCATGCGCTCGTAGACGCGCCGAACGTCGCGCCACCCCCAGCCCGGATTGCCGGCCGCCTCCCAGTCGTCGAAGTCGCGCGGCTCGCCGCGAATGTAGACCATGGCATTGATGGCGCTCGAGCCGCCCAGCACCTTGCCGCGCGGCCAGTAGCCGATGCGGTTGGCGAGTTCCGGATCCGGCTCGGTGCGATACATCCAGTTGACGGAAGGATCGAAGAAGCACTTGCCGTAGCCGATCGGCACCGTCAGCCAGAAGCGGCGGTCGTGGCCGCCGGCCTCGAGCAGCAGCACGCGATGTCGCGGGTCGGCGGACAACCGGTTGGCCAGCACGCAGCCGGCCGAACCCGCACCGACGATGATGTAGTCGTATTCGGCCATGGGGTATCGGGTGTGATGCGTCGGGGCGGACACTATCGCCGCACGCGCGCGGCGCACAGGTCCACTCTGGACCCGATTGGCGGCCACTTGGGCATCACGGGGATATGGTGTCGAAGGCGCGCGCCAGGCGCTTGGTCGCGGCGCGGATCTCGGTCGGGGTCACGCCGCTGAAGCCGAGCACGACGCCGCGGGTGTCGATGGGAGCGAGGCAGAAGCGGCCGATGGGGGCGACCGTGACGTCCTGGTCGGCTGCCGCGCGGGTGAGTGCTTCCTCGTCGATGCCGTCGGCGACGAGGCCGATGGTGTGCAGTCCGCTGTCGGTGGGCCGAACGTCGAGACGGCCCGCCAGTTCCGCGCGCGCGCAATCGAGCAGCACCTGGTGGCGCTCGGCGTAGAGCCGGCGCATGCGCCGCAGGTGGGTGGCGAAATGGCCTTCGTCGATGAAGTCGGCCACCACCGCCTGGGGGTTGGACGCGACTTCCTGCAGGTAGGCGCTGCTGACCTGCCCGACCAGCGGCACCAGCGGCGCGGGGCAGACGAAGTAGCCGAGCCGCAGCGCCGGGAACAGCGACTTGGAAAACGTGCCGACGTAGATCACCCGGTCGCCGGCATCGATGCTGCGCAGGGCCGGCAGCGGCCGCGTGCCGTAGCAGAACTCGCCGTCGTAGTCGTCCTCGATGATGTAGGCGTCGGCCGCCTCGGCGGCGGCAAGCAGGGCGAGACGCCGCGCGAGGCTCATGGTGACGCCCAGCGGGTGCTGGTGCGAGGGCGTGACGAAGGCCAGCTTGAACTCGGGCGCGGCGGTGAGGCCGGCGTCCACCGAGATGCCCTCGGCGTCCACCGGCACCGGCACAACGTCGGCGCCGCGCGCGAGCAGGGCGTTGCGCGCGCCCATGGCACCCGGGTTTTCGAACCAGACCTTGTCGCCCGGGTCGAGCAGCACGTCGGCGATGACCTGGAAGGCGTGCTGGGCGCCGGCGACGATGAAGACCTGCTCGCTCTCGCAGGTCACGCCGCGGTTGGTCTTCAGGTGCGCCGCCACCGCGCGGCGCAGCGGGTAGTAGCCGTGCGGGTCGCCGTAGCCGAGCACCACGCTGCGATGGGCGCGCCAGTGCTTGGCCACCTGGCGGGCCCACTGCGCCAGCGGGAAGGCGTCGAAGGCCGGCATGGAGGTGGTGAAAGCGCGCGGAGGGTGGGGCAGGCGCCTGGCGAACAGGGTGCTGGAGCGTTCCAGCTGCCGCGCCACGCGGGGGCGGCCCGCGGCTGGCGCGACCGCCTTGCCGAAGGCGCCTGCGGGCCGGCCGTGCGTCGCGGTACGGCGCAGGGTCTCGGTCACGTAGGTGCCGGCGCCGACCCGGCTGTCGACCAGCCCCTCGGCGGCGAGCCGTTCGAAAGCCTCGACCACGGTATTGCGCGAGACGCCGAGTTCGCGGGCCAGGGTGCGCGTCGCCGGAAGCCGCTCGCCGGGGCCGAGGGCGCCGCCCACGATCAGGCTGCGCAGCGCCGCCAGCAGCTGACTGCCCACCGGCTGGAGTGCGTCGCGGTCGATATTGACCGCCAGCAGCAGGGCACCGCCGGTGCGCTTGACCATGGTTTCCTCCCGCGTGATTGGTCCTGAAAAAGATCGAAAATGGACCTTTGGTGAGGGCCAATCATGCCGTGCAATGGTGCTCATTGTCCACGGCGATGTTCCTGCCACCATTCCGGGCGAGTCCTCACCGGCCGATGAAGATCACGCGTATCGAAACCTTCTCCCGGCAGTTCGTCGGCCTCGTGCGCGTCACCCGCGAGGACGGCGCCAGCGGCTGGGGACAGGTATCCAACTACAACTCGGACATCTCCGCGCTCATCCTGCATCGCCAGGTGGCGCCGCACGTGCTCGGGCGAGACGCCGGCGACATAGAGACGCTCGTCGAACTCGTGCCCGAGCGCGAGCACAAGTTCCCGGGGACGTATTTGTGCCGTGCACTGGCCGGCGTCGATACCGCCCTGTGGGACCTTCGCGGCAAAGTGGAGGAAAAGAGCGTGTGCGAGTTGCTGGGCGGCACGCCGGGACCGCTTCGCGCCTACGCGTCGTCCATGAAGCGCGACATCACGCCCGAGGACGAGGTGGCGCGCTTCGTGCGCCTGCGCGACGAGTACGGCTTCGACGCCTTCAAGTTCCGCGTCGGCGCCGAGTGCGGCCGCGACGTCGACGAGTGGCCGGGCCGCACCGAGGCCATCATTCCCGCGGTGCGGCGCGGGCTCGGCGACGACGTCGCGCTCTTGGCCGACGCCAACAGCGGCTTCTCGCCGGCGCGCGCCATCGCGGTGGGACGGCTGCTGGAAGAGTATGGCATCGAGCACTACGAGGAGCCGTGCCCGTACTGGGAGCTGGAACAGACTCGCACGGTGGCCGAGGCCCTCGACGTCCCCGTCACCGGCGGCGAGCAGGATTGCTATTTTCCGGTGTGGAAGCACATGATCGGCATGCGCGCGGTGGACGTGGTGCAGCCCGACGTGTGCTACGTCGGCGGCATGGTGCGCGCATTGCACGTGGCGCGGATGGCCGAGGCGGCGGGGCTGCCGTGCACGCCGCACTCCGCCAACCTGACCCTGGTCACCCTGTTCACCATGCACCTGTTGCGGGCGATTCCGAATGCCGGCCCCTACCTCGAGTTTTCCATCGAGGAGGAGGACTACTACCCGTGGCAGTACGGACTGTTCCGCAACTCGCCGTACGGGATCGTCGGCGGCGCTGCGCGGGTGAGCGACGAACCGGGGTGGGGCGTCGAGATCGACCCGGCATGGCTGGAACGTTCCGTCCACCAGGTGAGTGAATGGCCGCTGTGACGACATGGCGGGCGGACCATCGCGGCCCCGGGCCGGCGGCGTACCCGTACTGGTGGGACCACGTCGCGCCCCCCGCCACCGACGAGGCGCCGCTGCCGACAGCGGTGGACGTGCTGGTGGTCGGCGCCGGCTACACGGGGCTTTGCGCGGCGCTGGTCACCGCTCGTGCCGGCCGCTCCACGCTGGTGCTCGACGCCGAGCATTCCGGCTTCGGTTGCAGCACCCGCAACGGCGGCCAGATCAGCACCAGCATCAAGCCCGACTACGACGAGCTGTGCCGGCGCTACGGCCGCGAGCGCGGCTACGCCGTGGCCCGCGAGGGACACAACGCCCTGGAATGGATC
>CBFGVH010000096.1:0-11586 GCA_965652415.1 uncultured Gammaproteobacteria bacterium | reverse complement strand
TTCGTCTCCGCGGCCCACGACGATGCCGCCCTGTCGCACACGCTGGACGCCGCCAGGCGCGCGTTTCGCGCCTGAGCCGCGGCGCGCGGGGGCGGCTACGGGATGAAGGCGACGCTCAGCGGGTAGCTCGCTGTTTCGCCGCGCCAGGCGGCGCGGGCGGCGCGGGCGCTGACCACGAGCTGGAAGACCATCAGCACGGCGAGAATCACGAGCCCCACCAGTACCACGCACAGGATCAGCCCCACCACGACGAACAGCGTCCAGGTGAGCTGGAAGTTGAGCACCCTCCTGGCTTCCATGGCCAGGGCAGGGTGCGAGCCGCGGCTGCGCCCCAGCGCCGCGAGCGGTACCAGCAGGTGGACCATGGGAATGCCGAGGAACAGCAGCAGGGGCGAGGCGGCCACGGCGACGGTGGTGCCGCGCCTCGCGGGCGAAGCATCGTTCCCGACGTTGCCCACGCGCCACGAACGCGACAGGAGCAGGGCGCCGATGGCCGTGCACAGGCTGGCGAAGGCCAGCAGCATGGCCGCGATCAGGAATGAAGTCTGGCCCTCGAACGAACCGCCGGCACCGCTGTGTACCGACAGGCGCACGATCGGAGTGCAGCTCACCATCGACAACAACAGGCCGATGACGATGAACGCCAGCGCGAACGACTTTTTCAAGGCTGGGTGCGCCGGCTTCTCGCGGAAGCTTGAACCGTCATTCGCGATTCAGGGCAGGGGGCGCCGCGCGCGTGGCGCGGCTCGGGCAATTCACGCCGGGTACGATGCGCGCCCGGCGGTCGGACGAAATCCGATTCGCGGTTCAATCGTCCGGCGTCACGGACAGTGCCGCCGGGCCCTTTTCCCGTTCGTCGAGAATGAACTGAACCTGCTGGCCTTCCGTGAGGGTCTTGAATCCTTCGCCTTCGATGTCCCGGTAATGGACGAATACGTCGGAACCGTTTTCCCTTTCTATGAATCCGAACCCCTTCCTGTTGTTAAACCATTTGACGGTTCCCTTCATTCGGGTCGACATACTCCCTCCTCGGGTGGGTCAAAACTGCCGTGGTCTTGTTGTGGCGCGCCAGCGCCCGAGGGCGGCTTGCGCGCCGCCTATTCTAGCCGTCGCGCCCAAATAGGTAAAACCTCAATCCGGTGTGGGATTGCCGGGTTTCGAGGCGCCGGGGTTCGCGAGGCGGGATCAACGTCAGCGCGCCGGATCGATGTCGGCGAGGTTCGCCCCGCCGGCGCGATCGAACCAGCTCTCGATCAATCGGTAGGCGATGGAAATTCGGGTCGGCAGCCGCAGCTGACCGCGGGAAACTTCCGTGGTGATCTCTTCGCGGGAAAACCATCTCGCATCCTGCAATTCGCCGTCCAGCAGCGAGATCGGTGCACCGGCACTGGCGCGGGCGTAATAGCCCAGCATGAGCGAACCGGGAAACGGCCACGGCTGTGACTCGCGGTACTCGACGTCGCGAACGCAGATCCCGGTTTCCTCGTAGACCTCCCGCCTGACCGCCTGCTCGGGCGTCTCGCCGGGTTCGACGAAGCCGGCGATGGTCGAGTAGCGGCGCTCGGGCCAGCTGACCTGGCGGCCCAGCAGGCAGTGCCCTTCGTCGTGCGCGAGGACGATCACCGCCGGGTCTGTGCGCGGGAACTGGCGCCGGCCGCACGCGGGACCGCTGCAGGTGCGCATGTGTCCGACGTGTTCCACGGTGGTCGGCCGGCCGCAGGCGCCGCAGAAGCGGTGACCGCGATGCCAGTAGTCCATGGCGAACGCGTAGCCGAGCAGGCTCGCTTCGTCCGGGTCGATCATCGTTGCCACCTGGCGCAGGTCGATGAATTGCAGCGGCCCGGTGTCGAGGTCGAATTCCTCGGCGGGATCGTGTTCGCAGGGCACCGAGAACACCGCACGCCCCGCAACCTCGCCGAGAAATACCGCCTCGATGCGTTCTCGCAGCGGCCTCGCCATGCGCGAGGCCTCGACATAGCCGGCTGCGAAGCCGTCGCCGAGGGCCCTGACTCCCGCCTTGCGGTCGAGCACGAACAGCAAAAGCGCCGACCCCTCGTCGAGCTGCCGGCGAACCGCCGCGGGTCGCAGCCGCGCGAGGCTCGCGCGGTCGTAACCGCTCTGGACGAATGTCAGTGGCCGGTACCTGGTGCCGTGGTCGTTCATCAATCCGCGTTCGATGGGCCCGCGTCCGCGCGGCGCCGGGGCGTCGATTGTACACGGCGGGCCGGCTTCTGAATTCGACCCCGAGGCGTTAGAATCGCCGTTCCCGGCGCGCCGTATTCGATTCGCCCGTTCCGCGCTTTTAAGGACTCCTTCTCCTTGTCGATTCCGCCTCAAGCATGAAATTCCAGGTACAGGCCCTGATCCAGGCGGCGTTGCTGCGCCTGGTCGAAAGCGGTGAGCTGCCGGTTGGCTCCGATGCCGTGCCGCACCTCGAGCGTGCGCGCCAGAAGGAGCACGGCGATTTCGCCAGCAATGTCGCCATGGCGCTGGCGCGCGCCGCCGGCGTCAGGCCGCGCGACCTGGCCGCGCGCATCATCGAACACCTGCCGGCATCGGATCTCATCTCCCGCGCCGAGGTCGCCGGTCCCGGGTTCATCAACATCTTCCTTTCACCGGCCGCCTGGCTCGACCTCTTGCGCGAGATCCGGCAACTTGGGCCACGCTACGGCGAATCGGGCGGCGAAGGGCTGCCGAGCGTGCTCGTCGAGTTCGTCTCGGCCAATCCGACCGGACCCCTTCACGTCGGCCACGGGCGCGGCGCCGCCTACGGCGATGCCCTGGTGCGGGTATTGCGCAAGGCGGGATATCGCGCCGCCAGTGAATACTACGTCAACGACGCCGGGCGGCAGATGGACATCCTGGCCGCCAGCGTGTGGCTGCGCTACCTGGAACTCGTTGGCCGCGAGATCGTGTTTCCGGCCAACGCCTACCAGGGCGACTACATCTACGACATCGCCGCCACCTGTCACCGCGAGCACGGCGGGCGCTTCGACCGAGACGCGGCGGCGCTGTTCCAGGCGTTGCCCGACGACCCCGAGGCGCGGCTGGATACCCTGATCGCTCGCGCCAGGAGCGCACTCGGCGGGGAAGACTACCGCGTCGTGTTCGACATCACCCTGGACACCCTGGTCGAGGACATTCGTTCGGACCTGGCCCAGTTCCGGGTCGAGTTCGACACCTGGTTCTCGGAGCGCAGCCTGCTGGAGTCGGGCGCCATCGACCGTGCCGTCGAAAGGCTGTCGCAGCAAGGCCTGCTGTTCGAATCCGACGGCGCCCTGTGGTTTCGCTCGACGAGCTTCGGCGACGAGAAAGACCGCGTGGTCCGCCGTGCCAACGGCAACTACACCTACTTCGCCTCGGACATCGCCTACTGTCTCAACAAGAAGGAACGCGGCTTCGACCGGCTGATCTACATCTGGGGCGCCGACCACCACGGCTACGTGACACGCACCCGCGCCGCCTTCGAGGCGCTCGGCAACGACCCCGACGAGTTCACGGTCCTGCTGGTCCAGTTCGCGGTCCTGTACCGCGGCACGGAGAAGGTATCGATGTCCACGCGCAGCGGCGAGTTCGTGACTCTGCGCGAGCTCAGGCGGGAAGTCGGCAACGACGCCGCGCGCTTCTTCTACGCCCTGCGCAAGCCCGAGCAGCACATGGACTTCGACCTGGACCTGGCCAAGTCGAAGTCCAACGAGAACCCGGTGTATTACGTGCAGTACGCGCACGCCCGGGTGTGCAGCGTGTTTCGCCAATTGCGCGAGAAAAACATCGCCTTCGACGGCGAGGGCGCCGACCTGTCGCTGCTCGTCGAGGAGCGCGAGCAGGACCTGATGCGCGACCTGTCCCGTTTTCCCGAGGTGGTGGAGGCGGCGGCGCGCGCGTTCGAGCCGCACCAGGTCGCCTATTACCTGCGCGAGCTCGCCCAGGCGTTCCACACGTACTACAACGCCCACCCGTTCCTCGCCAGCGAGCAGCCTCTGCGCGACGCCCGCCTGGTGCTGGTCGATGCCGCGCGCCAGGTGTTTGCCAACGGCCTGGATCTGCTCGGCGTGTCGGCGCCGGAGTCGATGTAGGCGTGGGACAGGCGCGCCGCAAGGCAACGCGCCGGCAACGGGGTTCGTCGTCGCACGGCTTCGGGATGTTCATCGCCGGCGCCGTGGTGGGTGCGGTCGCTGCATCGTTCTTCATGGGGCTTCGCAGTGACGACCCGGAGTCCATCGGCCGCGGTATCGAGCACATGATCGCCGCTTCGAAGGAGCGCTTCGGCGGCGATGAGGCGCAGGCCCCGGTGGAATCCGGGCCGCGGCCGGCGCCCGAGACCGGTTTCGACTTCTACATGGTGCTGCCGGAGATCGAGGATATCGTGCCGCAGACGCCGCGGGTCGCGCCCGATGCCGGCAGCGGCGACGCGGTGGCGGCCGTCGAGGCGCCGGCGCCGGTGACTGTCGAGACCGCAACGCCGCCGCCGATGCCGACCCCCGAGCCGCCTCGGCCGTCGTCATCGGCCCGCTTCGAACTTCAGGCCGGCGCCTTCGCGCGCCTGGCCGACGCCGACCGCCTCAAGGCGCGGCTGGCCCTGGCGGGCCTGGAGTCGAAGATCCAGAAGGTGTCCATCGAGGGGCGTGGCGACTTCTTTCGCGTCCGACTCGGGCCGTTCGCCGGGACCACACAGCTCGAGTCGGTGAACCGCCAGCTCGCCGGTCTCGGCATCAAGGCGCTCACGCTGCGGATATCGGGCGGCTGACCGCGGATAGAACGCTCCCGTTCAGTGCCGTTCGGCAAGCCAGTCGGCGATGGTCGAGGCGACGGTTCGGGACGTCTCGCGGCCCACGAACAGGCCGATGTGGCCGGCATCCTCCTCGTGAAGTCGATAATCCTTCGAACCGATCAGCTCACCGAGCGGTCGCGAAGCCGACGGCGGCACCAGGTGGTCCCGCGCGGCGATCACGTTGAGGACGGGCTGTGTGATCGACGCGAGCGAGACCGCCTGCCCGCCGATCTCGAGGGTGCCGGCGACCAGCCGGTTGTCGACGAAGAAGGCGCGCACGAACTCGGCGAAGGCTGCGCCGGCCTGGTCCGGGTTGTCGTGGATCCATTTCTCCATGCGCAGGAACGTGGCCAGCCGCTCGGCATCATCGGCGTGGTCGATCATTTCCACGTACTTGCCGGCGCCGAGGGCGAAGGGCCTGAGCGAGAGGAAGCCGAAGTTCAGCAGCTCGCCTGGCACGTTGCCCAGCGTGTTCACCATTTCCTCGACGTCGAGCGAGCGCACCCAGCGCGCCAGCACGTTGTCCGGCGTGTGGAAGTCCACCGGCGTGACCATGGTGACGAGGTTGGCGACGCGGCCGGGCCGGGCCGCCGCGTAGCACAGGGCGAACACGCCGCCCTGGCACACGCCGAGCAGGTCGACGCCGTTCGTACCCTGGTCATCGAGCATCCACTCGACCGCTCCGTCGAGGTCATTGAACAGGTAGTCGTCGAGGCCGGTGAAGCGGTCGGCGGCGCCGGGCGCGCCCCACTCGAGCAGGTAGACGGGAACGCCGGCCTCGAGCAGCGCGGCGACGATGCTGCGATCGCTCTCGAGGTCGAGGATGTAGGGGCGATTGACCAGCGAGTAGACGATCAGGAGCGCAGGCCCCGTCGGCGCTCGCTCGCCGTAGCGGTAGAGCGTGGTGCGCCCGTGGCGCCACACCGCCTCGCGGGGGGTGGCGCCTGCGGTGACGGTGCCGCCGGAGGCGGCCAGTCGGAAGCCGGACCCGAGCTTCTCGCTGAGCGCGATCAGCTCGTCGAAGAAGCGCTGCGGATCGATTCGCGCTCGTGTCATTCCTTGCTCCTGTCCTTGCCGGCGGTCGCCCGCGCCCGGGTCGTTTTCTTCTTGCGCACCGGCGCCTTGGCGGCCTTCTTGCGGGTGGTCGAGGCCGCGGCCGGGGCGCGCCTGGTTGCGCTCTTGCGCGCCGGCACCTTTTTCGACGCCGTGCGTCCCCTGGCCGGCAGTTGTCCGTTGGCGGGCGCGCGGGTCGCGCTGCGCAACTCGCGCCGGGTCTCGTGCAAGGCGGCGGCGAGGTCGTCGATGTCGCCGCGGGTCGGCATGCCCAGCGCCGCCGCCGCCGAGTCGAGCAGGCGCTGGCGGGCAGCACGCAGCCGAATTGCGCTGTTGACGAGACCGCCGAGTATCTCGGGAAATTCGTCCGTTCGGCTGATCTCCGCGTAGGTCGACTCGCAACACTCGAGCCACAGCGCGTACAGGTCCCGAACACCGAGCGGCTCGTTCGCGGGCGCCGCGTCGAGTTCCGCCTGGAGTTGCGACACGGCCCCGGCGGCCGCCTCGACGGCCAGGCGGGCGAGCCGGTTGAACTGGTCCAGGTACGCAGTCCACGCCTCCACCAGCCGCTCAAGGTCCACCGGCGACACGGTCGCTGCGCCGCCGTGGTCCGGGCCCGGCAGGCCGCCGAGCAGCACGTGCCCCCACGATCCCGCGTTCGCCTCGGCGCCGCCGGCTTCGCCTGCGCCCCCGCCGGGATACCCCAGCAGGGCGAGTGAGGTCGCGCGCCAGTGATCGACCAGCTGGCCGAACGGCGACGGCGCGCCGCCGGCCTCGAACGTGGGCAGCTTCCAGAACTCGCCGAGGTGCCGACGGGACTCCTCGACGAGTTCGAGGAAGGCGTCGCCGCCCATGTCGTTGCGGCGCGGCGCCTGGCCGAGATGTTCGGCGAGGCGGAACAGGACGCGGCCGTGCTCGACCAGCCGGCCGTAGAGCTCGGCCACGTCTGCCGGGGCGTGATGGCGCTCGCGTCGCCACCATGCCTCGAGAGGCTGCGACCAGTCGCCGCCGGCCGCTCCCCGATTCGCCGCCGCGGCCGCCGACTCGCCGACGAGGTCGGCGAACTGGCGCCGCACCCGGTCGAGCCGCTCGAACAGTTGCTGAAGATCCGGATCGGTCATGTCGGTTCGCGGCCGCGCGCCGTGGGCGCGGGAATGATGAAACGTCCGCTCGCTGATGGCGCAGGCGGTTGCCGGGTGGGTGGACTCCCGATTGTATCAGCAATGGTCGCGGGCCCGGCGTGCGACCGGGCACGAGTGAGATCGTGTTGCCGGCGGGTGTGGCCTTGATTATCATCGGTTGCACATCCACCCGCGAGCAGTACCCCTTGTCAACGGTCAGGATCATCAAGAAGTATCCGAATCGTCGCCTGTACGATACGGAGCAGAGCCGCTACATCACCCTCGCCGACCTGAGGACTCTGATCGCGGACGGCATCGACATCGAGGTGCAGGACGCCAGTACCGGCACCGACATCACCCGCGCCATCCTGCTGCAGATCATCAACGAGCAGGAGGCGGCCGACAAACCCCTGTTCACCACCGAGATTCTCACCCGGATGATCCGCTTCTACGGCGGCCAGAGCCAGGGGTTGTTCACCGACTACCTCGAGCGCACCCTGGAGATGTTTCTCGATCAACAGCAGCGATACCAGAACCGCTTCGCCGAACTGATGGGTTCCACGCCGATGGACACGCTGTCGGAGATGGCGACGCGCAACATGGAGATCTGGACCGACATGCAAAAGCGCATGCTCGAGGGCGCCAACGTGTTCTCCAAGGACTCGCGGCGGTCGGGCAAGAAGTCGTCGTGACCGCGCCCGTCGGTGCAGGTCGCGAGGATGCGGGCGCGGTGGATACCCTGGATGAGGTTCGCCTTCGCGCGCGCCAGTTCGTCGACGAGCGCCGCTGGCAGCAGTACCAGACCCCGAAGAACCTCGCCATGGCGATGATCGTGGAGGCCGGCGAGCTGGTGGAGCTGTTCCAGTGGACAACCCCGGCCGAGAGTGCGCAACCGGATGCCGCCCGCCGTGAAGCCATCGCCGCGGAGATGGCCGACGTGCTGATCTACCTCGTGCGGATGGCCGACGTCCTCGATATCGACCTTCG
The DNA here is from genome assembly GCA_965652415.1 of uncultured Gammaproteobacteria bacterium. Classification (GTDB taxonomy): domain Bacteria; phylum Pseudomonadota; class Gammaproteobacteria; order Arenicellales; family CAJQKF01; genus BQJD01. The sequence continues at coordinate 3,654 of CBFGVH010000096.1, read as the reverse complement.
CCGCAGCGTGCTCGCCAAGCTCGCCCACAATGCCCGCAAGTACCCGGCTCAAGCCGGTTGAAGGCGGCGCCGGGAGACTCGCCCCTTCGCGGGCGGCGGTGCTAGTATTCGCCGCCCCCGTCACTCAAGGACGTATCGAAACTCGTCATGCAATCGACAAGATTCCAGGGATTCAACTTTTTCGCGGCATTCTTGCTCTGCATTCCGGCGGCCAACTGGATGATCGGCAACGTGGGACTCACCTGCGTGCCGGGCGGGCCGTGCCTGGTGCCGGTGCTGCCGTCGGTGATGGCGCCGAGCGGGGTGGTGATGATCGGCCTCGCCCTGGTGCTGCGCGATCTCGTGCAGCGCAGGCTCGGCGTCGGCTGGGTCCTGGTGGCAATCCTGCTGGGCACCGTCGTGTCGGCGGCGCTGGCCCCCGGCGCCCTCGTGCTGGCATCGGCGAGCGCATTCCTGCTCTCCGAGCTGGTGGACTTCGCGGTGTACACGCCGCTGCAGCGTCGGCGACTGGTGCTCGCCGTGTTCCTGAGCAGCATCGCCGGCCTGGTGATCGACAGCCTCGTCTTTCTCAAGCTGGCCTTCGGCAACCTGGATTTCCTCCTCGGCCAGGTGGTCGGCAAGGCTTGGATGGTGTTGCTGGCGCTGCCGGTCATCTGGTGGCTGCGACACTACGAGTCAAGGCGCGGCATCCAGCCTGCGTGAGCGCGGCCGTCGTGCGCGGACGGCCGCGCGGGTGCCCGTGAACGGCGCGAGCGAACCGCTCGATCTCTGGCTGGCCGCCTCGGCCGCGAAGGGACACCGCGCGCTGCTGGTGTTTGCCGGCGAACGCGGCGCGGCGCTGTCGCGGGCCGCGGAGCTTCTCGACCGGGCCGGCTATGAAAACTCGTTGACCCTGTCGAACGATCCCGCCGCGCCGTCGCCGCGGCTGCCGGCGGCCCGTCCGTCCCGGGTCGTCGGCATGGAGCTCGACGCCCTCGTCTTCGATGCCTGCACCGGGTTCGATCCCGACCTGTTCGGCGCCGCCAGCGGCACCGTGCGCGGCGGCGGCCTGGTGATCCTGTGCACGCCACCGCTCGCCGAATGGGCCGGCGGCGCCAGAGCGAACCAACGCTATCTCGCACGCATCGCCTCGCTGCTCGGCGCGGACAGCGGCGTACGCGTCGTCGACCCGCACGCGCTGGCGGTGCCGGCAGGCCGCTGGGAACTCGCGACGCTCGAGCGCACCCGTCAGCTCACCGCCGACCAGCAGCGGGCCGTCGAGGCGGTGTGCCACGTGGTGCACGGCCAGCGGCGAAGGCCGGTGCTGCTCCTGGCCGATCGCGGTCGGGGCAAGTCCACGACACTCGGCCATGCCGCCGCGCGCCTGGCCGGCGAGGGTCGCCGCATCGCGGTGACCGCGGTCGGACCCGGCGCGGTGGAGATCCTGTTCCGACATGCGCGCGAGGCATTCGGCCGCGGCGACGAAGACCGCCGCCGCGGCCTTCGCATCGTCGCCGGCCAATCCGTGATCGAGTACATAGACCCGGCGAGATTGTTGGCCAGCGAGGAATCGTTCGACCTGGTCATCGTCGACGAAGCGGCCGCGCTGCCGTTGCACCGGCTCGAACGCCTGCTGGAGCGCTTCGCTCGGCTGGCGTTCGCCAGCACGGTGCACGGCTACGAGGGCAGCGGGCGCGGCTTCGCCACGCGCTTTCGCACGCTGCTTGACCGCCGCAGTCGCGGCTGGCGCACCGTGAACCTCGACGAGCCGGTTCGCTGGGCGCCGGGCGACCCGGTGGAGCGGATCGTCGCCGACATGCTGCTGCTCGACGCCGAGGCCGCTGATATCGCACAGCCGACGACTTCCGCGCTCCCCGAGGGCGATGTGGAATTCCTCGACCGGGAGCGACTCGCCGGCGACGAGACGATGCTGCGCCAATTCTTCGGCCTGCTCGTCGACGCCCATTACCGTACCCGGCCCTCCGACCTTCGGTTTCTGCTGGACGACCCGGCGCTGGAACTCGTCCGCGTTCGAGCCCGGGGCGCCGTGATCGCCGCGGCGGTGGTCGCCGTCGAGGAACCCCTGGCCGCCGCACTCGCGACACGCGTGAGGGGCGGCAGGGCGCGGCCGCGCGGACAAGTGCTGGCCGAGACCCTGGCTGCGCAACTCGGCGAGGGCGGCTGGCTCGAGCTGCGCGGCATGCGCGTGGTGCGCATCGCCGTTCACCCGCATCTGCGCCGGCGGGGTATCGGGGCGCGCATTGTCGGCGCGCTGGTCGAAAGCGCCGGGGCGCGCGGCATGGATTACCTCGGCAGCAGTTTTGCCGCGGGCGAGGATGTGCTGGACTTCTGGGCCGCTTGCGGCTTCGCGCCGGCGGGCCTCGGTGCGCGGCGCAACGTCGCCAGCGGCGTGCGTTCGGTGCTGGCCGCGCGCGCGCTGACCCCGTCCGCGTCCGAAACGCTGACCCGCGCCCGGGGACGGTTCTCGGAACGTTTTCCGCTGCAGCTGGCGGGCCTGTTTGCGGACGAGGAACCCCCGCTCGTGGCGCGGATCTGCGTCGGCCTGCGCGCTCCCGCCCCGCGCCAAACCGATGTCGAAGAGGCCCTGGCGTTCGCCGAGGGCCGCGCCGGCTTCGAGGCGGCTTTCGCAGGGCTGTGGCACTGCGCTCGATTCGTGCTGTCGCGGCAGGACTGCGCATCCGTTTTGTCGGACCAGGAGCGAGGACTTCTCATCGAACTCGTGCTCCAGCAGAGGCCGCCGCAGCGGATCGGCGCGCGGTCCGGATCGGCCGGTCGCCGGGACGTTCTCGAATCCCTCGCCCGGGTATACCGGCGTGTGCTGCCGGCGCTCGCGGCTACGCGTACCCGCCGTCCCGGGGGGACGGCCGAGACGGCCCGCATGATCCATTCGTAAAAACTTGCGGCTCGCGCGCCTGCGAATCGGTCCCGCTTGATTTATAATCCGCCGAGGAGCTTTGTTCAGGGACGTGGCAAGGTGGAACTCGTGCAACCAACAACAAGAGGTGTGTGATGCGACGAATCAAGCGGCAAGCGGCTGTCGCGGCCGCGCTCGCGGTCGGCATGGTCGGAGCGGCGGCGGTACACGCTCAGGATGTCAACAGCAGCTATATCGGCTTTTCCGTCGGTGAATCGGACCCGAGCGACAACGATTTCGACAGCGATACCGGCTTTCGCCTGCTCGGCGGCTACATGTTCACGCCGACCTGGGGCGTGGAGGTGGGCTACATGGACGCGGGTGAGTTCGAAGGGCCGGGAAACCAGAGTGTCGAGGTCGACGGCGCCTACATCGCCGGCGTCGGTGCGTTCTCGGCCAGCGACCGGATGCGGATCTTCGGCAAGCTCGGCCTGACGCACTACGGCATCGAGTATTTCCAGGGCGGCAACCAGGTTGCCGAAGACGACGGCACCGAGATGATGTTCGGCCTCGGCGGCGACTACTACGTCACCGACCGGCTCGCCCTCGGTCTCGAGTACAACCGGGTGAACGACGTCGACGAGGTCGACATCGACAGTATCTGGCTGAACCTGCGGTACGATCTCGGCATGTGAGATTCACCCCGATTCCGGGACGACACCCGGAAGACGAAAAAGCCGGTCGAACGACCGGCTTTTTCGTGTCCGCATCCCGGCGCATGGCGCCGGGGCGCCGCGCTC
>CBFGVH010000095.1:0-11703 GCA_965652415.1 uncultured Gammaproteobacteria bacterium | reverse complement strand
GGCACGACGCCGAGGCGGATCACCGATATGCCGAAGCCCCTGCGGAACTTTCTCCGCTCCGAACTGCCCAACGGGCCGACACCATCAACCGTCAACCACGAGCATCAGCCATGAAACAAAAGCAGCGACGGCGCAACCCGGTGGCGCGCAACGCCGGCCGGTTCAACCGCGCCGCCACCTTTCGCGACCGCACCCGCTACGCGCGCAATCCCAAGCACAAGGGCCGCGAACCCTTTGCCGTGGCCGCCTGAGGGCGGGCAGGGTAAAGGGTTCGCGGGCGCGCTGATTCGGGGCAACCGAAACGAAAAAAGGGGACGGAGGAATTTTCTTTCAGAAAAAACCTCCGTCCCCTTTTTTCTGGCTCTACGGCTTCCGCGGCCTTAGCGCGCGCAACACCTCCGCCGTATCCGGCCGTACGCCGTTCCATACGAGGAACGACTCGGCGGCCTGTTCCACCAGCATGCCGATGCCGTCGCGGACTTCTGCCGCGCCGCGGCTCGAGGCCCATTGCATGAACACGGTCGGCTCGTCGGCGTACATCATGTCGTAGGCGAGCAGGCAGCCTTCGGCGGCTGAATCCGGAACCGGCGGCATTTCGCCGGCGAGGCTGGCGGCGGTGCCGTTGACGATGACGTCGAAACGCCGACCGGAGAGCGCGGCGAAGCCGCAGCCCTCGACCGGGCCGAGATCGGCGAAGTCGCGCGCCAGAGCCGCCGCCTTGTCCACCGTGCGGTTGGCGATCACCAGCACGCCCGGCGAGCGCTCGAGAAGCGGCGCCAGCACGCCGCGCACGGCGCCGCCGGCGCCGAGCAGCAGGATGCGCCTCCCGGCGAGCTTCACCCCGATGTTGTGCTCGATGTCGCGCACCAGCCCGGCGCCGTCGGTGTTGTCGCCGAAGATGGTGCCGCCGGCCTCGAAGCGCAGCGTGTTCACCGCCTGCGCGCGCGAGGCCCGCTCACTCAACGCGTCGCACAGCCGCCACGCCTCTTCCTTGAAGGGCACCGTGACATTGAGCCCGCTGCCGCCCGAAGCCTGGAAGTTGCGCACCGCCGCGGTGAAGCCGCCGCGGTCGACGTGGATCGCGGTGTAGTCGAGCTCGATGCCCGCCTGGCGCGCGAACATGGCGTGGATCGCAGGCGACTTGCTGTGCGCCACCGGCGAGCCCATCACCGCGAACACGCGGCGCGGCCGGGTGAAGTCGAAGAGGTCGTCGCTCATGGAACCCGTCGGCGCCGGTTCTACCACTCGACCCGGGAGAAACACATGGCGAGATCGGGGCGCTGGCGCCAGTTCTTCATGAAGCGGTCGCGGTCGCGCTTGTGCCAGGCATCGTAGCTCGCGGGCGTCGCATGGCGGCGCATGCCGTCGAGGTCGATCAGCACCGGGTAGCGGTTCTCGCGCAGGATGACGTTGGTGGCCTTCATGTCGCCGTGCGTGATGCGCAGCTCGGCCAGCTTGCGGAACATGCGCTCGAGGCGCGCGGCGATCTCCGCTGTCTCGCGCTGGCCGGCGCTGCCGAGCACGTAGTCCAGGCACACCGCGCCGTCGACGTACTCGGTGACGAGCCACGAGCGCCCCTTCAGTGGCCCGAGCCGGGCCTCGACGCAGGCGAGGGGGGCGGCGGTAGCGACCTGGTTGGCGATGAGCTCGCGGGCGAAGTCGAAGCAGTTGCGGGCCCGTGAACGTCGCACCGCCCGGCGCACGAAGTGCCACGGGTTCTTGGTGTTGTAGCGCTTGATCACCAGCGGCCGGCCGTCGCGCGAGGTGTAGCCGACGGTGGTGGTGCCGTCGTGCTTGACCCTCGTGAAGCCGATGCTCTCGACCTCGCGGTCGATGTTGAGCAGCAACTCGCGCATCGCCGGGCTGTCGTCGCGGGCGCGCATGAGGACGCGGCGGCCCGCGTCCGAGTACTCGAGCAGGGCGTTGTCGTCGGCCAGCACCCATTCGCGCCGGCAGTAGGGACCGAACAGCGCCAGCGCGCCGACCCGCGAGGCGGCGAGGTTCACTGGACCGGGCGTACGCGAATCGGCTGCGCCCCGGGCTCGGTCAGAAGCCTGAGCTCGGCGCGCCGCTTCTCGGCCTCGTACAGGTTCCTCGCGCGCGACTCGACGCGGCGCCAGAACAGCTTCTCGCGGGCCAGGATCTGCCTGAGCGGCATCGAGCGGTAGATGCGCATGAAGCGGTAGATGTCGCGCTTCGTCAGGCCGAGATCCATGCTCGAGTAGCGCAGGCCCGAGATATCCTTGACCGCCCAGCGCACCGGCGTGCGGCGGCGGATCTGCATGCGGTGCAGGTCGATCAAAAACAGCCGGCTGTTCTCGGGCGAGAGCACGTTCGGATCGCCGTGACGCTGCAGCAGGAAGTGGCACAGGTAGTAGTCGCGGTGGTTGGCGCCGCTGGCGTGAATGTCGCGCGACATCTGCGCCAGGCGCGTGATCAGCCAGCGCTTGAAGCGTATCTCCTGCTTCGTCCTCGGCGGCGAGCGCTTCCAGCGTTCGCAGAAATCCTCGAGGCTGATGCTGTTGCTGATCTCGTCGGTGACGATGAACGAGCGCCGCCGCGCCGGGTTGCCGCTGGTGGTGCCGTAGCCGGCGATCGACAGGGTGTCGATGCCGAGGCGGTGCAGGTGATGCACGCCGTGCCACTCGTTCATGGCGCCGAGCACCGGCAGTCGGAAGTACAGCAGGTTCTTCATGATCTCCTGCCAGCCGACGCCGGTATGGGTCTTGAGAAAGTAGTTCCTGCCGTTGCGCGTCAGCCGCACCGTGCGCCGGCCCAGCGCCTCGCGGTACACCTTGCCGTCGAGGGACATCATGTCGTCGAAGCTGTGCTTCGTCGACAATCCCGCCTTGAGGTCCTCGCGGATGTAGATGCTGGCGCCCTCCTCGGTCTCCACCACCTGCTGCTGCGGATAGTAGTGGCGCTCGCGGCACCATTTCTCGACCAGGTCGACCGCCGTCTGCGGCATCCGGTACAGCTCGGGGTTGTCGCCGTAGAGGCGGCCGTTGCGGCTCCAGGCTTCCCGCTCCGGCGAGGTCAGCATGGTCGACAGCTGCTCGTCGAGGGCCTCCTGCACGAACGGCGAGCGCAGCACCGTGCCGGCGCGGGCGCGGTCGATGTGCGGGGCGTAGCCGCACACGTCGGTGGTCAGCACCGGCAGGCCGGCGGTCAGCGCCTCGAGCAGGATGGTGCCGGTGTTCTCGCTGTAGGCGGGATGCACCAGCAGGTCGCCGGCGGTGAGAATCTCGGGGATGTCCGAGCGTCCGCCGAGGAAGCGCACCTGGTCGCCGACCTTGAGCTTGCGCGCCAGGCGCTCGTAGCACACCGGGTTGTCCTGGCCCACCACCACCAGCTCCGAGCGCGCCTTGAGGTCCCCGGGCAGGGAGGCGAGCGCCCTGATGGCGCGATCGAGGCCCTTGGTCTTGAAACCGGAGCCGACGAACAGGAGCAGGAACTGGTCGTCGGCGATGCCGAAGTACTCGCGCATCTCGCGCCGCACGGCGTCCGGGTCGGGCGGCACCCGGCGATTCTCGTCCAGCGTCGGTGGAAGTATATGGAAGCGGTTCTCCGGCGTGCCGTAGAACTGCTGGTAGACCCCCTTCTCGCGTTCGGACAGCGACAGGATCAGCGTCTGCTTCTGGGTGCTGAACACCGCGCGCTCGAAGGTGAAGAAGTGATGAAAGCGCGGCGTGAGCCGGTACAGCGGGCTGTAGCGCGGCACCGCGCGCCCGATGTAGCAGAAGTCGGCGCCGTAGTAGATGTCCATGTCCGGCATCTTGTTGAAGCCGATCACGGCGTCGAAGCGGTGTTCCTTCAGGTGCTTCTTCACCTGCCGATGAAACGACGCGTTCTGGGCGTGGTTCATCCAGCGGTAGGTCGGAAGAACGTCGATGGGGATGCCGTCCGGCCTCGGTCCCTGCCACTGCGACACGTAGACCTGGCAGTCGTGCCCGCGCTGCTGCGCCTCGAGCAGGATGCGCAGGAAGTCGCGCGACAGCCCGCTGTAGGGAAAGTACTTGAAAAGACAGAACGCCAGTTTCATCGCGGCTACTTTAAACCTTTGCCGGCATCGTCGCCAACCCGAGCCGAGCGCGCCGCCGGCTCAGTGCGCCGGCGCCAGTTCGCCGAGAGCGGCGAACACGCGCTCGGGCGCCAGGTCCTCGAGGCAGCGCAGGTGCCCGAGCGGGCACTCGCGAGCGAAGCACGGGCTGCAATCGAGTTCCAGCGACAGCACCTTCGCCCGATCGCTGAGCGGCGGCGTGAACTTCGGGCTCGACGAGCCGTAAAGGGCCACCAGTGGCACGTCGAGCGCCGCGGCGACGTGCATCAGCCCCGAGTCGTTGGTCACGCAGGCCGCGGCGAGCGACATGAGGTCGATGGCCTCGCCGAGGCGGGTGCGGCCGGCGAGGTCGACGAAGTCGCTACCGGCGGGAACACCCCCGGAGATCGAGGTGGTGATGGGGCGGTCCTTGTCGGAGCCGAACAGCCACACCGCCCAGCCGCCGTCGAGGGCGCGGCGGGCGAGTTCGGCGAAATGCCGTGCCGGCCAGCGCTTGGCGGGGCCGAACTCGGCGCCGGGACAAAGCGCCAGCAGCGGCCGCCCCGGAGCCGCCACGCCGACCGCGGCGAGCGACGCCTCGCGGCGCGCGTGGTCGATGGCGAAGCGCGGCGGCGTGTAGGCGCCGTCGGGCGGCGTGCCGCGCTCGGCGGCGAGGTGGACGAAGCGCTGCACCGTCAGCGGCAGGGCGTTCTTGTCGAGCGGCCTGACGTCGTTGATCAAACCGTAGCGCATCTCGCCGAGGTAGCCGGTGCGGCGCGGGATGCGCGCCAGCCACGGAGCCAGCGCCGACTTGATCGAGCGCGGCAGCACGATGGCCTGGTCGAACCCGTGGGCGCGCAGGGCACGGGCCTGGGCGAGACGTTCGCCAAGGCCGAGCCGGCCGTGGCGAAAGTCCGCCGGCAGGGAGAGGTCGACCTCGGGCATGCGCGCAAGCAGAGGCTCGGTCCACGCCGGCGCGATGACGCCGATGAAGCGCTCGGGGTGCGCCGCCTTCAGGGCCATGAACAGGCTCTGCGCCATGACCATGTCGCCCACCCACGAGGGGCCGACGACCAGCACGCGCGCGGCTGCGCTCACGGCGTGCCGGCGCGGCAGCGAAGGATCAGCGGTCCTTGAGGACGTAGTAGGTACCGCAGTAGGGGCACAAGGCGTGACCCTCCTTCTCGATGGGGATGTACACCCGCGGGTGCGAGTTCCAAAGGCTCATGTTGTCCATGGGACAGTTGAGCGGCAGGTCGTCGCGGGTGATCTCCACGCGCAGCGACGCGTTCGGCGTCTTGAGGCCGTCGTCGGCGGTGTCGGGTGTGCGGTCGGTCATGAATCGCGCTTGTCAGATGTACGTGAGCCAGTCCCGGTGCTGGGCCGAGCGCCCCTCGACGCAGTCGAAGTAGGCCTTCTGCACGCGCTCGGTGAGCGGCCCGCGGTGGCCGGGGCCGATGGTGCGTCCGTCGAGCTCGCGGATCGGCGTGACCTCGGCGGCGGTGCCGGTGAAGAAGGCCTCGTCGGCGACGTAGACCTCGTCGCGGGTGATGCGCTTCTCGCGCACCTCGATGCCGAGCTCGGCCATGAGCTTCATCACCGTGTCGCGGGTGATGCCTTCCAGGGCCGAGGTCAGGTCGGGGGTGTAGACCACGCCGTCGCGAACGATGAACACGTTCTCGCCGGTGCCTTCCATGACGTAGCCGCTGGCGTCCAGCATCAGCGCCTCGTCACAGCCCGCCGCCACTGCTTCCTGCAGCGCCAGGATGGAGTTGATGTAGTTGCCGCAGGCCTTGGCCCGGCACATGGTGATGTTGACGTGGTGCCGGGTCAGCGAGGAGGTGCGGACCTTGATTCCCTTTTCCATCCCCTCGTCGCCGAGGTAGGCGCCCCACGACCACGTGGCGATGGCGATGTGGGTCTGCAGCATGTCGGCGCGAATGCCCATGCCCTCTGAGCCGTAGAAGGCGAGCGGCCGGATATAGGCCGATTCCAGGCCGTTGGCGCGCACCACGTCGATCTGCGCCTGGTTCAGCGTGTCGCGGTCCCACGGAATCTTCATGGCGAGGATATGCGCCGAGCGGAAGAGCCGCTCGGTATGCTCCTTCAGGCGGAAGATGGCCGTGCCCTCGGCGGTCTTGTAGGCGCGCACGCCCTCGAACACGCCGAGTCCGTAATGCAGCGTGTGGGTCAGCACGTGGGTGGTGGCCTCGCGCCACGGCACCATCTGTCCGTCGTACCAGATGGTGCCGTCGCGGTCGGAAAAGGACGTCGGGGCGTTCACGATGTTCGAGTCGGGTCTGGATAGGGGATATTGAAAAGACGCGGCAAAACCCGCCCTAAATAAGGCCAAGGGGCGGCCCCTGTCAAGTCGCCGCACACCGTGCCGGGACAATCCGCCGGCATGCCGAAGCCACTGTAGGAGGTAAGCCTGCAGGCGATTGCGTCGGTGGGCACGGCGCGGGAGACATCACCGGCATGCCGAAGCCGCTGTAGGAGGTAAGCCTGCAGGCGATTGCATCGGCGGGCACGCCACCGGAAAGAATCGCCGGCAGGCTTACGTCGTGCAGTGCCAGGGCTCGACCCTACGGTTCGAGCATCGCCGCCACCGCCGCCACCGCATTGCGCGCATACGACCGAAGGCGCCCGTCGATCTGGCTCGGGAAGATTTCCGGGCCGAGGATGCCGACGCCGACCGGCTTCATGAGCTCGAGCTGCAGGTCGACGATGGCGCCGATCACCGCCTGTCCCATGACCAGGCCGTGGGCCGTCTCGCCGCGCTCGATGATGCCGAGTGCCACGGCGCCGTCGACGTCGTCGCGCACGAGCAGGCGCTTGAGCGCCAGCGGCTTTTCCATCGATCCCGGCACCCACACCTCGTCGACGATGTCGAGGCCGTGCTCGCCCGCCGCGGCGCGGGCCTCGTCCAGCATCAGTTCAATGCGTGCGCGGTGAAACGAACCGAGCACCAGGGCGATTCGACGGCTCATCGCAGTCTCCGTGGGGGCGGCGCGCCGAGGGCGCGGGGCGGGCGCGCATGGTACCATTACCGCGCCCGCCAACGCATCGTCACGTCCGCCCATAGCCCATGCTTGATACCGAAAAAAGGGGACGGAGGCATTTTCCTGCGGAAAAAGCCTCCGTCCCCTTTTTTCCCGACCCCGCGCGCCGCTTCGGCGGCATAGCCCGCCTCTACGGCGCCGCCGGCATGACCCGCATCGCCGCCGGCCACGTGTGCGTGGTGGGCGTCGGCGGGGTCGGCTCGTGGGCGGCCGAGGCGCTGGCGCGAAGCGGGGTCGGGGCGATCACGCTGATCGACATGGACCACGTCGCCGAGTCCAACATCAACCGCCAGGTCGTGGCGGACTCGACCACCCTCGGCATGGCCAAGATCGAGGTCATGGCGCGGCGCATCGCCGCCATCAACCCCCACTGCGCGGTGCACCTCGTCGACGACTTCGTCACCGTCGCCAACGCCGCCGAGCTTCTGCCCGGGCGCTACGACTTCGTGATCGACTGTGCCGACGACTTCCGCGTCAAGGCCGAGATCGTCGCCCGCTGCCGGCGCGCTCGCTCGCCCGTGGTCACCGTCGGCGGCGCCGGCGGGCGGCTCGACGCCACCCGCGTGCGCCTCGCCGACCTGTCGCGCACCGAGCACGACCCGCTGCTGGCCAAGGTGCGCAAACTGCTGCGCGCCCGCTACGGTTTCACCCGCAGCGCCGGCCGCCGCTTCGACGTGCCGTGCGTGTATTCCGCCGAGCAGGTGGTGTTCGCGCTGGCGGGCGGCGAGGTGTGCCGCGACAAGCGCCGCGCCGACGCCGTCACCGGCCTGTCCTGCGCCGGCGGCCTCGGCTCGGCCACCCACATCACCGCCAGCTTCGCCTTCGTCGCCGTGGGGCACGTGCTGAAGAAGCTCGCCGCCCGCCAGGCGCCGAAGCAACCGACACAAGAAGGAGGTCACGAATGACGGCGAACCTCGAGATCCGCATGTTTCCCTGCCTGAGCGACAACTACGGCTACCTCGTGCACGACCCCGAAAGCGGAGACACCGCCTGCATCGACACGCCCGAGGCGCGGCCCATCCTGGCCGAGCTCGAGCGCACGGGCTGGACGCTCGGCTGGATCTTCAACACCCACCACCATCCCGACCACACCGGCGGCAACCTCGAGATCAAGCGCGCCACCGGCTGCACCATCATCGGCAACGGCGCCGACGCGGCGCGCATCCCCGGCATCGACGTCACGGTGCGCGACGGCGATACCTTCGACTTTGCCGGCCACACGGTCGAGGTGCTGGAGACGCCCGGGCACACGGTCGGGCACATCGTCTACTACATCCCCGACCAGTCGCTGGCGTTCGTCGGCGACACCCTGTTCGCCATGGGCTGCGGGCGGCTGTTCGAGGGCAGCCCGGCGCAGATGTGGGACTCGCTGTCGAGGCTGCGGCGCCTGCCGGAGGAGACGAGGATCTACTGCGCCCACGAGTACACCCTGGCCAACGGCCGCTTCGCGCTCTCGGTGGACCCGGACAACGAGGACCTCAAGCGCCGCATGACCGAGGTGGAGGCCGCGCGGCGCGACAAGCGGCCGACCATACCGACCACCGTGGCGCTGGAGCGCCGCACCAACCCGTTCCTGCGCGCCGACGCCGCCGACTTCGCCGCGGGCATCGGTCTCGCCGGCCGGCCGCCGGCTGAGGTCTTCGCCGAGACCCGCCGGCGCAAGGACAACTTCTGATGGCAACTACTTGCCGGTAACGCTGCCCTTGATGATGCGGCACTTGCCGCGAAAGTGGGCCACCTCGACGCCGTCCTGGTTGCTCACCGCGACGTCGTAGAGGCCGTTGCGGCCCACCAGCGAGATCTCGCGCGCCACCGCCGTCAGCACGTCGCCGAGCCTCGCCGGGGCGACGAAGTCGATCAGGCAACTGACGGCCACCGCGTTCCTGTCGTGCGAGTTGCAGGCGTAGGCGAAGCAGCTGTCGGCGAGGGTGAAGATCATGCCGCCGTGGCAGGTGCCGTGGCCGTTGAGCATGTCCTCGCGCACGGTCATGGCGAGCGTCGCCACCCCCGGCCCGACCGAGAGGATCTCCATGCCGAGGTCCTTCGTGCACAGGTCGCCTTCAAGCATCGCCGCGGCCGCGGCGCGGGCCGTCTCCTGGGGGTCCATCGATTCCGCTTCGCTCATGTCAACTGCGCCCATGAAAGGTCCGCGAGGTGTACACCCGCTGCTGCAGTTCCAGCGACGGCCGGTAGCGGTCGAGACCGTAGGCCTGCTGCAGGTGGTTGAGCACGGTGAGCACCGTTTCGGCGCCGATCTCGTCGGCCAGCGACAGCGGTCCCCTGGGATAATTGACCCCGCTCAGCATTGCGGTGTCGACGCCGGCGGCGTCGGCGACGCCGGTGAGCACCGCCTCGGCGGCCTCGTTGACGATCATCGAGACGATGCGCATCACCACCAGCGCCGGCGTGTCGGCCACCTCGTACACCGTGAAACCGGCGGCCTGCATCAGTCCCTGGGCCCGGTGGTGCACAGCGTCGGGGCAGCCGGCCGCGGCCGTCATCGCCACCGCCTTCGAGGCGCCGAAGTCGAGGCAAAGGTCGAACAGCGAGAGGTTGACGTGCATGTCCTCGAAGGCGCGTCGGGCGGCGGTGCGCCCGTCGGTGAGCGCAAGCTCGCCGCCGTCGAAGCGGATCACATCGCCGAGGTCCGCCCGCGTCTCGGTGACGATGCCGGCCGCCTTGATGCGCTCGACGAGGGGCGCCAGCAGGTCCGGCAGGGGACCGATCTCGACCGCGCCGGGCGCCTCTCGCGTGTTCGCCGGGTGCGGGTCTGGCGCGGGGGCGTCGTCTCCGTAGTCGTAGAAGCCGCGCCCGCTCTTGCGGCCCAGCCGGCCGCCGTCGACGCGCTCCTTCTGCTCGAGCGAGGGCAGGTAGCGCGGGTCGTTGTAGAAGGCCTCGTACACCGAGCGGGTAACCGCGTAATTGACGTCGATCCCTATCAGGTCCATGAGCTCGAACGGACCCATGCGAAAGCCGCCGGCGTCGCGCATCACGGCATCGAGAGTGGCGACCGGGGCGGCGCGTTCCTCGAGCAGCCTGAGCGCCTCGCCGTAGAACGGCCGCGCCACGCGGTTGACGATGAAACCCGGTGTCGAGCGCGCGTGCACGGGGTGCTTGCCCCAGGCGCGCGCGGTGGCGAAGGCTCGCTCGGCGACAGCGGGGTCGGTGTCCAGTCCCGAGACGACTTCCACCAGCTTCATGATCGGCGCCGGGTTGAAGAAGTGCATGCCCACCACGCGTTGCGGTCGGTCGAGATGCGCGGCGATGGCGGTGATCGACAATGACGAGGTGTTGGAGGCGAGGATGGCGTCGTCGCCGCAGATCTTCTCGAGTCGCGCGAACACGTCGCGCTTGACGTCGAGGTCCTCGACGATGGCCTCGATCACCAGCGCGCAGCCGGCGAGCTTGTCCGTCTCGTCCGCCGCGTGAATGCGCGCCACCAATTCGTTGCGCGCATCGGCTTCCATGCGACCCCGCGCCACCAGCTTCTCGAGTCCGGCGGCGATGCGCTCGATGCCCTTCGCCGCGGCGCCGGCGGCGGCGTCGAACAGGTACACCTCGTGGCCCGCCGCCGCGGCGACCTGGGCGATGCCGGCGCCCATGGTGCCGGCGCCGATCACGCCGACCGTGTCGGCCGCGGCCAATTCATTCCACGTCATTTTCAGCGTCCCCGGAACAGGGGTTCGCGCTTCTCGATGAACGCGCTGACCCCCTCGCGGTAGTCGTCGCTCAGTCCGCACTCACCTTGCAGGCGGGCCTCGAGATCGAGCTGGCTGTCGAGGTCGTTGTGCGCCGCCGCGGTGATGGCCTGCTTCGTGCGCGCAAGGCCGAGCGTCGGCTGCGCCGCCAGGCGCCGCGCCAGCGCCATCGCCTCGTCGGCCAGCGCGTCATCGTCGACGCAGCGCCAGATCAGCCCCCACGCCTCGGCGCGTTCCGCACTCAGCCGCTCGCCCGTCATCGCCAGGCCCATGGCGCGGGCGCGGCCGACGAGATGCGGCAGCCACCAGCTGCCGCCGCTGTCCGGAACGAGTCCCACCCTGCCGAACGACTGGATGAAGCTCGCCGAGCGCGCCGCCAGAACGATGTCGCAGGCCAGCGCAATGCTGGCGCCGGCACCCGCGGCCACGCCGTTGACCGCGCACACCACCGGCTTGGCCAGCGCCGTGATGCGGCGTATCAGCGGGTTGTAGTTGTCGTTGAGCGAAGCCTCGAGGTCCGGCGGCATCGGCCCCGCCGCGCGCTCGGCGAGATCCTGCCCTGCGCAGAAGGCGCGGCCGCGGCCGGTGATGAGCAGGCAGCGAATCGCGGAGTCGTCGCGCACGCCGTCGAGTGCCTCGCGCAGCTCGGCATGCATCGCCGCGTTGACGCTGTTGAGCGTCTGCGGACGATTGAACGCCAGCACGGCGACGCCGTCGTCCGCCTCGAGGTCGATGGTGGTGAAGGCCATGGAAAAGCATTCCGGTTGGTATTACGGCAGGTTCGCGACAATCATATCGCCGCGGCGGCGCCGAGACAAAAAGCCGCGACATGGCAGTATCGCCGGCAGTCCGGCTCCTACAGTGCCCAAACCCGGCCTCACGGCAGATCGAAGCCGCGGTGTAG
>CBFGVH010000094.1:0-11788 GCA_965652415.1 uncultured Gammaproteobacteria bacterium | reverse complement strand
AGGATACTAAATTATCATGATAAATTGAAAAAGCGACACCCACAAGATCACTTCGGAGAGGAGAAGATGATGAATTCCCTGCACCGCCGCTCGCGCCGTGGGCCGAGCCGCCTGGCGAGTCTCGCCGCGGTCGCGATGATTGCCCTGTCGGGACCGGCTGCCGCCCAGACACCCCCCAACGTCCTCGTGGTCGGGCAGATCGCCGAGCCCAAGTCCCTCGACCCGCACACGGTCACCGCGGTCAACGACTTCCGCATCCTGATGAACCTGTACGAGGGACTGGTCCGCTACAAGGATGGCACGCTCGAAGTCGAACCGGCGCTGGCAGAGTCGTGGACCATCAGCGACGACGGCCTGACCTATACGTTCACCCTGCGCGAGGGCGTCGCGTTCCATGACGGTTCGCCCCTCGACGCCGAGGCGGTCAAGTTCAACTTCGAGCGCATGCTGAACGAGGACCATCCCTACTACGATACGGGTCCGTTCCCGCTGTCCTTCTTCTTCAGCGCCATCGACTCGGTCGAGGTCGGGGACGAGCGCACGGTGACGTTCACGCTCTCCGAACCCTATGCGCCGTTCCTTTCCAATCTCGCCTACCCGACGGGTCTGATCGTGTCGCCGGCGGCGGTGATGGAGCACGGCGAGGACTTCGGCCGCAACCCCTCCGGCACGGGCCCGTTCCGCTTCGCCGAATGGGAGAGCAACTCGCGGGTCGTGGCGGTGCGCAACGACGAGTACTGGGGCGAGACGGCGAAACTCGAGGCCGTGGTCTTCCGTCCCGTCACCGATGCCAACACGCGGGTCGCGGAGATGCTCTCGGGCGGCCTCGACCTGATGGTGGAGGTTCCGCCGGACAACGTCGCCCAGTTCGCGGACGATGCCGCGTTCACGGTGCACGAGCAGGCGGGACCGCACGTGTGGTTCCTGATCCTCAATGCGAAGGAAGGGCCGATGGCCGACAAGCGCGTGCGCCAGGCGGTCAACTACGCCATCGACAAGCGATCGCTGGTGGACAACGTGCTGCAGGGCACCGCCGAGGTGGCCGCGGGTCCGACGCCGCCGGCCTTCTCCTGGGCCTACAACGACGAACTGGAGCCGTATCCGCATGATCCCGACAAGGCGCGCGAGCTGATCCGGGAGGCGGGAGCGGAAGGCGCCGAGCTGACCTTCTACGTGACCGAGGGCGGTTCGGGCATGCTGGACCCGGTACCGATGGGCGCCGCCATCCAGGCCGATCTCGCCGAGGTGGGTTTCGACGTGACCATCGAGACCTACGAGTGGAACACCTTCCTCGGCATCGTCAACCCTGGCCTCGAGGACAAGGCCGACATGGCCGAGATGGCGTGGATGACCAACGACCCCGACACGCTGCCGTACCTCGCCCTGCGCACGGACGCCTGGCCCGACAAGGGCGGGTTCAACTCGGGATACTATTCCAATCCCGAGGTCGACCAGCTGCTGGAAGCCGCACGCCGCTCCACCGACCAGGCCGAGCGCGCCCGGTTGTACCGCGAGATGCAGGCCATCGTCCACGAGGACGCACCGTGGGCCTTCATCGCCAACTGGAAGCAGAACGCCGTGACCAGCGAGCGGGTCGAGGGCTTCAAGCTGCAGCCGTCGTTCTTCCTCCTGCTCGGCGGCGTGTCCAAGCCCTGAGCAGCCGCCGCGCCCGCAGCGCGGGCGCGGCAACAGGGCGTTGATCGACAGGACAGGGGGCATGGGCAACTACATCGTCCGGCGCCTGGTCGCCGCCGTTCCGGTGCTGTTCGGGTTGACGGTGATCGTGTTCGGCATCATGGCGCTGATCCCGGGCGATCCGGCCCAGGCCATTCTCGGCGCCTATGCCACGCCGGAGAACGTCGCGCGCATCAACCGCGACCTCGGCCTCGACAAGACCCTCGTCGAGCAGTACGTGATCTGGCTGACCAACCTGCTGCAGGGGGATTTCGGTCGCTCGTACAGTCTCAACCGTCCGGTCATCGACGAGGTCCTGGAACGGTTCTCCGCAACCCTGATACTCGCCGGCTCGGCGCTGGTGCTGTGCTCGGTGTTCGGGCTGCTGGCCGGCATCGTGTCGGCGGTGCGACAGTTCGGCTGGGCCGATCGGGCGATCACCTTCCTCGTGCTGATCGGCATATCAACGCCGTCGTTCTGGCTCGGCCTGTTGTTGATCCTCTTGTTCGCGGTGAACCTGAAGCTGCTGCCGGCCAGCGGCATGTTCGCCATCTACGGCGGAGGCGATCTGGCGGACCTCGCGCAGCACCTCGTGCTGCCGGCGGTGACCCTGTCGGTGGTCGCCACCGGCGTCATCGCGCGGCTGACCCGCACGGCGATGCTGGAAGTGCTGCGCCAGGACTACATCCGCACCGCGCGCGCCAAGGGGCTCACCGAGCGGCGTGTCATCTACCGCCACGCCTTCAAGGCAGCGCTGGTCAACGTGGTCCCGGTGATCGGCATCCAGGCGGGCTTCGTCATCGGCGGCGCCGTCTACATCGAAACGGTGTTCCAGTGGCCCGGCATCGGCGCCATGCTCGTCAAGGCCATCTCCACCCGTGACCTGCTCCTGGTGCAGGGCGGCGTGCTGGTGGTGGCCGCCGCCTACGTGCTGTTCAACCTCGTCGCCGACGTCGCCCAGTACATGCTCGACCCGAGGCTGAAGCGATGAGCGCCGCCGACACCGTCGCCGCGCCGCCGCGCGGCCGTCGCCCGGGTTCGCTGGCGCTGTTCGTCAACAACCGGCTCGCGGCCGCGGGCCTGGTGATGCTGGCCCTCATCGTCCTGGTGGTGGCGGTGGGGCCGTTCCTTCCGCTGGCCGATCCGGATGCCACCGAACCGGCCAACCGCCTGGCCCGGCCGCTGGCCGAGGACCACCTGCTCGGCACGGACCAACTGGGGCGCGATCTCCTGGCGCGACTCGTGCACGGCACCCGCACGTCGATCGCCGTCGGCCTGTCGGCCACGCTGGTGGCGGCGCTCGTCGGCTCGCTGCTCGGTCTCGTCGCCGGCTACGCGGGCGGGCGCACGGACAACTTCATCATGCGCGGCATCGACATGGTGATGGCCTTTCCCTACATCCTGCTGGCGCTGGCCATCGTCGCCGTGCTCGGGCCGGGGCTGATCAACGCGCTGTACGCCATTGCCATCGTCAACATCCCGTTCTTCGCGCGAAACATTCGCGGAGTCACCATCGGTCTATCGCACCGCGAGTTCGTCGACGCGGCGCGCCTGTCCGGCAAGAGCCACGCGCGGGTGCTCTTCACCGAGATCCTGCCCAACGTGCTGCCCGTCATCGTCATCACCATGTCGACCACGGTGGGCTGGATGATCCTGGAGACCGCCGGACTGTCGTTCCTGGGGCTCGGCGCCCAGCCGCCGCGGGCCGATCTCGGCTCGATGCTGGGCGAGGGGCGCAAGCTGCTGTTCAACGCACCCCACGTGTCCGTCATCCCGGGATTGATGATCTTCCTGCTGGTGATGAGCATCAACCTGGTGGGCGACGGCATCCGCGACCTGCTCGATCCGCGCCTGAAGTCCGGCGCCCTGGCACGGCCGTCGGCGCGCACCGCGGTGGATCCCGATCGCCCGCGGGCACAAGCGGACGGCGCCGACCCGCTGCTCGCCCTGCGCAGGCTCTCGACCCGCTTCGAAGTGGGCGACGAGGTCTACAAGGCGGTCAACGAAGTCGACCTCTCCCTCGAGGCCGAGGAGTGCCTCGGCATCGTCGGAGAGTCCGGGTCCGGCAAGTCCGTGACCGCCATGTCCATCCTCGGCCTTGTGCCGACGCCGGCAGGCAAGATCACCGGCGGGCAGGTGATGTACGGCGGCGAGGACCTCCTGGACGCTCCCCTGGCGAGGCTCAGGGCCGTTCGCGGCGGCGACATCGCCTGCGTATTCCAGGATCCGCTGTCGACCCTTCACCCGCTGTTCACCGTGGGCGACCAGCTGATCGAGGCGATTCGCGCGCACCAGCCGCTGTCGCCGGCCGCGGCGCGAATGCGCGCGGTGGAACTGCTCGAACTGGTACAGATACCGGGCGCCGCGCAGCGCCTTGACGCCTTTCCCCACGAACTGTCCGGCGGCATGCGCCAGCGCGTCTGCATCGCCATGGCGCTGGCCAACGATCCCGAGGTACTGATCGCCGACGAGCCGACCACCGCGCTCGACGTGACGGTCCAGGCCCAGGTCCTTGGGCTGATGGCCCGGCTGCGTCGCGATCGCAAGGCTGCGGTGCTGTTCATCACCCACGATTTCGGCGTGGTGTCGGAGATCTGCGATCGTGTGGCGGTGATGTACGCGGGCCGGGTGGTTGAAAGCGGTCCCGCCGCTGACGTGCTGCACGCCCCGGCCCACCCGTATACGCGCAAGTTGATCGACTGCGTGCCGGTGCTGGGTGAACCGGAGCGGCGTCTCGACGCAATTGCCGGGTTGCCGCCCGCGGTCAATGCGTTGCCTCCGGGCTGCGCCTTCGCCGATCGTTGCGACAGGGTCCGCGACGATTGCCGGAAAACCCCGATCGCGATGACGAGTTTCGATGGCGGTGCGCGCGAGGTGCGCTGCCTGTTCCCGATCGGCGAGGGCGGCCCGTCATGAGCCATCCGGCACTGATGGAGATTGGCGGATTGACACGGCGCTTCGGCGGCGGCCGCACGCTGCTCGGCAGGCGCCTGCCGGCCGTTCACGCGGTGCGCGGAGTGAGCCTGTCCCTGGAAGCGGGGCGAACCCTCGGCATCGTCGGCGAATCCGGCTGCGGCAAGTCCACCCTGGCGCGGATGCTGGTCGGCCTCGACCATCCCACCGACGGCGCGATTCGCCTCGAGGGCACCGACATCCGTGCCGGCCGCACGGCCCAAGGCCGGCCGCTCGCCACGGTGGTGCAGTACGTCTTCCAGGACCCGGTCAGTTCGCTCAACCCGCGAAAGACGATCCGGCAGATCCTTTCCGCGCCCATGATCCACCTGCTCGGCCTGGATCGCGCGGCGCGCCAGCGGCGCCTTGACGAGCTCATGGACGCGGTCAACCTGCGCGCCGAGTTTCTCGACCGCTATCCGCACGAGTTCTCCGGCGGCCAGGCCCAGCGCATCGGCATCGCGCGGGCGCTGGCGGCAGAGCCCCGCATCCTGGTGCTCGACGAGCCGGTGTCGGCCCTGGACGTGTCGGTGCAGGCGCAGGTGCTGAACCTGCTCGCCGATCTCAAGCGCCGCTTCAACCTGACGTATGTTTTCATCAGCCACGACCTGTCGGTGGTTGAGAGCATCAGCGACGAGGTCGCCGTCATGTACTTCGGGACGGTGGTGGAACAGGCCCCGGCGCGCAGGCTGTTCGCGGCGCCGCGACACCCGTACACGCGCCTGCTGCTCGATTCGGCGCCGGTGCCCGGCAAGCGACATATCGCGGCCGAGGCGAGGCCGGCGGAACTGCCCGATCCCCACGACCCGCCGCCGGGCTGCGCCTTCGCGCCACGCTGTCCGCGCGCTGACGCGACGTGCCGCGAGCGCACCCCGGAGCTGGCCGACGACGCGGCAACCGGCTCGCTGGCGGCCTGCTATCATCCGCTGCCCGCGCCATCTCAGGGGCCCGCCCGGACCACGCCATGACCGAACCGGACATCGACCGCGACGACAATGCCGGCCGCCCGTCGTCGCCCCGGGGGGCCCGGCGCCCGGTCGAGATCGGCGAGCGGCTCAAGGACCTGATCGTCGCCAACGACCTGAAGCCCGGCGACCGGCTTCCCGGCGAGCGCGAACTCATGGCTCGTTTCAAGGCCTCGAAAAGCACCATTCGCGAGGCCCTCGGCGCGCTGCAGGCCCAGGGGTTGGTCCGGACCCGCACCGGGCCGGGCGGCGGAGCGTTCGTCGCCGCCATCGACAAGGCGCGGGCGATGGAACTTCTCGGCAACCATTTCGTGTTCGAGCAGCCGGGCATCGCCGACATCTACGCGCTGCGCAAGCTGCTCGAGCCGGAGATGGCCGCCAGCCTGGTCGGCAGGCTGACCGGGGAGGATTTTCGCCGGTTGAACGATACCGTGCGCCTGTACGATCACCAGCCGGCGAATCGCGGCGAAGAGTATCGACAGCGACTGGCCGAGCTCGATTTCCATGCGGTGCTCGCCGACCTTTGTCCCAACCGCGTGCTCGGCTTCGTCTGCGGCTTCCTGCAGAACCTGCTGCGCAACCTTTCCATCTGCCGTCGCATCTACGACAAGCCCAACCCCGCGTTGCGCGAGACCGGACTGAACTACCAGGTGCGCCTGCTGGCAGCGCTCAACGATAAAGACGAAGCGGCTGTTCGCACCATCATGTACGAGCACATGTGCGCTGCCCAGGAGTACATGGAAACATGCGAAGCGGAACTTCGCGGCGACTTTCTGCGTCTTCGCTGACCGTGCGTCGGCCGAAACCCGCACTTCGTCCCCGGTTCTGGCAATTTCGCCACAGACTGTGCGAACATTGCGCGCGAGGTGACTGAACCCGCTGGTCGGCGAGCGCCCGTCGCGCGAATTTGACCAACGCCTGCAACCCCTTGTCGTACTGCGGGCAGACCGGGACGTTCCACCGTACATCGGCAAACAGGCAACCAGGCAGGAAGACAGCGACGTGAGACCGGGTATAACCCGCGTGGTGGCGCTGATGCTGGCGTCGACGTGGCCGTTCGCGGTCAACGCCCAGGACGACGTCCGGTTCACCGTCGACGGCTGGGTCATCGAGGGCGAGAACCCCATCTCCGAAGCCGATGCGCAGGCCGTGCTGCGGCCCTATACCGGCCCCCAGACAGGACTGGACGGCCTGCAACAGGCGGCGCGTGCGCTCGAGGAGCATCTGCAGGACAGGGGATACACGTTCTACCGCGTGGTGCTGCCGCCGCAATCGATCAGCGACGGTGCGGTACGGCTCACGGTCTATCCGTTCACGGTCGGCGAGATCGTCATCGAGGGCAACGAGCACCATGGCGACGACAACATCCTGCGCTCGCTGCCTTCGCTGAAGGTTGGAGAATCCCCCAACGCCCGCGAACTCTCGCGCAACCTGGCGCTTGCCAACCTCAACAGTTCCAAGCGCACCCGCCTGACCTTCGGCGCCGGCGCCGCCGGCGAACTCGACGCGCGCATCGAGGTGGCCGACCGGGACCCGACCCGCGTGTACCTTTGGGCCAACGATACCGGCACGGAGGAAACCGGCAGGTATCGCGTCGGCGCCGGCTACCACAACGCCAATTTTCTCGACCGCGATCAACTGCTGAGCGCCACGGTGACGACGTCGCCGAGCAAGCCCGACCAGGTGGCCCAGGGCGGCCTCAACTGGCGCATGCCGCACTACGGCAGCAATGGGCTGATCAGCGCCGTGGCCATCGAGTCGGATGTGGATTCGGGCACGGTGGCCGAGGTGTTCGACGTTCGCGGCTCGGGTTCGGTCTACGGCCTTTCCTACAGCAAGGTGCTGCCGCGCGCAGGGGAGTACCGGCACCTGCTGACTCTCGGCGTGACCGACAAGTACTTCGACAGCGACGTCGAGTTCGCGGACCAGGCCATCGGCGTCGACGTTCGCAGCCGGCCCTTGCACCTGGAGTATGCCGGCGAGCACCAGGGTGGAACCACCAAGAGCCGGTTCAGCGTCGCGGCGGTGACCAACCTCTCGGGCGGCAGGGACAACGACGATGCCGCCTATGATGCCGTGCGTGCCGGCGCGCAGCAGGACTGGTCGTTGTTCCGCTTCGACGCCAGTGTGGAGAAGCGCATTCGCGGCATGACGGTGCGGACCTCCGTCGCCGGCCAGTACACCGACGAGCCGCTGATCGCCGGCGAGCAACTCGGCATCGCCGGGGTGCGCAGCGTGCGCGGCTTCGACGAGCGCGAGATCACCGGCGACCGCGGTTTTTTCGCGCGCCTGGAAGTGCTGGCGCCGCGCTTCGACAACGGTCTGCGACTGGGTTGGTTCATCGACGGGGGCCGCGTCGAACGCGTGGAGACCGCGGCCGGCGAGTCCGAGGAGACCGACGTGGTCACCACCGGGCTCACCATGAGCTGGGACTTCGACCGGCGCGTGCGGGTCAGCGCCGACATTGCCCACGTGTTGCAATTGTCACCTGCCGTGCCCGGAGACGGGACGGCCGAGGGTGACGAGCGCGCCCATTTCAATGTCACCTACTTCTTCGAGTAACGTTCGCATGGCCGCAAGACGTTTCCGTGAAGCAATCGCCGCCCGCTCCGGGATCGGCCAGCGATGGCTCCTGGTCATGATGCTGGCCGTGCTGGCGACCTCGCCGGTCCACGGCGCCGTCGAGGTCGGCGCCGTGGTGTTCGCGAAGGGGGCGGTCTCGGCCCGCGACGAGGCCGGCGCCGTGCGCCTGCTGGCGCGGGAGAGCCCGGTGCACCAGGGCGACACCGTCGCCACCGCGGATGAAAGTTTTGCCGTGCTACGCTTCAGCGACGACACCAAGATGTCGATCCGGCCCAACAGCGAGGTGGTGATCGACCGCTACAGCGAGAGCCAGGGCGAGGAAGCCGCCGAGTTCAGCCTGATCAAGGGCGGCCTGCGCGCCATCACCGGCGCGATCGGCTCGCAGCGCCCCGAGAGCGTGCGCTTCAACACCCGGGCGGCGTCGATCGGCATTCGCGGCACCGATCTCGCGCTCAGGCTGTGCGAGGCCGATGAGTGCCGGCTCGAGGAGCTGTCGCTCGTGAATCTCGAACCGGTGCGCACGGAGTGCCTCGTGCCCGTGGTCGACGAGCCGCCGGGACTGTTCTTCATCGTGCTCGACGGCGGCATCTACTCCGAGCGCGGGGACCAGCGGGTCGAACTGGACGCCATCGGCGCCGGCTACGCCAACGAACAGGAACTGACCTGCATGAGCGTGGTGCCGCGCTTCGTCCTGCACGACGAGTACCTGAACCGGATCGAGCTGAACCTGGACGAGTTCGAACTGTTCGACGTTCTGGGGATCGGCCCGGACGACTATCCCGCCTGCGAGGTGTTGTAGGCCATGGGCGCGTTCATCACACCGTCGAAAATCGGATGCTGTTCCGCGCAATCCGTGACGCGGCCGCGGGAGGTGACGCCATGAGTACCCGGGCCCGCCGCGAGCACACTGCTCAGAAGGTGGCGTTCAGGCGCTCGCTGCTGGCCATGTCGGTCTCCGCCGTGCTGGCGTCGCCCGCCCACGGCAACCCGGTCGGGCCGCGCGTCGTGCACGGTGAGGCTGGTTTCGCCGACGGGCCGGGCGGTTCGCTCGACGTGACCAACACGCCCGGCGCCATCATCAACTGGCGCGGATTCTCCATCGGCCGCGACGAAGTGACGCGGTTCATCCAGCAGCACCCCGATTCGGCGGTGCTCAACCGGGTGGTCGGCGGCTCGCCGTCCGAGATACTCGGCAGCCTGCTCTCGAACGGCAAGGTGTTCCTGATCAACGCCAACGGCATCGTGTTCGGGGAACACTCGGTGGTCGATACCGCCGGCTTCGTCGCCTCGACGCTGAACATCTCCGACGCCGACTTCCTCGCCCGGCACATGCGCTTCTCCGGCGACGGCGGGGCGATCGAGAATCGGGGCTACATCCGGGTTCGCGACGGCGGCGACGTGATGCTGATCGCGCCCGACATCACCAACTCGGGACTCATCCGCGCCGACGACGGCGCCATCCTGCTCGCGGCCGGCCGCGACGTGGTGATCGAGAGCCTCGACTTCGAGCACGTGCGCTTCCGCGTCCAGGCCCCGGCCGACCGCGTGCTCAATCTCGGGCGGGTGATCACCACCGGCGGCGCGATATCGATGTTCGCCGGCACGCTGGAACATCGAGGCCTGCTCCAGGCCAACCGGATCTCGCGCGACGCCGACGGGGTGGTGCGCCTGCAGGCGTCGGGAACGGTCTCGGTGAGCGGAGTCGTCGAATCGCGCGGCGACGGCGCGGCCGGGGGCAGGGTCGACATCACCGGGCGCGAGGTGCAGCTGACCGGCGCCCGCATCGACGTTTCCGGCGACGCCGGCGGCGGCCGCGCCCGCATCGGCGGCGCCTACCAGGGCGGCAGCGATCTCGCGCCGGCCGATCGCACCCGGCTCGACGCGGCCACCACGGTGCGCGCGGACGCGCTCGGGCGCGGCGACGGCGGCGAGATCGTGGTGTGGTCCGAGAAGGAAACGGCCACGTTCGCGGCGCTGTCGGCGCGCGGCGGACCCGGCGGCGGAGACGGCGGCCTCGTGGAGACCTCGAGCAAGGGCATCCTCGAGTTCGGCCGCCCGGCGGACGTCGCCGCGCCGGCCGGCCGCCCGGGCACCTGGCTGCTCGACCCGGAGGACATCACCATCGGCGACGAGGAAGCCGGCTCGATCACCGAGGCGCTCGACAAGGGCAGCAACGTTTCGATCAAGACCAGCGACGGCGGCGACGGCGAAGGCAACATCACGGTGGCGTCTGCCATCGCCAAGACCGAGGGCGGCGACGCCGCGCTGTCCCTCGACGCCCACAACCGCATCGACGTCAACGCGCCGATCTCCTCGACGTCGGGCAAGCTCGACGTGAATCTCACCGCCGGCCGCGCCATCCACGTCAATGCCAACGTGAGCACCAACGGCGGCAATTTCTCGCAGGTGGTCACAGAACTGGCGACCGACATACCCGAGGAAACATCCGCCGACGAAGGCGCCTTGGAAGACGAGGTCGCGGGAGACGAGATCGTCAGCGAGCCAATGGAAGAGCCGGTTCAGAACGACGTGGAAACCGGATCGGCCGACGGCGACGAAGGCGGTTCGGGCGAAGGTGGGTCTTCCGGTTCGGAGGATATCGACTCCGGCGACGACGAGGACGCAGAATTCGTCGAGTCGGACATCGACGACGATGCACAACACGAGATCGTCTCGCTCTCGGCGGGCTCCGATGCCTTCAAGGAAGACCTGGAAATCCTGGTCGGCGGTGATATCAACACCGACGGCGGCGACATCTACATCGATGCCGGACGCAGCGGCACCGCCGGAGTCTACGGCGAGCTTGATGCCTCGAACGATTCCGGCGACGGCGGCGACGTCACGGTGCTTGGCGAGAACGTCGGCCTGTTCGAGGAGGCGAAGATCGATGCGTCCGGCTCCACCGGCGGCGGTACCGTGCTCGTCGGCGGCGACCAGCAGGGGAAGAACCCCGACGTGCCCAATTCGAGTGCCGTGTACGTCGGTCCCGACGCGTCGATCAGCGCCAACGCGACCGTGTCCGGCGACGGCGGCCGGGTGATCGTCTTCGCCGAGGACAGCGCGAAGGTCTACGGCCGGCTCAGCGCGCGCGGCGGGCCGTTGGGCGGCGACGGCGGATTCATCGAGACCTCCGGCCGGCGCAGCTTCGACATCCGCACCTCGCCCGACGTGTCGGCGCCCGCGGGCAAGGCCGGCACCTGGCTGATCGATCCAACGACCGTGACCATTCGCAACGCCGGTGGTGAGCACACCAATATCGATGGGGACGGCGATGTCGCCAGCCCGTTCCAGCCGGGGGCGGCATACGACGATGGCGGCGATATGCCTCCCACCGTCGACATCGGACTACTGCTGGAAGCCATGAACAACGGCAGCACAGTACTAGTGGTCACGGACTGCGTCAACGAGGACTTTTGCGCCGGCGATGGTTATGCGGGAGATATCATTCTCGAAGACGATATCAACTATAACAGCGCGGAGGATCCGGAAAATGGCGGCCTCTATGATGGCTACGGCGGCCTCCTTGTTCTGAATGCGGCGCGTGATATTCACTTTAACGCGAGCATCTACGACTACTCTCCGGGCGATCATGATGAGTTCAACCTGCACGTGAT
>CBFGVH010000093.1:0-12273 GCA_965652415.1 uncultured Gammaproteobacteria bacterium | reverse complement strand
CCCATTGCTCGGGGGGCCCCGCTTTCTCTGCCCGAGCCCTTTACCCGGAGCCCAACGCCGCTGGGGGGGATCCGGCGCACTCCCTTCGGGCGGCCCGCAAAGGGGTCATCCGCGGCGTTGCGACTCTTGACAAGGACCCGCCCTTGCCTGCGAGTCGCGCCTTGCGCCTGACCCCTTTGCGGGCCGCTGAATGTGCCAAGATTGGTGACGGGGTACACTAGAGATGGGGGGTGACAGGGGTGGGCAGCACGCACCGGGTCCAGCGTAGCCGCGTGCGCTCGCTGCACGCGGCGGCGATGTCCGTCGCCGCCGTGGCCTATCTCGGCGTGCTGGCCGCCGTCGTCCAGTGGTGGAACTCGAGTCGCATCCTCGACCACGACGCCGAGTTCACAATGCACCTGATGGCCGCGTTGTGGCTGCCCTTCATCGTCGATGCCGCCGCCGGCCTGGTCCTCAATCCGGGTCTGCCCGGCAACGTCCGGCGCTTCTTCCTGGTCGCGCTGCTGCCCCCGTTCAGGGTGGGATACTCGACCTTCGACCGTGATCGCCTCATCTGGCTGCCGCACCTCGGCTGGCGGCGCAAGACGGAGGCGCTGTTCGAGCATCTCGCCCGCATCGCCATGGTGCCGATGCTGGTCATCGCGCTGATGATCCTGCCCCTGCTCGGCATCGAGTTCCTGCTCAAGGAGCAGGTCGCCGAGTGGCCGTGGCTCAGCCTGAGCCTGGACGTCAGCGCGGCCTTCATCTGGTTCGCCTTCGCCATCGAGTTCGTGGTCATGGTCTCGGTGGCCGAGGACAAGTTCGCCTACTGCAGGAGGCACTGGCTCAACATCCTCATCATCATCCTGCCGCTCATCGCCTTCCTGCGCGGCTTCCAGGTGGTGCGCGCCTTCCGCGCCGCGCGCGCGGCCAAGCTTCTGCGGGTCTACCGCATGCGCGGACTTTTGATCCGCGTCACCCAGGCGCTGGTGGCGCTGTCGGCCATCGAGCGGCTGATCCACCGCGACCCCGAAAAGCACCTGAAGAAACTCGAGAAGCTGGAGCGGGAGAAGGAGAAGGAGCTGGCGCTTTTGCGCGAGAAGATCGACCAGGTGCGCGATCGCGCCGCCGCCGTCCGCGCCGCGGGTGACGCGGCACCTGACGCCTGATCAGGCGCCGTTCAGGGCCGGAGTGATGGGTGCGCGGCGGCAGCGCGGCTTGACGAACAGCATCTGCGCGGCGCCGATCGCGCGCTCCTCGAAGCCGCCCTCGCAGTAGGCGAGGTAGAACTCCCACATGCGTACGAACTCGCCCGGGTAGCCGAGCCGCCGGACCTCGCTCGCGCGGGTCATGAAGCGGCGCCGCCATTCGGCGAGTGTGCGGGCGTAGTGCGCGCCGATGTCCTCGAGGTGAAACAGGCGCAGGTCGCTCGCCTGCGTGGCAGCGGTCGTCATCGCCGTCACCGACGGCAGGAAGCCGCCCGGAAAGATGTAGCGCTGGATGAAGTCCACCTCGCGCAGCGCCCGCCGGTAGCGCTGGTCGGCGATGGTGATGGCCTGCAGCAGCATCATTCCGTTGTCCGCCAGCAGCTTGCCGACGCGCTCGAAGAAGCGCGGCAGGTAACGGTGGCCAACGGCCTCGATCATCTCGATGGACACCAGCTTGTCGTAGCTGCCGCGAAGGTCGCGGTAGTCCTCCTTGAGCACGGTTACCCGATCCTCGAGACCGGCCTCGCGCACCCGCTCGAGGGCCAGCTCGTACTGCTCGGTCGAGATCGTGGTGGTGGTGACGCGGCAGCCGTGGCGGGCGGCGGCATGCAGGGCGAAGCCGCCCCAGCCGGTGCCGATTTCCAGCACGTGGTCGTCGGGGCCGAGCTCGAGCTTGCGGCAGATGCGCTCGAGCTTGGCCCGCGCGGCCTCGTCGAGGCTCATCGCGGGTTCCTCGAATACCGCGCTCGAGTACATCATGTTGCGATCCAGAAACAACTCGAACAACTCGTTGCCGAGGTCGTAGTGGGCGCCGATGTTGCGCCGGCTGCCGCGCCGGGTGTTGTGGTGAAGCAGGTGGAACAGGCGCCGCGCGGGGGCGGTGATGCGCGCCAGTCCCCCCTCCATGCCGTCCACCAGGGCCATGTTTCGCGCCATGAGGCGCACCAGCGAGACGAGATCGTCGCTGGACCACGCGCCGCGCATGTACGACTCGCCCGCGCCCACGCTGCCGCCCGAGGCGACGTCCCCGTAGAAGCCGCCGTCGTGCACGGTGAGCGTCGCGGCAAGTTCGCCGCCGCCGCCGAACGTGTGAGCGCCGTCGCCGTCGACCAGGGTCAGCGATCCGTGCGCAAGGCCGGCCAGCCTGCCGAACAGCAGGCGCCGCGCGATATCGTCGAGCCGCGAAGGTGCCGACTCGCGGCGCTCGAGCGCGGATTGGGCATCCGTCACGTCCCGCTCCCCGTCAGGGTCCCGGCGCTGCCGGGATGATCGAAAAAGGGCACGCGCTTCAGCCACAGCTTCAGTGCCTGGTAGTAGATCGCGCCGACCACCCGCGCCGTCATCACGGGCTGGCGGGCGAGGGTTCGCGCCAGCACGGGTCCGCTCGCGGGCCGGCGTTCGAGCGTCATGGTGGCGTCGAACAGCTTCCGGCCGTCGCGGTGGTTCGCCATGTGCACGGCCAGCTTCGCGCCCGGCTGCGACAAGCGCCAGTCGTACTCGATGTCCATGGGCATGAACGGCGAGACGTGAAAGCGCTTGGCCACGCGCAGGCTGCGCCCCGTGACCGCCTCGCCGTCGCCGCCGAGCACGTACACGTGCCGCTCGCGCCACGGCGTGTTGTTGACCTCGGCGACGATCGTTTCGACCGTCTCGCCGGCGGCGTCGAACACGTAGTAGAAGCTCACCGGGTTGAAGCAGTAGCCGAAGTAGGACAGGTGCGTGAGCAGGCGGATCGGCCCGGCCGGCCGGCGCCCGGTCTCGTGCTCGACGAGGTCGCGCACCGCGGTATCGAGATCCACCGTCGGGTCGCCGAGATGGTCCTCGCGGCGAAAGCGCGCGAGCGCGCGCCGGCGCGTCGACCACAGCCAGCGGCCGGCGAACACGCGATCGAGTTCGGCGAGGTCGAGGTAGACCATGAACAGCCGGTAGCTGAACGCGTGCGCCGCCGGCGAGAACCGGCGGTGCCTAACCCGCCCGACGTAGATACAGCTGTTCAGTTTCATGGTGTTCCCGGAAACGGTCGAGGGTGCGCAGCGAACAGACCACGCCGTCCTCGTGAAAGCCGTGGCGCCAGTACGCGCCGCAGTACCAGGTGTTGCGTTCGCCGTTCAACTCGTCGTGGCGCCGCTGTGCCGCCGTCCCCTCGATCGTGAACAGGGGATGATCATACGACATCGTGGCGATGATTCGCGACCGGTCGATGGCGTCGGTGTGGTTGAGCGTGACCATGAACTGCTGATTGACATCAAGGCGCTGCAGGATGTTCATGTTGTAGGTCACGCCCACCGTGCCCGTCGCCTCGCGCGGCACGTGGTAGTTCCATGCCGCCCACGCGCGGCGGCTTCTCGGCATCATCGAGGTATCGGTGTGCAGCACCGCCTCGTTGCGCTGGTAGGGCAGCGCGCCGAGCACCTCGCGCTCGGCGTCCGAGGGATCCTCGAGCATGGCGAGCGCCTGGTCGGAGTGACAGGCGATGAACACGTGATCGAAGACGTCGGTATGGCCGTCGGCCGTGCGCACCAGCACCTTGCCGCCCTGGCGCCGCACCGAGGCCACCGGGCTCGCGAGCCGGATGCGGTCGCGATACGAGGCCGACATGGCGTCGAGATAGCTCCGCGAGCCGCCCTCGACCACGCGCCACACGGGACGGTCGTTGATGCTGAGCAGGCCGTGGTTCTTCAGGAACTGCACGAAGAACCGGGCCGGGAAGTCCAGCATGCGCGCCGGGTCGGTGGACCAGATGGCGGCGCCCATGGGCACCACGTAGTGCTCGACGAAGGCGCGCGAGTAGCCGCCGGCCTCGAGAAAGGCGCCCAGCGTGGTCTCGCCCGGATCGCCGTCGGCGAGCGCCGGCGCGGTGCGGTTGAACTTCAGGATGTCGAGCAGCATCCGGTAGAACCCGGGCCGCACGAGGTTGCGGCGCTGGCTGAACAGGGTGTCGATGCGGGTGCCGTTGTATTCAAGGCCCGTGCGCTCGCAGCGCACGCTGAAGCTCATCTCGGTGGGCCGGCTGGCGACGCCGAGTTCGTCGAGCATGGCGACGAACTCGGGATAGGTCCAGTCGTTGAACACGATGAAACCCGAGTCGATCGCCACCTGCCTGCCCTCGACCTCGATGTCGTGGGTATGGGTGTGGCCGCCGAGGTAGTCGTTGGCCTCGTAAAGGGTGATGTCGTGCTCGCGGTTGAGCCGCCAGGCCGCCACGTTGCCGGAGATGCCCCCGCCGATGATGCCGATCTTCATGTTGCGATGTCGCGTGAGTTGCGTGCTGTCGAGTCGTGTTATTGGCCCGATGGATCGCCACCGCCGT
The DNA here is from genome assembly GCA_965652415.1 of uncultured Gammaproteobacteria bacterium. Lineage (GTDB taxonomy): Bacteria > Pseudomonadota > Gammaproteobacteria > Arenicellales > CAJQKF01 > BQJD01. The sequence continues at coordinate 7,776 of CBFGVH010000093.1, read as the reverse complement.
GCGGCACCCGCCGCACCTCGGAGACGTCGTAGCCGAGCGCGGCGAGGCGCGCCACCAGCGCCTCGTAGACCGCCTCGTCCACCTCGGGACTGCGCGCCATGATCCAGGCGTAGTCGCGCCGGCTGCGGCCGATGATGGTGAAGTCGTAGTCTTCGTCCAGGTACACCACCCGGTACTCGGCCTTGAACGGCCACACGAACTGCATGGCCCACACCGCGTTGCCCGTGCCCGGTTCGACGAACCCGGTCGGCTTCATGGTGCGATGCGGTCCGTCGAAGCCGTCGTGGTTGAAGGTGAAGGTGGTCGCGACCTCGGCCTCGTCGGCGAGTTCGTACGACTCCACCGCGTTGTACGCCTTGCGCTCGGGGAAGGTCGGAATGTGCGCGATCACGTACCAGTCGCCCATGAAGCGCGGCAGGTCCACGCGCTCGACCGTGTCGATGGGCGCCGGCGGCGTGAGCAGGCAGCCGCCGAGCACGAGGGCGGCGAGTGCGGTCGCGGCGATCTTCATGACGAACCTCCCGCGGGATCGCCGGCCAGCGCCGCCGCCGGATCCTCCGGCAGGTAGCGCAGGGTGCGGCCGTTTTCCAGGGTCGACTCGAGATACAGCCAGCGGCCCGTGTCGCGGGCGTAGGCGACCACGATATCCACCTCGCCGTCGGCCGAGCGGATGCGCCGGGCGTCGATGCGGGCCGGATCGAAGCGACCGTCCGGCGGCGCGGCCTCTACCGGCTCCACCGACACCGGCACCAGCTCGCCGGTCTGCGCGTTGAGCAGCCTGTCGGCGCTGATGAGCTCGCGGTCCCAGTAGGCGAAGGAGCGCACGCACGCGGTCTCGATACGTTCGACCGACTCTCCCGTATCCACCACCAGCGATTCGCTTGTCGCGCGGGCGGACACGGTCAGCTCCTCGCCGTTGTCGTCGGTGCGCGAAGCGAGCTCGCTGATGCAGCCGTCGACCCAGGTCTCGGTGTTGTCGTGGCGGTAGGAATACACGGGGATGCGCAGGAAGCGCACGTCGAAGCGGGCGTCGATCGCAACCCGCGTCGCAGCACCGTCGCGGGTGACCACGAAGTCGTGATGGCCGATCGGCTTGCCGTCGAGCAGCACCCGAAAGCGCCAGGCCTCGGTGCCGGCAGGCGTCGATGCCGATGCCGCCACCGCGAGGGTGCCGAGTGCCGCCGCTGCGCCGTGTCGGACAAGGCGGGTGATCATCGAGAGCCTCCTGCCGCGCGCGGCGGCCCGGGAAAGAATGCGTTGGTGCGGCGCACGTAGTCGGCATAGCCCGGCCGGCGGCTGGTGATGGTCGACTCCATCAGCGACACGCCCGAGACCTTGAGCAGCAGCACCGTCATCAGGACCGGCGAGGCCACCGACCACCAGCCGCCGGCGGCCAGCGCCAGCAGGTAGAAGCCCCACCAGATGCAGAAGTTGCCGAAGTAGTTCGGGTGCCGGGTGTAGCGCCACAGTCCGCGGTCGAGCACGCGGTTCGCGTTGGACGGATCGCGCCTGAAGCGCGCCAGCTGCCAGTCGCCGATGGCCTCGAACACCATGCCGACGGTCCAAAGCGCGATGCCCGCCGCATCCAGCCAGCCGAGCGGCGCGTTGCCGGACATCGCCGCCATCAGCGGCAGGGAGATGAACCACGCCAGCGCGCCCTGCAGGCCGAAGACGATGTACAGGCTCTTGAACCGGAAGTTCGGCTCGTTGTTGGCGCGGATGGTCCGATAGCGGTGGTCTTCCGGCTCGCCGCGATTGCGTCGCGCGATGTAGCCGGCCAGCCGGATCGACCACGCGGTCAACAGCACCAGGACCACGACGGCACGTGTGCCGGCCTCGTCGAGGGCGAGGAAGTAGAAGACGCCCGCGGCGAGGAACATCAGCGACCACAGCACGTCGACGTGGGACACGTTGTCCCGCGCCAGGCTCAGCAGCCAGCCGGCCGCGGCCATGACGGCGATGGGGGCGAGCGCGGAAATCCAGGTGGAGAGATCGAACATGGCCGCTGCCTCAGTGGACCGCCGGCAAGCGCGGGAGCGTCACGCCCGCTCGGCGCTCGAGGCGCGCGGCGATGAGCAGCAGGAGCGGCATGGCGACGGCCCAGCCTGCCGCGAGTGCGGCAAGCGCCGGCGTGCGCGCGGAGAGGGTCACGCCCCCGAGCGCCTCGCCGGCGAGGTAGGCGAGCGGCCCGCCGGCCGCGCCGAGGGCGGCGGCCAGGACGTGGCGACCCTTGAGCCAGCCGAGGCTCACGTTCAGCGTGGTGGCGAAGCAGGCCCAGAGGGCGACGATCCACACCGGTGCGAGACCGGCCCACGGCACCGGCGAGGCGTAGACGAGCCAGCCGCTCGCGGCGAGCATGCTGTCGAACGCGGCGCCGAAAGCGGCCGCGATCAACACCAGGGCCAGTTCGCCTCCGGGCCGCGCCGCGCGGGCGACGTGCCACGCCGCAGCCGCAAGCGCCAGCGCCGCGCCCGTCCACGGCCGGCCCCACGCGGCGCCGAGCACGCAGGCGAACCAGCCGGCCTGGAACAGCGCGAAGTTGGTGACGAGGCGAGTCACGGCATCAACTCCGGCGGCGGAACAGGTAGTGGCTCACGCCCCACTCGCCGCCGTCGTTGAAAGCGAACAGCTCCGCGCAGGCCATGAAGAACACGCGCCAGCGCATCAGCCAGGTGCCGGCGCTGCCCGAGCCGTAGACCGTGGCGAGTATCGGCAGGATCGCCTCGCGGTGCCGGTCGGCGTTCTCGAGCCAGGCATTGGCCGTGCGTTCATAGTGGCGGCCGTCGATGCGCCAACGGTCCTCGAGCGCGAGGTGCTCCTGGAAGTACAAGGGGAGGTCGTCGCTCGGCATGATGCCGCCGGTGAAGAAATGCCGGCTCATCCAGTCGCCCGCGCCGTTGTCGACGAACTCGTAGGGGTCGATCTTGTGGGCGAAGATGTGCATGAAGAACGCCCCGCCCGGCAGCAGCCAGTCGGCGATGCGGGCGAACAGCTCCGGGTAGTTGCGCATGTGCTCGAACATCTCCACCGACACCACGCGGTGGTAGCGCCGCCCGGCGAAGAAGTCGTTCATGTCGGCGGTGCGCACGGTCACGTTGGAAAGCCCCCGGCGCTTCGCCTCGTTCTCGATGTACAGGCGCTGCGAGGCCGAGTTCGACACCGCGTCGATGCGCGAGCCGGGATAGCGCTCGGCCATCCACAGGGTCAGCGAACCCCAGCCGCAGCCGAGCTCGAGGATTTCCATGCCGTCGGCGATGCCGGCCCGGTCGCAGGTGACGGCGAGCGCCGCCTCCTCGGCCGCGTCCAGCTTGACGACACCGTCGTTCCACAGGCAGCAGCTGTACTTGCGCCGCGCGCCGAGCACCTGCTCGAAAAACGCCGAGGGCACCTCGTAGTGCTGGGCGTTGGCCGCCTGCGGCAGCGGCGCCACCGGCGCCGCGCGCATCGCCTCGATGAAGGCCTTCTTGCGCGCCGCCGCGGCCTCGACGCCGCCGGCGCCGAGCTCGGCCAGGCGCTGGCGCAGCAGCTGCCTGATGCCGGCGCGCACCACGGTGTCGGGCACCATGCCCTTTTCGATCCAGCTGATGACGTTCGCCGTTGCCATGAAAGGTCGCCCATGCAATAAACAGTGTGACGCAATTCTGAAGCGGCGCCCGTCAAGCGCCCGTATGGGCGCCGTGAAGAACCCGTGAAGGGCGTTGAAAAACGGCCTTGCTCAGGCGCTGTCGATGGAAGTCGCGCGGCCGCGCGGGAAACTCACGCGCACCCGCGTACCGGCGCCGGGCATGCTGTCGAAGTTGACCGGCCAGTCGAAGCGGTCCGACAGGCGGCGCACGATGGACAGGCCGATGCCGTGGCCGCGCGCGCTCGCCCCGCCGCCGCGCTCGACCTGCTCGGCGGTCATGCCTACGCCGGTGTCGGCGACGGTGACGCCGCCGGCGTCGATGGAGATGTCGACGGACCCGGACTCGGTGTAGGCGAAGGCGTTGCGGATGAGGTTGGACAGCAGCACGGCCGCGACCCGCGGCGGCGCGCTGATGGCGAGCCGGCAATCGGCATTGATCGCCACCTCGACCGGCTTGTCGCCGATGAGCGGGCGCAGCCGATCGACTTCCTCGGCGACGACGTCGTTGATTGACACCTCGCCGTTGGCGAGCCCGCCTTCGGACTCGCGCGCCAGCAGCAGGAACGCTTCCACCAGTTCCTCCATGTCCCGCGCCGAGCGGCGGATGCGCTCGATGTCGCGGCGCGCGGCGGCGGGCAGGTCGTCGCGCGCGAGCAGCACCTCGGTGGCGATGCCGATCACGGTCAGGGGCGTGCGCAGCTCGTGGCTGGCGTCGCGGGTGAAGTTGCGTTCGCGCTCGACGAAGGCGCCGAGGCGCTCGGCGAAGCCGGCCAGTGCCGTCGACAGGATGTGCACCTCGTCGTCGGCCGCGGCGGAAATGTCCGCATTGCGAAAGGCGCGCGGGTCGGGCGAATCCGGGTCGAGCCGGTTGACCTCGTTGGCCAGCACGGTAATGGGCGACACCGCCCGCTGCGCCAGGCGGTAGGCGATCCACACCGACAGGTACAGCACCAGCAGCACGAGGGTCAATGGCACGATGCCGAACCACGCCGCGAGCTGGTTCACCTGCTCGCCGTCGAACACGAGGTACAGCCGCTCGTCGCCGTTGTCGGACACGTACACGGTGGAGAAGTCCGGCGTGTCCTTGCGGTCGTGAAAACCCGGCGCCAGTCCCCTGAGGTTGTCCGGCGCGGCGGCGAGGTCGTCGACCGGGGCGATGTAGCCGGTCAGGTTGTGGGTATCGGGCAGCGGGAAGTCGGGGTCGGTCACGTGACGCTGCCAGTAATGCTCGGCCTCCTCGCGCAGCGCCTGGGTGATGAGGATCTCCTCGAGGATGGCGCCGGCGAGGTAGATGCCGAGCACCGTGGCGATGGCGATGGCGCCCGCCTGCAGCCCGAAGGTGCGGCTCAGCCGCCGCTTCAGTCCGCCTTCATTCATCCTCCGCCGCCAGCCGGTATCCGAGGCTCTGGATGGTGTGCAGCAAGGGCGTGTCGAACGGCTTGTCGATGGCCTTGCGCAGCGTGTACAGGTGGCTGCGCAGGGTGTCGCTGTCGGGCGGCTCGTCGCCCCAGATCTCGCGCTCGATCTCCTGCCGGCTGACCACGCGCGGCGAGGCGCGCATCAGGATGGTGAGGATCTTGAGCGCAATCGGCGTCAGCGTCAGCGTGCGGCCGGCGCGGCGGATGGTCAGCGTACCGGTGTCCAGCGTCAGGTCGGCGACCTTGAGTACTTCCGGCGCCACCTCGCCGCGGCGCCGGCGCAGCATGGCCCGCACCCGCGCCTCGAGCTCCTGGATGGCGAACGGCTTGACGAGGTAGTCGTCGGCGCCCGCCTCGAGTCCCTGCACCTTGTCGGCGAGAGTGTCGCGCGCGGTGAGCATGAGCACCGGCGTGTCGTTGCGCGCCTCGCGCCGCACCTTTCGGCACAGCGACACGCCGTCGAGTCCGGGCAGCATGAGGTCGAGGATGATCAGGTCGTAGTCGTTGGTCACCGCGAGGTGCAGCCCGGTGATGCCGTCGGCGGCGTAGTCGACCGTATAGCCCCGGGCCTCGAAGAAGCCGTGCACCATCTCGGCGATGTCGCGATGGTCCTCGACCAGCAGCAGGCTGCCCTGGCGTCCGGTCTCGGGTACGGACGGGTTCACGACGACGGCGGCGCGCGACGGCTGCGCGCGCGTGAAGGGGTACAGCATGGCATGGCGCCTCGGGGGGATGAGGCGCTCATCATCGCGCGGCGCCGGTGAAGGCGGCGTGAAGAAACGCCGGCCATCGGTGCCGCGGTCACGGCCGCGTTCAGATGCCGTAAGCCTTGCGCAGCAGGCTCACCGGGTGCTCCGGGCTCGTGCCGTCGCCGAGAATGTGCGACAGGTGCTGCGCCGCTACCGGGCAGTCGCTGCCGTAATGGTCGCTCTCGTGGCGCTTGATCTGGTTGACCACCGGGCGGCCGATCTTCACCGACGCCTCGTGGAACTCCTTCTTCACCGCGTAGGTGCCGTCGTGGCCCGAGCAGCGCTCGATCACGTTGACCTCGGTGTCGGGCACGAGCTGCAGCACGTCGCGCGTCTTCTGGCCGATGCGCTGCACCCGCTGGTGGCACGCGACGTGGTAGGAGACCTTGCCGAGGCCCTGCCTGAAGTCGGTGTCGAGCAGGCCGTCGCGGTGACGCGAGGCGAGGTACTCGAACGGATCGAAGACGTGCGCGGCCACCGCGGCGACGTCGGCGTCCTCCGGGAACATGAGTGGCAGTTCCTGCTTGAACATCAGCACGCAGGAAGGGACGATGGCCATGATGTCGTAGCCGGCGTCGATGGCGCGCTTCATGACCGGGATATTGTGTTCCTTCTGCTTGGCCACCGCCTCGAGGTCGCCGAGCTCGAGCTTGGGCATGCCGCAGCACTTCTCGCCGTCGAGCAGCGTCACCTCGATGCCGTTGTGACGCAGCACGGCGATGAGGTCCTCGCCGAGGTTCGGCTCGTTGTAGTTGCCGTAGCAGGTGGCGAAGAGCGCCACCTTGCCGGTGGTCGCGTTGCCCGCCTTCGCCTCGCCCGCCGGCGCCTTCTCGAAGCGCTTGCGCAGCGTCTTCGAGTGGTACTCGGGCAGCCGCGCGTCCTTCGACACCTTGAGCACGTTCTCCAGCATGCCGCGCATGGTGGCGTTGCGGTTGGCCGCGTTGACGGCGTTCACCACCACCGGGATGCCGGCCAGGGTGCCGACGGTGTCGGTGCTCGACAGCATGCGGTCGCGAAACGACGCGCCTTCCTTCTTGTGCCGGGCCGCCTTGGCGCGCAGCATCAGGTGCGGAAAGTCCACGTTCCACTCGTGCGGCGGCACGTAGGGGCACTTGGTGAGATAGCACAGGTCGCACAGGTAGCAGTGGTCGACGACCTTGTAGTAGTCCTCCTTCTTCACCCCGTCGACTTCCATGGTGGGCGATTCGTCGACGAGGTCGAACAGCGTGGGGAACGCCTGGCACAGGCTCACGCAGCGCCGGCAGCCGTGGCAGATGTCGAACACGCGCTCGAGCTCCGCGTTGAGCGTCTCCTCGTCGTAGAAGGAAACCGACTTCCAGTCGATCGGGTGTCGCGTCGGCGCCTCCAGGCTGCCCTCGCGGCGGACTTCTGACATGGCGGTTACCTCGGGTCGAATCGGGTGAAGCGAAAAAAAACGTATCTACCTAAAAATAATAGGGGTATTGCCCGCCTCCGTCTAATCGGTTGTGCGCGTCGCGCCGATAGCCGGCGCCTATTTCCGGCGGTGGAGCGTCAGCCGGCTGTCGCTGAAGTGCGCCGTATAAACCGTGAGCGGCAGCTCCGCCGGCTCGTCCAGCGCCGCGCCCGTGACGAGGCAGAAGCGGCTGCCGTGCAGCGGGCAGGTCACCTGCCGGTTCGCCGTCTTCAGCGCCCCGTGCGACAGCGAGGCGTCCTCGTGGGTGCAGGTATCGGAGACGGCGAAGTACGCGTCGTCGATATTGGCAATCATCACCCGCTCGCCGAACGCCTCGACCCGCGTCATGCGGCCGGGTCCCGGCACCGCGTCGTCGGGCACGACGAAGACGTCGTCGGTGCTCATGGCTATCGTGTCTCCCCAAGTTGAAGGTTTATCGACCCCGCGGTAGGAGCCTACCTACAGGCGATTGCCTCGGCATGCAAGGCGCCCGAAAGACTCGCCGGCGCCACGTCGAAGCCGCTGTAGGAGCCTGCCTGCAGGCGATTG
>CBFGVH010000092.1:0-12281 GCA_965652415.1 uncultured Gammaproteobacteria bacterium | reverse complement strand
GCGTCGACGCCATGCGCGACGAGGGCGACGCCTTCTGGCCGCTGCGCCTCGCCCGCGAACTGGACGACGCCATCCTGCATCTTCGCCTCAACGAGACCCGCGTCGGCGTCCTCGTGTTCCGTAGCGAAGGCGCGCCGGCGGACGTGATTTCCTACGACGATTTTCTCGACGCCAACGCCGGCCACTGGCTGGCGCGCGAGATCCTCCTGTACTGGGCGCGACTGCTCAAGCGCGTGGACATGACCTCGCGCACGCTGGTGGCGCTGGTGGAGCCGGGCAGCTGCTTCGCCGGCACCCTGGCCGAGATCGTATTCGCCGCCGACCGCGCCTTCATGGCCGACGGCGAATTCGAAGGCCGCGAGGGCGAGGCAGCGATGGTCCTGCACACGTGCAACTTCGGCCGCTACCCGACCGTCAACGGCATCAGCCGGATCGAGACGCGCTTCTACGGCGAACCCGAATCAAGCGAGCGGGCACGCGAGCGCGTCGGCGAGGTGCTCGACGCCGCCGCCTGCGAGGAACTCGGTCTCGTCACCGCCGCGTACGACGAGATCGACTGGGACGACGAGGTGCGCATCTACCTCGAGGAGCGCGCCAGCTTCTCGCCCGACGCCCTGACCGGCATGGAGGCGAACCTGCGCTGCGTGGGCCCGGAGACCATGGAAAGCAAGATATTCGGCCGCCTGACGGCGTGGCAGAACTGGATCTTCCAGCGGCCCAACGCGGTCGGCGAGGACGGCGCCCTGCGCCGCTACGGCTCGGGCGTGAAGGCGGATTACAGCAGCGAGCGCGTGTAGGGCGCCGCCGGGCAAGGTTTCGATCGAGACCGGGCGCGAGCGCGTGCCCGGACGAATCATTATTTATGCGAGAGTGACGCCATGAACGATATGAATGTCAACTACGACACGTCGATACCCAACAACGTGGGACTTGCCGACGACCGCCGCGTGCTCAAGGCGCTGGAGCAATGGCATCCCGGCTACCTCGACTGGTGGAAGGAGATGGGTCCGAACGGCTTCCAGGATTCCATGGTGTACCTGCGCACCGCGGTCAGCGTCGACCCCAAGGGCTGGGCCCAGTTCGGCTACGTCAAGATGCCCGAGTACCGCTGGGGCGTGCTGCTGGCGCCGAAGGAGGAGGGGCGCAAGATCGGCTTCGGCAACCATCGCGGCGAGCCGGCCTGGCAGGAAGTGCCGGGCGAGTACCGCGCCATGCTGCGCCGGCTGATCGTCATCCAGGGCGACACCGAGCCGGCATCGGTGGAGCAGCAGCGCCATCTCGGCGCCACCGCGCCGTCGCTGTACGACATGCGCAACCTGTTCCAGGTCAACGTCGAGGAGGCGCGCCACCTGTGGGCCATGGTGTACCTGCTGCAGAAGTACTTCGGCAAGGACGGCCGCGAGGAGTCCGCGGAACTGCTGCGCCGCCGCTCCGGCGACGTCGACAAGCCGCGCATGCTCGGCGCCTTCAACGAGGACACGCCCGACTGGCTGTCGTTCTTCATGTTCACCTACTTCACCGACCGCGACGGCAAGATGCAGCTCGAGAGCCTGGCCCAGTCCGGCTTCGACCCGCTGTCGCGCACCTGCCGCTTCATGCTGACCGAGGAGGCGCACCACATGTTCGTCGGCGAGTCCGGCATCGGCCGCGTCATCCAGCGCACCTGCGACGCCATGAACGAGGCCGGCATCACCGACCCGTACGACATCGAGGCGGTGCGAAAGCTCGGCGTGGTCGACCTGCCGACATTGCAGAAGAAGGCCAACCTGCACTACTCGGTGTCGCTCGACCTGTTCGGCTCGGAGATCTCCACCAATGCCGCCAACGCCTACAACTCGGGGCTGAAAGGGCGCTACAACGAGGACAGGATCGACGACGACCACCGCCTGCTCGACGCCACCTATCCGGTGCTCAAGCTGGTCGACGGCAAGCCCACCCTGGTCGACGAGCCGGCGCTTACGGCCATCAACATGCGCCTGCGCGACGACTACAGCGCCGACGCCGGCAAGGGCGTGGAGCGCTGGAACAAGGTCATCGCCAAGGCCGGCGTCGACTTCAGGCTGGAGTTGCCGCACGTCGCGTTCCATCGCGCCATCGGCGAGTTCGGCGGCGTGTGCGCCGCGCCCGACGGCACCATCGTCGACGAAGCGACCTGGAAGAAGCGCCGCGACGAGTGGCTGCCCGCGAGTGACGACGGCGAGTTCATCCACTCGCTCATGCATCCGTGCCACGAGAAGGGCCGCTTCGCCGACTGGATCGCGCCGCCCAAGGTGCCGATCGACAACAAGCCCGGCGATTTCGAGTTCGTGCGCATCGCCGCCTGAGCGCTCACGCCCGCAAGCCGATGAGCAAGGCCGTCCGCCAGCACCTGATCGATCCGGAGATCTGCATCCGCTGCTACACCTGCGAGGATGCCTGTCCCATCGACGCCATCACCCACGACGACAACAATGTCGTCGTGGATCCGGCGAAGTGCGACCTCACCATGGACTGCATCGCGCCGTGTCCGACCGGAGCCATCGACAACTGGCGCGTGGTCACCAGCGTCTACTCGCTCGAGGACCAGTTCGGCTGGGACGAGCTGCCGGAGCAGGAGGAGATCGAGACCGAGGGCGACGCCTTCGGCGAGGCCATCGAGGACGACATCGGCGCGTTGATCGCCGCCGCCCATGCCGGCACCGGCGGGCGGCCGGTGGCGCCGGCCTCGGCGGCGAGTCCCTCCATCAACCTGTTCAGCCGCTCGCATCCGGCGGTGGCCACGGTGCAGGGCTCCTACCGCATCACCGACCCGGAGTCGGAAAGCGACGTGCGCCACATCATCCTCGGCTTCGGCGAGATGTCGTTTCCCGTGCTGGAAGGGCAGAGCGTCGGCATCGTACCGCCGGGAACGCGCGAGGACGGCCGCCCCCACGACATCCGGCTGTACTCGGTGTCGAGTGCGCGCGACGGCGAGAAGCGCGGCGGCAACAACATCGCCCTGACGGTCAAGCGCGAGACGAGCGGGTTGTGTTCGAACTACCTGTGCGACCTCGCGCGCGGCGACAAGGTCGACGTCACCGGGCCGTTCGGCAGCACCTTCCTGATGCCCAACGATCCCAACTGCCACGTGCTGATGATCTGCACCGGCACCGGCTCGGCGCCCTTTCGGGCGTTCACCGAGCGCCGCCGCCGCGCCATGCCGGGTGCGCCCGGCAAGTTCGTGATGTACTTCGGCGCACGTACCCCGGCCGAGCTGCCGTACTTCGGTCCGCTCAAGAAGGTGCCGGCCAGCCTGCTCGAGCAGCACCTCGTCTACTCGCGCCTGCCCGACAAGCCCAAGGAATACGTCCAGGACCGCATGCGCGGCCACGTCGACGATCTTGCCGAGCTGCTCGCCTCGGAGCGCACGCACATCTTCATCTGCGGGCTGAAGGGCATGGAGAACGGCGTCGACGAGGCCCTCGCCGACATCTGCCGTGCGCGCTCGATGTCATGGAGCGACATCAAGCCGCGCATGCGCGGCGAAGGCCGCTACCACGTCGAGACGTATTGACGAACGCCCGCTGTACGCGCCTGGCCGGGCAGGTCGTGGTCAATCCAGCCTGAAGCCGATCTTCACCGTCACCTGCCAGTGGGCGATCTCGCCGTCCTCGATGTGGCCGCGGGTCTCGGCGACTTCGAACCAGTCCATGTTGTGGACGCTGGCGGCGGCCTTGGCGACGGCGGTGCGCACGGCGTCGTCGGTGCCGGTGGCGGACGAGCCGGTGACCTCGATGGTCTTGTAGACGTGAGCTGTCATGACCTGACCTCCCGCGGTGGTGTGGATGTCCGGGTCATGGTAGCAGGGATGACGAAAAAAAAGACATCCCCAGGGGATGGGGATGTCGCGCAATATCGGCCCGCAATCCGTGGGCCGACTCACCCACAGTATGTCGTCGATGCAACGACGCCCATGGCGTGAAGGTTATGCGCCGGGGCGTGAAGGAAACGTCAAGAAACGATGTCAGGGCGTTAATGCGGCGCCCGCCGCCGCCCTCGACGGGCCGGTCCTACCAGGTGGTCCAGGGCGCCGGGTTGCGCGCCAGCGCCACCGCCACGATGTAGGCGAAGGTGGCGGCGGCGAGGAGCAGGGCGACCGAGCGCGCGGCCAGGGTGCGGCCGCGCTTCAGCGCGACGGCGCCGAGCACGATGTAGACCACCAGTGCGATGATCTTGGCCGCCACCCACGGGAAGGTGGTCGGGTATTGCCCGCTCATCATCACCAGGACGATCGCCGAGGCCAGCAGCACCGTGTCGACCACGTGCGGCACGATGCGGGTGACCCGGTGCCGGAGCAGCTCGGAGCCGGACAGCATCCACAGTCCCCTCAGCGCGAAGCCCGCGCCGGAGAGGACCACGCTGCCGACGTGGATGGACTTGACGAGGGTGTAGTCAAGCATCGTCGGATCTCGCGCGAAGTGCGACGCCGGGGCGATGTCCCTGTGCGCACGAGGCGGCGGTTGGTCGCGGCATGATCGAGTCGGATTGCGGTTGCACGGGCAGGGGATTATACCGTTCGGGTAGCGGGCCGGGCCCATGCGGCGGCGCCGCGTTCAGCCCCCGCTCATGCAACGTCGCCGACAATACGAGCCAGATCGAACCCGTCCCCTTCCAGAGGCGCCGACCATGAAATTCCTGTCCATCATTGTTCTGATGCTGTTCACCGTCCCGGCGTTTGCCGCCAATGAGTGCGCCGGGACCCCTTACCGAAACCTTGGGAAGTCCTGCGCCGATCTCGGCCTGGATTCCAACCGCGCCGTCTGCCGTCCCGGCGATCGCGTGGCCCTGATGTGTGATGACACCGCCCAGGGGCAGGTGCGCACCTGCCGCACCAACATCCGCTGTGGCGACTACGGCGACCGCCGCGACTGGCAGGACTGGCGGCGCGACGACCGGGGCGGTTTCCCCGGCTTCGGCGGCTATCCCGGCGGGCGCTACGACGACCGCGGTCCCTTCGGGTACGGCGGGCGCGTGGCCGAGGGCACCACGCGCGGCCCGTGGGTGTTCTACCGCGGTGACTGGCGCCGCTGCGAGGACCTGGAGTTCAATCGCCGCCACGAGCCGCGGGGATTCTGCTCGTCGGATCGCGTGAACACCGATTGCAGCGGTCGCTGCGAGCGGGTCTACCGCTGATGCAGCGGCGGTCGCGACCCCGCGACCACGCGCGGGTTCGCGGTCGCGTCACGGCTGCGGGTACAATCCGCGTCCAACGCCCGCGGCCGCGCTGACCCTGCATACCGCAATCCTGGTTGGCCCGCGCCGCCCACCGGCGCGGACCAACGGCATTGGATCACGAAGCGACAACGACAACGAGGGCGGCGCCGCGGGGCACGGTGGGCGAGGTGTTCATCGCCTTCCTCAAGCTCGGCCTGACGTCGTTCGGCGGTCCGATCGCCCACATTGCGTACTATCGCCGCGAGTTCATCGAGCGGCGCCGCTGGATCGACGACGTCCAGTACACCCAGCTCATCGCCCTTTGCCAGTTCCTCCCCGGCCCGTCCAGCAGCCAGGTGGGCTTCAGCATCGGCCTGTCGCGCGCCGGCTGGCCCGGGGCGCTGGCCGCCTTCCTCGCCTTCAGCCTGCCGTCGGCGTTTATCCTGTTCGCCTTCGCCGCCGCGCTGCCGTATTTTTCCGGGACCGCGGGGCAGGGCGCGATCCACGGCCTCAAGCTGGTGGCGCTGGTGGTGGTGGCGCACGGCGTCTGGGGCATGGCGCGGCAACTCTGCCCCGACATGACCACCCGGGCGCTCGCGGCCGTCGGTGCGGCCGTGCTGATCGCCAGCGGTCACCACTGGATGCAGTTGGTGGTGGTGGTCGGCGGCGGCCTCGCGGGACTGCTGCTGTGCCGCCGGGCGAAGCCGGTGACTGGCGGTGCGCTGCCCCTGCACTACGGGACACGGCTCGGCTGGGGCCTGCTGGCCGTGTTCGTGGTGCTGTTGGCGGCGCTGCCGCTTGTGGCCGGTGCCACGGGATACGTCGCTCTTGCCGACGCCTTCTACCGGGCCGGTTCCCTGGTGTTCGGCGGCGGTCACGTGGTGCTGCCGCTGCTCGAGCAGACCGTGGTGGTGCCCGGCTGGGTGGACCGCGACGAGTTCCTGGCGGGCTACGGCGCCGCCCAGGCAGTGCCGGGTCCGATATTCGCGGTTTCGGCGTACCTCGGCGCTCGGGCCGATGCCGCCACGGGCGAGTTCGCCGGCGCAGCGGTGGCGTTCGGCGCGATCTTCCTGCCCGGCTTTCTGCTGGTGGCCGGCGCCCTGCCGTTGTGGCGCGCCCTCATCGCGAGACCGCTCGCCGCGCGCGCCGTGGCCGGCATCAATGCCGCGGTGGTCGGACTGCTGGCGGCGGCGCTCTACGACCCCATATTCACCAGCGCCGTGCGCGGCTGGGTCGACGCGGCGATCGCCGTCGTCGGCCTGTACCTGCTCGGCGCACGCCGCTGGCCGGCGCTCGCCATCGTCGCGTGGTGCGTGGCGGCGGGGGTCGTGGTCTCGTTGTTGCCGGTTCGGTGATAATGATTGCATTTTCCGGATGATCGACCCGATGCCCGATAACGACACTTTCCCCACCTACGCCATTGTCGGCAACAACTTCGGTTTCCTCGGCCGGCCGGTCAGGCCCGACGGCGATGGCGCCGACGTGGTGGTGCTCGGCATTCCCTACGACATGGCGACCTCGGGCCGCGCCGGCGCGCGGCACGGGCCGCAGGCGGTGCGCACGGCGTCGGCGAACCTGCGCTGGGAGGAGCGGCGCTGGCCGTGGCGCTTCGATCTCGCCGGGCGGCTGAACGTGGCGGATGCCGGCGACGTGGTGTTCCCGCCGGGCGAGAGCGGGGCCATGGTCGCGGCCGTGCAGGACGTGGTCGGGCGGCATCTCGCGGCGGGCCGCAAGGTGCTGTCCATCGGCGGCGACCACTTCGTGACGCTGCCGATCATGCGTGCGTACTCGAGACACCTCGGCGCGCCGTTGCACATGGTGCATTTCGACGCCCACACCGACACCGAGTCCACCGGCGAGAGTCGCTACTATCACGGCGCCATGTTCCACCATGCGCCGCGCGAGGGAATCCTCGACGCGCGCCGCTCGGTGCAGGTCGGCATCCGCACCGAGTACGGCTACGACGACCACCCGTTCACCGTGATCGACGCGGTGCGCGCCGCCGAGGACGACGTCGCCGCCATCGTCTCGGAGATTCACCGCGTGGTCGGCGGCGGTCCGGTCTACGTGACCTTCGACATCGACTGCCTCGACCCCGCCTTCGCCCCGGGTACCGGGACCCCGGTGGCCGGCGGCCTGTCCACGGCGCGGGCGCTGTCGATCATGCGCGGCCTGGCGGGTCTCGACCTCGTCGGCATGGACGTGGTCGAGGTGGCGCCGGCCTACGACCACGCGGAAATCACCGCGCTCGCGGCCGCGACCCTGGCGCTCGAGTTCCTGTACCTCGTCGCCGCCGGCAGGTGATGCGCGTCAAGCCGGACATTCGACGGGTCGGGAATAATATAGAATCACGTAATTGCCAACCAACGGGGCGCGGCGCATTCGCCGCCGGACAATTCATGAGAGAACAGGTCGCGGAGCGCTCGCATTTCTTTCGCCAGTGGATCAGGGCCCCGCTGGTCACCGCGTCGATCGTGCCGTCGAGCCGCATGCTGGCGGCGGCCATGACCCGCGGCGTGCACCCGGGCGCGGCCCCGGTGATCGAACTCGGTCCCGGCACCGGCATCATCACCCGGCACATCCTGGCGCGCGGCGTCGCCGAGAACCAGCTGGTGCTGGTGGAATGCAATCCCTACTTCGCCATGCGGCTGCGCGCCCGTTTTCCGAAGGCACGGGTCATCGAGGAATTCGCCGAGAACCTCGCCGGCACCGCGTTTGAAAGCGCGCCGCGCTCGGTGATCAGTTCGCTGCCGCTGATGTCGATGCCGAACGACCGGGTCGAGGCAATCCTCGCCGCGGTATTCTCCGTGCTCGAGCCGGGCGGCATCCTGATCCAGTTCACCTACGCGCCGCGCTGCCCGGTCAACCGCGACATCCGCCGCCGCCTCGGTCTCGCCTCGCGGCTTCAGGAAGTCGTCTGGCGCAACGTCCCGCCCGCCGGAATCCACCAGCTCTACCGCATCGCCGCCTGAACCGGGCGCCGCGCCCGGCCGTGTTCAGCGGCCGGGCGAAGATGGTAAGGTTGCGCGCCGGTCAGTTACGTCCAGGAAACGATCATGTCCAGAACGGTCTACGTCAATGGCGATTTCGTTGACGAAAAAGATGCGTGCGTGTCGGTGTTCGACCGCGCGTTCCTGTTCGCCGACGCCGTGTACGAGGTCAGCGCGGTACTCGGCGGCGCCCTCGTCGACAACGCCGCGCATCTCGCGCGGCTGAGGCGCTCGCTGGGCGAGCTCGGCATACCCATGCCCTGCGGCGAGGATGAACTGGTGCGCATCCAGCAGGAACTCGTCGCGCGCAACGCTCTGGACGAGGGCATGGTGTACATGCAGGTCACGCGCGGCAGCGCCGACCGCGACTTCAAGTTTCCCGTCGGCGCGAAGCCGACACTGGTCATGTTCACCCAGGCGCGGCCGCTGATCGACGACCCGGCCGCGAAACGCGGCATCTCCGTGATCACCGTCGCCGACATGCGCTGGCGCCGGCGCGACATCAAGACCACCGCGCTGCTGGCCGCGTCGCTGGCCAAGCAGCAGGCAGTGGAGGCGGGAGTCGACGACGCCTGGATGGTCGAGGACGGATACGTCACCGAGGGCTCGTCCAACAACGCCCACATCGTCACCGCCGACGGCGTGATCGTGACCCGGCATCTCGGCAGCGAGATCCTGCACGGCATCACCCGCGCCGCGGTGCTCGAACTGTCCCGTCGCGAAGGACTCACGGTCGAGGAACGGCCGTTCACCGTCGACGAGGCGAAGGCGGCGGCCGAGGCGTTCATCACAAGCGCGACGGCCTTCGTGACGCCGGTGGTGAGAATCGATGGCGCCGCCATCGGCTCAGGCGCACCGGGCGAGATCGCGCGCGCACTGCGCCGGAGCTACATCGAGATGGCGCAAATGGCAACGAACGCGTCGCGCGCTGCCTCGCGCACTGGCTAACTGCATGATAATAAAATCGTTTACGACTGCACGCACGGGCGCCGTTGTTGACGCAACTGGCCAATAGTGCTTAACTGCCGCGCAACACCCTCGCGTTGCCGGTGGACAGCGTCGTCGAATAATCGCGGACCCGGTTTGCCGGTAATCCCGGAACAAGCAAGTGCAACCATATTTCGAGGAGGATAGAGATGTCTGAAATCCACAGACTTCAGAAGCAACTCGCGTCGGGCAGAATCACGCGCCGCGAGTTCATGTCGCGCATGGCCGCCATCGGCGCCACCGCCGCGGCTCCCGCTTCCCTGTTCAGCTCGCGGGCCATGGCCCAGCCCAAGAAGGGCGGGCATTTCAAGATCGGTATCGGCGCCGGCTCCACCACCGATTCGCTCGATCCGGCCACCACCCTCGACACCTACATGCAGACCATCGACCACGCCATCTACAGCTACGTGGCGGTGGTGGACAACGACGGCAACGCGGTGCCGGAGCTGGCCGAAAGCATCGAGCCGTCGGCCGACGCGAAGACCTGGACCTGCAAGATCCGCCGTGGCGTGGAGTTCCACAACGGCAAGTCCGTCACTCCCGAGGACGTGGTCTCCTCGTACCGCTACCACATGCGGGACGAATCCGAGTCGGCGGCGAAGTCGCTGCTGCGGCCGGTGACCGACATCAAGGTCGACGGCGACAACGTCGTGTTCGTGCTGTCCGACGGCAATGCCGACTTCCCGTACATCCTCACCGACTACCACCTCGGCATCATGCCGTCGAAGGACGGCATGCCGGAGGATCCGACATCGGGCATCGGCTCGGGCGGCTACGTCGTCAAGGAGTACGAGCCGGGCGTGCGCACGATACTCGAGCGCAACCCCAACTACTACAACGACGCCGAGGCTCACTTCGACTCCGTCGAGAGCCTCGCCATCAAGGACGTGGTGGCCCGCTCCACGGCGCTGACCACCGGCGAGATCCACGCCATGGACCGCTGCGACCTCAAGACGGTCCACCTGCTGGAGCGCAATGCCAACATCAAGGTCCACCAGATCACGGGCACCCAGCACTACACGCTGGCCATGATCACCACCCAGGCGCCGTTCGACGACAACAACGTGCGCCTGGCTCTCAAGCACGCCATCGACCGCGAGGCGATCGTCAAGACGGTGCTCAGGGGCTACGGCAAGGTGGCCAACGACCACCCCATCAGCCCGTCGCAGAAGTTCTTCAACGAGGAGCTGGAACAGCGCACGTACGATCCCGACAAGGCGAAGTACTACCTCAAGCAGGCGGGGCTCGATTCGCTCAGCGTCGACCTGTCGGCGGCCGACGCCGCCTTTGCCGGCGCGGTGGACGCCGCGGTGCTGTACAAGGAACACGCGGCCAAGTGCGGCATCGACATCAACGTCGTGCGCGAACCGGACGACGGCTACTGGTCCAACGTCTGGCTGAAGAAGCCGTTCTGCATGGTGTACTGGGGCGGTCGTCCGACGGTGGACTGGATGTTCTCAATCGCCTATGCCGAAGGGGCGGACTGGAACGACACCTACTGGTCGCACAAGCGCTTCAACGAGCTGCTGGTCTCGGCCCGCGCCGAGCTGGACGAGGAGAAGCGCCGCGCCGCGTACTACGAGATGCAGCAGATCTGCCGCGACGAGGGCGGCACCATCGTGCCCATGTACGCGAGCTACGTCAGCGCCACCTCGACCGCCATCGCGACGCCCGAGACGATCGCGCCCAACTGGGACCTCGACGGCCTGCGCTGCATGCTGCGCTGGTGGATGGCATAGGGCTCGTCTGACCCGTCGCCGCAGGAGCGCCGACCGATGGGGCCGCTGATTCGACTGGTGGCCCAGCGCCTCGCGCTGGGCCTGCTGGTGCTGTTCATCGTCTCCATCATCATCGCCGCGGCGGTCGACGCCCTGCCGGGGGACGTCTGCCAGGAGATGCAGGGGCAGGGCGCCACGGCCGAGACGCTGGCTGCGTGCCGCGCCCAGATCGGCCTCGATCGCTCCCTGCCGGTGCGCTATGTCGACTGGCTGTCGGGCATCATGCGCGGCGATTTCGGTGTTTCGCTCGCCAACGGGCGGCAGATCTCCGAGCTGATCGGCACCCGCGTCGGCAACACCTTTTTCCTCGCCGCGCTCGCCGCCCTGATCTCGGTGCCGCTGGCGCTCACCCTCGGCATACTCGCCGCGCTGTACCGCAATGGCTACTACGACCGCACCATCAACGTGGTCACACTGTCGTCGATCTCCTTTCCCGAGTTCTTCATCGCCTACATCCTGATCCTCTACCTGTCGGTGACCTGGGGCTGGTTCCCGAGCCTGTCCAACATCGGCCCCGACATCCCGCTCGCCGACCGGGCCTACCGCAGCCTGCTGCCCGCGCTTACCCTGACCCTGGTGGTGATGGCCCACATGATGCGCATGACGCGCGCGTCGATCATCAACCTGCTGGCCAGCCCCTACATCGAGATGGCCAACCTGAAGGGCGTCAGCCGCCGGCGCGTCATCCTGAAGCACGCGCTGCCCAATGCCTGGGCACCCATCGTCAACGTGGTGGTGCTGAACCTCGCCTACCTGATCGTCGGCGTGGTGGTGGTGGAAGTGGTGTTCGTCTACCCGGGTCTCGGCGAGTTGATGGTGGACTCGGTGCGCAAGCGCGACATCCCCGTGGTCCAGGCCTGCGCGGCGATCTTTGCCGCCACGTACATCATCCTCAACATGACGGCGGACATCCTCTCCATCGTCACCAATCCGCGGCTGCTGCATCCGAGGTGATCGGAAGATGAGCGAACCGACCGCGACAACGGGACAGACGGCCGACGCGGTGGCGCCTCCGCCGCCGCGCAAGCGCGGCTTCGCTGACGCCATGAAGGCACTCGGCAAGGCGCCGCTGAGCGCCAAGTTCGGTCTCCTGGTCATCGTCTTCTACGTGTTCGTCGCCATATTCGGGCCGATGCTCACGCCGTTCGGCGAGTCCGAGGTGGTCGCCGCCGAGTACGAGCTGTGGGGCACCGAGGTGGAGCACACCGACGCCGCCGGCAACACCGCGACCGTCACCCTGGTGTTCGGCACCGACAACCTCGGCCGCGACATGCTCACCCGTCTCGTCTACGGCGCTCGCAATACCGTCGGCATCGCCTTCGTCACCACCTGCATCGCCTTTCTCCTGGGCGGC
>CBFGVH010000091.1:0-12435 GCA_965652415.1 uncultured Gammaproteobacteria bacterium | reverse complement strand
CGCCACCTTTTCCATGACCGTCGCCTCCAGGGAGACCTTGTAGTCGCGGACGCGCCCGCGAAGTTCGTCGTCGGCAACGGCGAGAATCTGAGCGGCGAGGATGCCGGCATTTGCGGCGTTATCGATCGCGACCGTCGCCACCGGGACGCCGGCGGGCATCTGCACGATGGACAGGAGCGAGTCGTGGCCAGCCAGGGCGGTGGCGTTCACCGGCACGCCGATGACCGGCAACGGCGTCAGCGACGCCACCATGCCGGGCAGGTGGGCCGCGCCGCCGGCGCCGGCGATGATCACCCGGATGCCGCGCCCCTCGGCTGCACGCGCGAACTCGAACAGCCGCGTCGGGGTTCGGTGGGCGGAGACGATCGTGACCTCGTGATCGACCCCGAGACGATCGAGCATCTCGGCGGCCTTGCCCATGACGCCGAGGTCCGAGTCGCTGCCCATGATGATGGAGACCAGTGGTGATGCCATGCGGGTAACTCCCCAAGACTGTGCAGACCCCCGGCGGAGCCGGGTCATTGTACGGCGGAGCGGTTACGACGAACCGGCGACGACCGCCGCCAGCGGGTCGCGTCCGCGGATGACGAGCCGCTGCCCCACCCGGTTGGCCCGGGCCACCGCATCGGTGATTCGGTCGGCCACCACCGTGACGTGACCCATCTTGCGCCCGGGCCGGCACTCGCGCTTGCCGTAGAGGTGCAGGTGGACGCCGTCGATTCCCAGCACCTCTTCCTCGCCCTCGACCACGGTCGGACCCGAGAAGCCGGCAGCGCCCACCAGGTTGATCATCGCCGCCGGCCGGTGCAGTGCGGTGTCGCCGAGCGGCATGCCGGTGACCGCGCGGATGTGCTGCTCGAACTGCGAGGTCTCGCAGGCGTCGATCGTGTAGTGAGCGCTGTTGTGGGTGCGCGGCGATACCTCGTTGACGTACAGCGTGCCGTCTGCGGTCATGAACAGCTCGATGGCGAACACGCCGACGTCGTCGAGCGCCTCGATGGTGCGCCGCGCCAGCTCTTCGGCCTCGCGCGCGACCCGCTCGGGTATGTCGGCGGGGACGGTCAGCATGTCGAGCATGTTGGTCGCCGGGTTCAGCGTCATGTCGACCACGTCGTAGCAGCGAATCTCGCCGGTCACCGCGCGCGCGCCGACCACCGCGAGCTCGCGCGCCGCGGGCACGAACGCCTCGATGAGGCTCGGTCCGTCGAGCAGTTCGTCGAGGTCGCCCTCGCCGTGCAGGATCTTCACCCCGCGGCCGTCGTAGCCGCCCCGCCTCAGCTTCTGCACGGCCGGCAATCCGAAGTCCCGCACCGCCTCGGCGACCGGTACGTCCATGGCGCGAAACTCGCTGGTGGCAATTCCGTGCGCCTGCAGGAACTCCTTCTGCGACAGCTTGTCCTGGATCAGCTTCAGGGTGGCCGGCCGCGGCAGGATGCGATGGCCCCGGTCCTCGAGCCGCTGCAGCACGTCGGCGTCAGTGGACTCGATCTCGAAAGTCGTCACGCTGGCCCCTTCGACGAGCCGCTGCAGGGCGTCGGCGTCGAACAGGCTGGCGCATATCCCGCGGGCGCCGGCGCGCACCGCGGGCGAGTCGGGTTCGGGGTCCAGGGCCACGCAGTCGACGCCGAGTTCTTCGGCGGCCAGTACCAGCATCCGCCCGAGCTGCCCGCCGCCGACGATGCCGAGCACGGCGGCCCCCGGGTTCATCGATGGATACCGTTGATTCATGGGACGGGAATTATACAGGCAGGCCCACTTTGGCAGCCCGCGAGGATCGCGGTAGACTTCGGCAAGGTGCCGGAGCCGCCCGGCGCAGCGAACGTTCGACGAGGCCGAAACGATGAGTGCATGTTCCGAAAGCGAACCGTTCGCCCTGCAGGTGCTGGGCGACAGCATGGAACCGGAGTTCCCCGACGGTGCGGTCATCATCGTCGAGCCGTCGGGCGTGGTCGAGGACGGCACCTTCGTCGTGGCCTGGCACGAGGAAGGGCCGATCCTGCGCAGGCTCGTCATCGACGGCGATCACTGGCGGCTGGAGGCGCTGAAGCCCGGCTACCCGGCCATTCCCGTCGCCGGCCTCGAACAGATCCGCGGCCGCGTGATACAACGTGCCGGCCGGCGCCGCGCCGACAGAAAATCCTACCTGTAAGCCGCCGGGTCCCCTTCAGATGCTCCCGTGGCGCGAGTCGGGGCCGCCCGACATGCGCACCTTGAGGGCGAGGTCGTTGCGCGAGTCGGCGTTCTCGAGCGCCGCGTCGAGGGTGATGCGCCCCTCCTGGTAGAGCTCGTACAGGGCCTGGTCGAAGGTCTTCATGCCCTGGTCGGTGCCGCGGCTCATGATCTCCTTGATCTCCGGGATCTTGCCCTCGACGATGAGCTGCGCGATGTAGGGAGTGTTGAGCATCACCTCCACCGCCGCCACGCGCTTGGCTCCGTCCTTGCCGGGCACCAGGCGCTGGGAGACGATGCCGCGCAGGTTCAGCGACAGGTCGAGCCTGAGCTGGCGGTGTGCCGAGTCGGGGAAGAAGTTGATGATCCGGTCCAGCGTCTGGTTGGCGTTGTTGGCGTGCAGCGTGGAGAGGCACAGGTGCCCGGTCTCGGCGTACTTGATGGCGCTTTCCATGGTCTCGCGATCGCGGATCTCGCCGATCAGTATCACGTCGGGAGCTTCGCGCAGGGCGTTGATCAGGGCATTGTGATAGCTGTGCGTGTCGAAGCCGATCTCGCGCTGGTTCACGACGCTGCGCTTGTGCTTGTGCAGGAACTCGATGGGGTCCTCGATGGTGAGGACGTGTCCCGCGGAATTGGTGTTGCGGTAGTCGATCATCGCCGCCAGCGAGGTCGACTTGCCCGACCCGGTGGCGCCGACCATCAGCACAAGGCCGCGCTTGACCATGGAGAAGGTCTTGAGAATCTGCGGCAGGCCGAGCTCCTCGATGGACGGGATCTCGCTCTTGACAAGGCGGATCACCATGGAGATCTCGCCGCGCTGCTGGAAGACGTTGACGCGAAAACGCCCCACCCCCGTCACCGACAGGCCAAGGTTCATTTCGAGATCGCGCTCGAAATCGCGCAGCTGGTTGTCGTTCATCATCTGGTAGGCGATCTGCTTGACCTCGCCCGGCGCCAGCGCCTTGTCACCGATCGGCGCGAAATGGCCCTCGATCTTGATCATGACCTTGCTGCCGGTGGAGAAGAACAGGTCCGAGGCCTGCTTGTTCACCATCAGCTGCAGGTAGGGTGAGATGTCAGTGGCCATCATGCGCTCCCGTTTGATTGTCGTTCAGTGTGTTCGGATCAGCCCATCGCCGACCTAAGTTTCGCCCTTGCCGCAGAGCCCCTTCTCGACGGCCATGACCGCCGCTTCCACTCGCGAATGCACTCCCAGCTTGCGCAGGATCGCCTTGACGTGCAGCTTCACGGTACCGTCGGATATGTTCAGATTGCGTGCGATCACCTTGTTGCTCTGCCCCTCGGACAGGTGACAAAGGATCTCCATCTCCCGCGGGGTGAGGTCGGCGAACGGCCCGGCCTGCTCACGGCGCTCGCTGCCGCCATGCTTGACGAGATTGGCCAGTGCCCCGGTCAGGCCCGGAGCCACCACGGTCTTGCCGGCGACGATGTCGTGCAGGGCGACCACGAGATCGTCCGGTTCCATGTCCTTGAGCAGGTAGCCGCGGGCGCCGCTGCGAAGGCACTCGGCGAGATCGTGTTCGTCGCTGCTGGTCGTAAGCATCACCACCGGCAGCTCGGGCCATGCCGTGTTGAACGTCTTGAGCACCTCAAGTCCCGTCATCTCCGGCATGCGCAAGTCGAGCAGCACCACGTCCGGGCGGTGCTGCTCCACCAGTTCCATGCCGCTGGAAGGTTCGCCAACGGCCGCCACCACCCGGATGCCGCGACGCTCCAGCAGTCCCTCGAGGCCCACCCGGAACAACGCATGATCGTCGATCAGCAGAACGTTCATGGTCGCCGGCGCACCACGGACCCGGCAGCGGGTGCCGCGGCCCCGCCTCTGAAACGCACGATGATCCGGGTGCCCTCGTTCACCTCGCTTTCCACCTTGATTTCGCCGCCGATGATGGCGGCGCGTTCCTGCATGATAGACAAGCCGAAGTGATCGTCAAGCGTCTGCCCGCCCTCGGTCTCGGCGAAGCCGACGCCGTCGTCCTCCACCAGGATGCGGTACAGGCCGCCGTCGCGGCTCAAAAGGACCCGCACGTTGTCGGCACGACTGTGCTTGCGCACGTTCCACAAGGCCTCCTGCAGGATGCGCAGCACGTGAACCTCCCACTCGTCGGGGATGTCGATGTCGTCCCACTGGTTCTGAAAAAACGTGGTGATGCCGGACTCCTTGCGAAACCGCGATACCGCCGCGGAGATTGCCGGAATCAGCCCTCGCCGGTGCACCGGGGCGCGGAACTGGTTGATGAGTTCACGCAGCTCGGTATTGGCCTCCTCGAGGCTGGATTCGATTCGTTCCATCTCGGTCCACACGGCCGACTCGTCGCCGCGGTGCAGCGTGTCGTCGAGCACGCGCACCTGGAAGCGCAGGCTGGCGAGGGTCTGGGCCAGGGAATCGTGCAGCTCGTTGGCAAGCATGGCGCGCTCCTGCATGCGCGGCAGGAGGTTGGCCTCGTAGTCGAGCCTGGCCTTCTCCAGGGCGAGGCCGAGCTGGCGCCCGATGCTCATCAGGAGGTCATGCAATTCGGCGGAGTCGTCGAGCCGACCCTGCTCGACGAACAGCAGGTAGACGCCCTTGACCTGGTCGAGGTACTGCAGGCGAACCACCATCAACTTGACGCCGGCGACGTCGTCGGGAATCGGCTCGCAGGCCTGCTGCAGCAGCGCAGGCACGTCCTCGACCCGCGCCTCGAGGGTGTTGTCGAACAGGTCTTTGCGGCCGCCGGCAACCTGCTCGGCCCTGAGCAGCGCGCCCTCGAGGTTGAAATCGGCCACCTGGCGCACGCTGCCGTCGGCGTCCTTCAGGCGCAAGCTGGCGGCGCGCGCACCGACCACGTCGGCCAGGGTATGCAGGAAGCGCGCGGTAAGTTGCTCGACCTCGGTGGCGTTGTTGATGCCGATGGCGAGGTCGTACAGCAGTTGCAGCGAGCGCGACTTGCGCTCGATGTCCGACTTCTTGTCGGCCAGCTCGAGCTCCATGTCGTCGGCCAGCGCCTCGAGCCACTCGGCGGCGCGGTTGATGTCGTCGACCGGGCCTGCCAGGTCGCCGGGGCCTGCGTGGGCGATCCGCGCCGACAGGTTCCCCTGGCGTATCTCGGCCGCCCACCGCGTGATCCGCTGCAGCGGCTGGTAAAGCCAGCGGCGCACGCCGTCGATCGCCAGGTACACGAGAACGCCGATGGCGGCGAGGAACACGACGATGGCCAGGTACCAGGCCGACGATGCGCCGGCATGCCGCCACAGGTGCCAGCTCGCCCACAACACCACCGCGCCGAGCGCCACGAAGGCGACCGCGAAGGCGCCCAGTCGGCGTTCGAGTTGGCGAGGCATGGACGGCGGCGCGGTTCGCGGCGGCCGCGCCGCTCGGGGGGAACTCCCGGACATGGAAAACGGTGTGGAAACCAGGGGCCTCACATTGTAATTCAAGCGGCGGCGCACCGGGGTCGACGGGGCCCTCGGGAGTGCCCGCCACGGCGGAAAATTGTGGTGCAGCACCGGTGCCGTTGCTGGCAGAATCGGCGCTTTCACCATGCCCGTCGCCGGATATCGCCACGTGAGGGAGACATTCAAGTCCGTTCGCGCCCTGCTGCTGAGCTACTGGCTGCTGATGCTGGCGACCGGGCTGTTCTCGACCCTGATCGCGGTGCGCACCGACATCGAGAGTTTCTCGGTGTTCGTCACCGGCCTGGTGATGAGCTCGTACTTCTTCGGCCTGCTGCTCGGCGCGCTGTTCTCGGCCCACCTGGTGATTCGGGTCGGACACGTTCGCGCGTTCGCGGTATACGCCTCGCTGATGTCCACGGCGTCCATCGTCCACGTGCTGGTGATCACGCCGCCGGTGTGGATGGGGGTCCGGATCATGACCGGGTTCTGCATGGCGGGCATGGTGCTGATCACCGAGGCGTGGCTCAACGAGCGCGCCGACAACAAGGTGCGCGGCCAGTTGCTGGCGCTGTACATGGCCATCGGCTATGCCGGCTCGGGCCTCGGCCAGTTCATCCTGCCGCTCGCCGACCCGGCCCACTTCACCCTGTTCGGCCTGGTGTCGGTGATCTTCTCGCTCGCCCTCGTGCCGGTGCTCGTGACCCGCGCACCGAGTCCGCGGCCGGCGTCGCCGGAGCGCACCTCGCCGCTCGAGGTCTACCGCATTTCGCCGGTGGCCACCATCGGCACCATCGTCGCCGGCATGCTGACCTCGTCGCTGTACGGCCTCGGACCGTTGTTCATTCGCCAGATCGGCCTGTCGCTGACGGCCACCTCGCTGTTCATGGCCTGCGCGATCCTGGGCGGCCTGGTGCTGCAGCTGCCCATCGGGCGGCTGTCGGACCACTTCGACCGGCGCAAGGTGCTGGCCGGGACCAGCTTCGCCACTGCGCTCGCCTGTGTTGCCGTGATCCTGAGCGTCACGGTCGGCAACATGTGGCAGCAGGCTGCCGGACAAGTCACCACCGGCACCGCGCTGTACGTGACTGCGGCGATCTACGGCAGCCTGTCGTTCACCCTGTACTCCCTGTGCGCGGCGCAGGCCAACGACGTCACGCCTCCCGACAAGCTGCTGCAGACCGCGGGCGGCCTGCTGCTCGCCTACGGCTTCGGCGCCATCATCGGACCGCTGCTCGGGGGCGTCATCATGGAGGCCGCCGGCCCGCGCAGCCTGTTCTGGTACATGATGGCGCTGTCGGCGGGACTCGGCGCATATACCGTGTACCGGATCCGCGTACGCCGGCCGGGCAGGCGCAAGCGCGTGTTCGTGCCCAAGCCGGAAACCCTGTATTCGCCGGAAACCCTGTACAACTCGGTGCGCGACCAGATCGACCGCGATATCGCCCGGGCGGCGTCGTTCAAGCGCTGACGGTATAGGCCTCGAGGTCGAAGCGGTGCGCCTCGGCGGCGACGCTGGCGATGCCGGCAAACGGCGGCCGCACCTGTACCACGCAGTGTGCGGCGCCGCCGATCCCCGTCACGAGGTGACGTGGATCGGCGTAGTCCTCGCACAGCGTCACCTCGTTCATCGGGTAACGGATGCCGACCCCGAGCGCCTTGCCGTATGCCTCCTTGCGGGTCCAGCTCGCGAGGATCGCCAGTTCCCGGGCGTCCTCGGGCAGCGACTCGAACGCGTCGCGCTCGACCGGCGTCAACTTGCGCGCGGCGAGGCCTTCGTGATTGGTCCGCCGCGGCAACACCTCGAGGTCGACGCCGAGCTCGATACCGCGAGAGAACGCGTAGATCACGCGTCCGCCCGAGTCGGTGTAGTTGAAACAGATGCCCGCGCCGGGTTCTCGCAGGAACGGCTTGCCGATCTCGCCGAAGCCGAGGCGAACCGCGCCCGGCTCGCAACCGGCGTAGAGCGCCAGCAGCCGCTTGAGCAGGGCGCGGGCGGCGACCCACTGGTTGCGCCGCTCGTCGAAGCGGAAGCGCCGCGCGCGATCGGTCTCGGGCGCCGACAGCAACGCCCAGTCGCGCGGGGCATCGTGCCCGGGAGCGGGCACGCGAGCAGACACCAGGTGCACGACGCCTTCGTCAAGCGAGGGCACCGCAGGCAACACCCGCCATTGCAGATCGACGGTCGCGACCAGCGCCGGTATACCGCTCGGCGCCAGGTTCACGCCGACCGGCGCTCAGGCATTGGCCGCCGCGTCGGTGCGCGCCGCCATGATGAAGTCGTTGCGATGCAGGCCGCCGATCTTGTGGGTCCACCAGGTCACGGTGACCCGGCCCCACTCCACCAACAAGGCGGGATGATGCCCTTCGGCCTCGGCGAGTTCGCCCACGCGATTGGCGAACGCGAGGGCATCGGCGAAATTGCGGAACCTGAAAACGCGCTCGAGTTGCATGACGCCGTCGCGCGTCTCGACGGACCAATCGGGAATCTCCCGGACCAGGGTCGCCAGTTCCTCGTCGCTCACTGTCGGCGCATCGGCGCGGCAGGCCTCGCAGTGCATACGGCCAAGCTCGTTCATGGGTCTGTCTCCTTCGGTCCGATCGGGGCGCGCGCTGCGCGCGTTCCGCTATGTTCCCGCCGCCACGCGGCATTTTCAACCGGCGGCGCCCTCAGCCGCCGATCATCCGCTCCACCAGCCCGCTGACCGCGAGGGTCGAGATCAACGCGATCGCCATCAGGTTGAACGCCAGTCCGGCAGCCGCCATGTGGTGAATTGCCAGCTTCCCCGAGCCGAAAACGACGGCGTTGGGCGGGGTCGCGGCCGGCAGCATGAAGGCACAGCTCGCCGCCAGCGCCACGGGAGCCGCCAGCGCCACGGAAGACTGGCCGAAGCCGGCCGCCATGCCGGCGGCGATGGGCAGGAACGCGGCCGTGGTGGCGGTGTTGCTCATGACCTCGGTCATGAACACGATGGCCGCCACGACCGCGAGCGCGATCAGCCACCACGGCATCTCGCCGAGCCCCCCTGCCGCCGCGCCGATGGCGGCGGCCAGCCCGCTCGACTCGACCGCGCCGGCCAGGCTCAGCCCGCCGCCGAACAGCAGCAGCACACCCCACGGCAGGGCGCGAGCGTCCTCCCAGCCGAGAACGTTGACCCCGCGCCGGGCGTCCACCGGCAGCGCGAAAAGCAGCAGAGCGACCCCGACAGCGATGCCGGCGTCGGACAACTCGAGTCCGGGCAGCAGGCGATTGATCGGGTCGCGAAGAATCCAGAGCGTCGCCGCCATCACGAACCCGACGAGGGTCAGCCGTTCGCCGCGCGACATGGCACCGAGGCCGCGGCGCCGTTCGGCAAGCGCCTCGGCGACACCCTCGATTGGCGTGCGCGGCAGGCGGAACATCGCGGTCAGCATCCACCACGCGATGACCAGCATCACCAGCGACAGCGGCAGCGCGAACGACATCCAGCGCGCGAAGCCGATCTCGATGCCGTGCTCGCGGGCGAGGTAGGCGGCCATCATGGCGTTGGGCGGAGTGCCGATCAGGGTGGCGATGCCGCCGATGCTGCACGAGTAGGCGATGGCGAGGAGCAACGCCCGCTCGAAGCGGTCGCGCGCCAGCCCGCCCGCCGTGGTGTCCTCGATCAGGGCGATCACCGACAGGGCGATCGGCAGCATCATCACGGCGGTGGCGGTGTTGCTGATCCACATGGAGAGAAAGGCACAGGCGCCCATGAAACCGCCGACCAGCGCCCGGCTTCCACTGCCGGTCAGCGCCAGGAGCACGAGAGCGATCCGCCGGTGCAGGTTCCAGCGCTGGATGGCCTGGGCGATCATGAAGCCGCCGAGAAACAGAAAGATGAGAGGATCGGCATAAGGCGCGGCAGCGGCCCCGATCGAGGCAACGTCCAGCAGGGGGAAAAGCACCAGCGGTACGAGCCCCGTGGCGTAAACCGGAATCGCCTCGCTGATCCACCAGCACACCATGAGCGCAACGCAGCCGAGCACCCGCCACGCCGCCATCGACCAGCCGTCGGGCGGCGGCACGACGAACACGAGCACGAGCAGCACGAGGCCCGCGACGAGTCCGGCCAGGCGCGCCGGGTACGGGGTAGCCGCCGGCTCAGTCACGGCTGCGGGCTGCAACGCGGCCGTCTCGGATCATTACGGGAATTTTCAATGCGCGCACTTTGATCGATGGCGTAATTTCGGCCGCCGGCGTCCGCTGAACGACACGCGGCGGCGACACTGTTAGCATAGAATCGGCCCCGGCGCGAGCAGCGCGCCGATATCCACCAAGCGAGGAGAACCATGAAATCACATGCAAGGGTCGTCGTCATCGGCGGCGGCGTGGTCGGCTGCAGCGTGCTCTATCACCTGACCCGCCTTGGCTGGAACGACGTCATGCTGGTGGAACGCTCGGAGCTGACTTCCGGCTCCACCTGGCATGCAGCCGGCGGCTTCCACACCCTGAACGCGGACACCAACATGGCGGCCCTGCAGGGGTACACGATCCGCCTGTATCGCGAACTCGAGGAGATCTCCGGTCAGTCCTGCGGACTGCACCACGTCGGCGGCCTGACCCTCGCCGCCACGCCCGAGCGTATGGATTTTCTCAAGGCAGCGCGCGCCAAGCACCGCTACATGGGCCTTCAAACCGAGATCGTCGGCCCCTCGGAGATCGCGGAGCTGTCACCCATCACCAGCACCGAGGGCATCATCGGCGCCCTCTACGATCCCCTCGACGGCCACCTCGACCCGTCGGGAACGACCCATGCCTACGCCCGCGCGGCGCGCCTTGGCGGCGCCGAGATCGTGCTGCGCAACCCGGTGCTCGAGCTTCGCCCCGAGCCCGGCGGCGGCTGGACCGTGGTCACCCGCGACGGCACGATCCGTGCCGAACACGTAGTCAACGCCGCGGGGCTGTGGGCGCGCGAGGTCGGCGCCATGGCCGGCGTGTTCCTGCCGCTGCACCCGATGGAGCACCAGTACCTGGTGACCGACGACATCCCCGAGGTGTACGACCACGGCAGCGAACTGCCGCACATGATGGACCCCGAGGGCGAGAGCTACCTGCGCCAGGAAGGCAGGGGCCTGGTGATCGGCTTCTACGAGCAGGACTGCACCCCGTGGGGCGTCGACGGCACCCCGGCGGACTTCGGCCACGAACTCCTCGGCGACAACCTCGACCGCATCGGCGATGCTCTCGAGACGGCCTACCGCCGCTACCCGGTGCTGGCGCGGGCCGGCATCAAGAAGATCATCAACGGCCCGTTCACCTTCGCCCCTGACGGCAACCCGCTGGTGGGACCGGTGCCGGGTCTTCGCAACTTCTGGTGTGCCTGCGCGGTGATGGCGGGGTTCAGCCAGGGCGGCGGCGTCGGGCTGACCCTGGCCGAGTGGATGGTCGAGGGCGAACCTTCCAGGGACGTGTTCGCCATGGACGTGGCCCGCTACGGCGACTATGCCACCCGCGCCTGGGCCCGCGAGAAGGTGCGCGAGAACTACCAGCGGCGATTCTCGGTGTCCTATCCCAACGAGGAACTGCCGGTGGGCCGGCCGCTCAACACCACGCCGGCCTATGCCCTGTGGAAGTCGCAGAGGGCGGTGTTCGGCAGCGGCTACGGCCTCGAGCACGTCAACTACTTCGCCCCGGCGGGCGAACCGCTGTTCGAAACTCCCAGCTTTCGACGGTCCAACGCCTTCGACGCGGTGGCCGCGGAATGCCGCGCGGTGCGCACTGCCGTCGGTATCAACGAGATCCACAACTTCGCCAAGTACGAGGTCGAAGGGCCCGGCGCGGCCGCGTGGCTCGACCGCGTGATGGCCGGGCGCATCCCGCCCGTCGGGCGCATCTCGCTGGCGCCGATGCTGAGCCCGCGCGGGCGCATCATCGGCGACTTCACCATCTCGCGCCTTGCCGAGGAGCACTTCCAGCTCACCGCGTCGTACGGCGCCCAGGCCTTTCACATGCGCTGGCTGACCAGCCGCCTGCCCGAAGACGGCAGCGTGTCCATCGTCAATCGGTCCCTCGACTTGCTCGGTTTCCAGGTCGCCGGACCCGAGGCGCGCACGCTGCTCTCCCGCGTGGGGCAAGCCGACGTATCCGCCGCGGCCCTGCCGTTCATGAGCGTCAAGCCGATGGGGGTCGGGCTGACCGAGGCGCGCGTGCAGCGAATCAGCTACACCGGCGACCTCGGCTACGAGATCTACGTGCCGGCCGCCCAGCAGGTCATGCTCTACCAGGCGCTCGACGAAGCGGGGGCGGATCTCGGCCTCAAGCCGTTCGGCATGCGCGCCATGATGAGCCTGCGCCTGGAGAAGTCGTTCGGGTCGTGGCTGCGCGAGTTCCGACCCGACTTCATGCCCGCCGAGACCCTGATCGACCGCTTCGTGGCCTATGACAAGCCGATCGATTTCATCGGCCGCGACGCCGCGCGGGCGTTTCGCGACACCGGCAGCGAACGCGTCCAGCGCGTGTTCGTGGTCGACGCCGCCGACGCCGACACCGTGGGCGACGAACCCCTGTGGCACGACGGCCGCGTCGTCGGCTTCGTCACCTCGGGCGGCTACGCCCACCACGCGGGCGCGTCGGTGGCCATCTGCATGATGCCTGCGGCGCTGGCCCATTCCGGGTTCGAGGGCGAGATCGAGATCCTTGGCGAGATGCGCCATGCGCGGATGATCGACGAGCCGCTGTTCGATCCGCGCGCGGAACGGATGCGGGGTTGACCGTTCGTTCTTGCTTCGGCGCGCCCTACTTGTCACTCCAGGGAGCGAGAGATCGGCAGAAACCGGCCGGCGAGGCGCAGGAAGCGCCTTCGGTACTGGACGCGCCGCGATTCCATGCCCTGGTAGAGGGCGTTGAAG
>CBFGVH010000090.1:0-12746 GCA_965652415.1 uncultured Gammaproteobacteria bacterium | reverse complement strand
CCCCAGCCGAACCTGACCAATTCGATCATCGCCCGGGCCGCGGCGACCCGCTCGGGATCGCCGCCCCGACACAGGTCTCCGCGGGCGAAGCCGCCGCAAAGCACCAGGCGGCGGACACGCTCCGGCTGCTGCGCCGCGAAGGCGAGTGCGGCTGCAGCACCCTGGGAGATGCCGAGCAGGTCGAAACGTTCCGGTGCGCTGCAGTCGATCACGGCCCGAAGATCGAGAACCCACTTGTCGAACTCGATACCGGCAACCGTGCGGTCGGAAAGCCCGCAGCCCCGCTGGTCGTAACGGACAAGGGTGCGCCCGGTAGCGAGCCGGGCGAGCAGCGGCCGCCACAGGGGACTCCTGACGTCGTGCTCCAAATGGGTGAGCCAGTTTGCCGCCTTGACGAGGGTCGGCCCGCGGCCCATAACCGCAAAGGCGAGCCGCACGCCGTCATCGGTGACACAGTAGCGAATTCGCTGGCGCAACGCGCCGGAGGCGTTCATGGTTCGATCGTTTCGACGCTCGGACCCCTGCGGGCTGTTTTGACGATCGACAAGAATACCGCAACGGCGCGGCGGCGGTTGTGCGGGAGAAACCCGACGCGGAAGCTCAGTCGGCGGCGGATTCGTGGCGCAGCCTGTAGCCGGGGAGATGGATCCAGCCGTCGCGATCCGGGCCGGCGATGGTCTCCACCGCGACCGCGCCGTCCGGTCCGCTCGGCAACTCGGCCAGCAGTTCCCAGGACCACCCGCGACCGCGCCACAGGGTGGAGGTGAACGGCTGCGAGGGGTACTTCATGGTGGCCGCATAGACCGTGCCGTCAGTGGTGGCGGTCATGTCGTAGATACTGCCGCCGAAGGGACCGTGACGGCTGGCGCGCAGCACCTCGACGGTCCGCCCGGCCCCGCGATCGAGCCGGGTGATCCGCCCCTCCTTGCGATGGTCCTCACCCCAGTAGACGGCGTCGCGAGTGAAGGCGACTCCGGTGGCCTGGGAATCGAGCACCCGCTCGAAAGTGTCGCCGCGGTCGCGCGAGCGCCAGGCGCCGCGGTTGTCCTTGCCGTCGCCCACGGTGACCCAGACGTCCCCACTGAAAGGGTCCACGGTCACGCGATGGATATGCACGCCGTCGCGTTGCGGCGCGCGGAACACGATCTCCCAGGTATTCCCTTCGTCGAGGCTCCTGAAGACCCGGTAGGCCTTCCCCGCTTCCTTGGGTCCGTATTCGCCCACGAACAGCGCACCGTCAGCCGCCGATGCCAGGGACCACTGGAGCGCGGTGGCGGTGTCCAGCGTCAGTACCGGCTGCCAGGGCGAATCGGCACCGGCGGCACGGTAGATCGTGCAGGGCTTTTCAGGATCGCGCGGCCCGTCGTCGGTGGCAACGAGCAACGATCCCGACGCGGTTGCATGAACGCCCTGGATAATGGCCGGGAAATCGGCCAGGTGCTCGATGCGGACACTGTCGCCGACGATTCGATACAGGTCGCGACCCCGCGAACCGACGACCACGCCGTCGGCGGTGAGCGCCAGGTTGCGCAGCCTGTAGTCCACCGCTTCGATTCGATCAGGGCCACGGGTCACCTTGGTGGCCGGCGCGGCAAGCAGGTATGCCGCCGCCGCGAAGGGAATCACGGCCGCCAGCGGCACGAGCCAACGAAAAAGGCGCCGCCGAAGCCATTGCCTCGGCGGCGCCCGAAGTCTCTCCTGCATGTCTTTCGGCTACTGACGCCCGGCCTGGTTGAACAGCAGGCGAAGACCGCCGAGTACGGCGTAGTCGGTGCCAAGGTCCTCGACGTCGTCGCTATCGAGGAAGACCCGGCCGTGCACGAACCACTGTACAGCATGGTCGCGCCAGTCCCAGGCATGGCCGCCGCCCTGGACGAACACCGTGGTGTCGCGCATCTGCGAATCGTTGATGTCCCACAGGCCCACTCCGGCGCCGGCAAAGCCGCGCTCGCCGACGTCGAATTCCATTCCGACGTCCGCAAATACCGTCGACCACTTGCTCTCGCGCAGGTTGGCAGCGGCACCGGCCTGCAGCAGCAGGTGGCTGCGCTCGGCGGCCGGGATGCGCACGCCGCCGAGGAAGCCGGCGAGGCCGGAGTCCACGTCGTCGATGCAGTTGCACAGATCGCGCGTTCGGTTCTCGAAGCCGATGAACGGCCCGAAGAAGCCGACCGGACCCGTCTGCTGTACAGGCGCGGGTTCAGGTGCCGGCTCGGGCGCCGCCATGGCGGCCGGCGGCGGAGGAGGCGCCGGCTTGGCGGCGGATTCCGATCCGAGATAGGCGATGTTCATGCAGATCTTCGGGATGGTGAAATGGTACGTGGTGATCTGCTCACCCTCGTCCATCGCCACCGCGACATCGAAGGAGTCGTAGTCCTCGCTGGTGGTCAGACACACCGGTACGGTGGTCACCGGGTCACCGCGCCGACGCCAGGCGATCCACTCGAAATCGTCACCGGGCCGCACGGCGCCTTCGGTGATACCCTCACCGCTGGCCACGGTCTCGAACAGCGCGTCGGCGACGTGATCGAGTCGATGCTGGGCGAGAATTCGGCGGATGTCGGCCTCGTACTTCGTGAACTGCTGGCGAAGAGTTTCGAGCGAATCGATGTAGGTGCCCTCGGCAAACGAGGTCTGGCTGCCGCCGAGTCGGGCTATGCGGTTCTCGATCGGGAACGACTCGCACAATTCGGCGGCCAGGGCATTGCCCGCCCCCGCCAGCCCCGCCACGGCGAGAAGTACGGCACCGGCCAGTCGCGGGCCGCGCATGACCTTCGACCGCTGCGAGTACGTGGAAGTATTGGGCTTGCTCACATTCGCGTCCTCGTCGCTGGGTTGATACCGCTGCCCGCCTGCAGCCGAAGCGCGGTGCCGGTGCGTCGCACGGGCGCGTGCACTGTTCGGCCGGCAGTCAGGTTACCGCATGCGCCCATGCGCCGCAACGCGGGACTGTTCGCGGTTCACGAGCAGCGGCGGGCGACAAACCGCGTTTATTTTGACGCCGGCAACCTGTACCGAGTCTGAATGGCCCTAGTCGAGAACGAACGTGACCTTGAGGTTGACCCTGAAACTGCTGATCTTTCCGTTCTCGACGATGACCTGCTGTTCCTGTACCCAGGCGCTGCGAACGTTATGGACGCTCTCCGTGGCGCGCTTGATGCCGTCGGCGATGGCATCCTCGAAGCTCTTGGGAGAATCGGCGGAGATTTCGATGACCTTGGCGACTGACATGATGGGTAGCCTCCGATAGGAAGTGGCTCATTGAACGTTGACTGGACCCGGCTTTCCTGTTCCTCGCCCCGGACCGTGATGAACTTCTATCATGACCAGCGCGGTCGGCATGATGATCCAGGTCAACCGTGGAGGGATGAGGTTAACATCTTCCGCCGACCGTTACCGCGTCGCGTGCCATGCTCACGGTTCCTCCACCTCGAGCACGTAGCTGCCCTCGGCGATCTCGTTGCGGATCATGCCGACGATGTCCCCGGGCAGGCGCGGGTCGTGCTGGTCGAACAGGCCCGACTGCGACAGTGCCTTGCGCACGTCGACGTTGCGGCCGAGATACTCCAGCAACACCCTGGACGCGCCGGGCCGGCGGCCGCGGCGCACCGGCCCGCCGGTCTGGATGCCTACGAGGCGGTCGACGCGGGTTCGATAGCTCGGATACAGGGTGACCTGGGTGATGGAGTTGCGCAGCAGCGTCTCGTACTCGATGATGAAGATCCGGTCGGAGATCAGGAACACCACGCCCTCGTACTTGTTGACGGTGGTCGGCTCACCGTCGGCGGCCCTGATGCGCTCGATGTTCTTCCAGTAGAAGCGGCCATTGTCTTCGTCGATCGCGCACAGCGACTTGATCACCTTGCCCGCGTAACCGAACGAGTAGAAATACCTGTAGTAGTACCCGGTGTAGCGCTCGAGGCTCGCGCTTTTCCGGTAGAGCTTCTCGAGGTGCTTCAGTGGCCGCGTCAGGCGGTCCTCGCGCACCGGGTGACGGCGCAGGCTGACGATTTCCTCGAAACGCTCCGGCTCCATCAGCACCTCGGACTCGGTGACGCCGAAGAAGTCGCAGATGCGCCGCATGTTGTGCCGCGACGGCCGGGATTGCCCCGCGAGGTACTTGTTGAACTGCTGGCGATTGATGACGAGCTTGCGGCAGATCTCGGCAATCGACGGGTAGTAGCCGCACAGCGTGCCGAGGTTCCTGGCAAGGTGGTCGTGCATGAAGGCGCTTTCTGAGTCGAGAACAGTGTCAATTCGCGAATGATAGCGAAATTGCCACCGGCCGGCATCCCGGCCGACAGTATTCACCGGGCCGATCGGAAGTTCGCAGCCGCGGCCGGCCTGGCGGCACAGGACCCGGAACAAGACCAACATGAAGCACGTCACGCAATATCCTCACCCCGTTCTCGAGATCGAGCACACCACCATCGCCATGCCGGACGGCTGCCGGCTGGCCGCCCGCATCTGGATGCCCGAGAACGCGCCCGAGCACCCCGTACCGGCCATCCTCGAGTACATCCCCTATCGCAAGAACGACCTCACCGCCGAGCGCGACGCGTCGATGCACCCGTATATCGCCGGCCACGGCTACGCGGTCGTGCGCGTCGACCTGCGCGGCGCCGGGGACTCCGAGGGGCTGCTCCTCGACGAGTACCTGCCTGCGGAGATCCAGGACGGCTGCGACGTGATCGCCTGGATCGCCGCCCAGCCCTGGTGCGACGGCACTGTCGGCATGGTCGGCATCTCGTGGGGCGGCTTCAACGGCCTGCAGGTGGCCGCCCGCCGGCCGCCGGCACTGAAGGCGATCATCACCCTGTGCTCCACCGACGACCGCTACGCGGACGACGTCCACTACATGGGCGGCTGCCTGCTGATCGACCAGCTGTCCTGGGCCT
The DNA here is from genome assembly GCA_965652415.1 of uncultured Gammaproteobacteria bacterium. Taxonomy (GTDB): domain Bacteria; phylum Pseudomonadota; class Gammaproteobacteria; order Arenicellales; family CAJQKF01; genus BQJD01. Next base: position 7,848 of record CBFGVH010000090.1, on the reverse strand, counting down.
CGATCATGTTCGGCCGCAACACGCTGCCGCCGGATCCGCGCAACGTCGGCGACGGCTGGCGGGCGGCCTGGATCGAACGCCTGAAGAAAAGCGGCTTGTGGCTGAAGAGCTGGCTCGAGCACCAGCGGCGCGACGACTTCTGGCGCCACGGCTCGGTGTGCGAGAACTATGGCGACGTCCAGGTGCCCGTCTACGCCGTCTCCGGCTGGGCCGACGGCTATTGCCGCTCTGTGTTCCGGCTCATGGAGCATCTCCATGTACCTCGCAAGGGACTGATCGGCCCGTGGGCGCACAAGTATCCGCACATCGGCCAGCCGGGTCCCGATATCGGTTTCCTCCAGGAGATGCTGCGCTGGTGGGACCACTGGCTCAAGGGTCGCGACACCGGCATCATGGACGAGCCGCCGCTGCGGCTGTTCATGCAGGGTCCCGCGCCGCCCGCACCGTGGTATCGCGAGCGGGCGGGTCGCTGGGTGGCCGAGCCGGGCTGGCCGTCGCCCAACGTGGTGCGCACCGCGTTTCGTCTCGGCGCCGACGGTCGACTCACCGCCAGCGGCGATTCTCTGCCGGACGGCGTGCTGGTGCATTCCTCGCCCGCCGGCGTCGGCATGATGGGCGGCAAGTGGTGCTCCTATGCGCAGAAGGGGGACCAGCCGGCCGACCAGCGCGCCGACGACGCCGGCAGCCTCTGCTTCGAGACCGACCCGCTGACCGAGCCGGTCGAGATCGCCGGAGACGCGCGGCTCGTGATCGACCTGTCCGTGGACCGGCCGGCCGCGCAGCTGGCGGTGCGGCTGGTGGACGTGCATCCCGACGGCGGCGCCACCCGGGTCGCGTACGGGGTGCTCAATCTCACCCATCGCGACGGCCATGCCGAACCCGAACCGCTCGAGCCCGCAAAGCGCTACACGGTGACCGTGCCGTTCAAGCCGGTGGCGCAGCGCTTCGAACCCGGCCACCGGATCCGCCTGGCCGTCTCCACCGGCTACTTCCCGATCATCTGGCCGTCACCGGAACCGGTCATACTGACCGTCCACACGGCGACCTCGACGCTCGAACTGCCGGTCAGGTCCCCTTCGCCGCTCGACGCCGCCTTGCCGCCATTCGCCGAGGCCGAGGCCGGGCCGCCGCTGAAAACGACCGTGATCGACGAACCCGATCTTTCCTGCCGAGTCAGCCGCGACCTCGTCGGCGACAAGTTCGAACTGCACGTCGGTGACGGCTCGGGGACGTTCCGCATACACGGCAACGACCTGACGGTGCACAACCAGGGCTACGAGACCTACACGGTCGACGTCGACGCCCCGCAGGATGCCAGCGGCGAGGTCCGCTGGGTGCACGCGATGACGCGGGGCGACTGGTCGATCCGCACCGTGACCAACACGCGCCTGACCTCGGACGCCGACTCGTTCCGGGTTCAGGCACGCCTCGAGGCCTACGAGGACGACCGTCTCGTTCACCAGCAGGACTGGGACGAGCAGGTTCCACGGGACGGCGTATGACTTCGCGATCTGACGCCATATTCGCGCCTATCGAATCTCGTCGCGAAATTGCACACTACCCTGCCCTCGCATTAAATCGGCCGGAAACGGCCGTGTAACCGAAGATCCATACACAGGAGGAGAACCCATGAAAGGTCCATTACTCACCCGCCGAGGCTTCCTCGCCTCCAGCGCCGCCGCCGGTGCATTCGGCATGTTCCCGGGCCTGCCCCGCGTGGTGCGCGCCCAGGGCGCGTCCACCCTGCGCCTGAGATTCGACGGCGACAACGACATTCTCGATCCCGGCTACATGACCGGCGGCGTGGAGATCGAGACCCAGAAGCAGTGCCTGCCCTTCCTCGCCGACTACACCGTCGAGGACGGCACCTTCGGCTGGCGGCCGACCTACTTCGTGAAAACCCTCGAGCAGCGCGACGCCACCCACATCGACTTCGAGCTGGCCGATGACCTCGTGTGGACCGGCGGCTACGGTCCCGTCAAGGCGTCCGACGTGAAGTACTCCTTCGAGCGCATGAAGGGAACCGACTGGAGCGGCTACTTCGAGGCACTCGACCACGTGGAGGTCACCGGGGAGCGCACCGGTACCATTGTGCTCGGCAAGCCGTTCGCCCCGTTCATCATGGTCACGCTGTGCCACGGACCGGGCGCGGTGCTGTGCGAGCAGGCGATGAAGGACAAGGGTGAGAAGTTCACCACCGAGTTCCCGGCCATCTGCGGCCCCTACCTGTACGAACAGGTTCCCGGTCAGCGCGCCACCTTCACCCCCAACCCCGACTGGAAGGGGCCGAAGCCCGATTTCGAGCGCGTCGAGGCCAACATCATCACCGAGGTGAAGGCGGCCGAGCTGGCGTTCGAGGCGGGCGAGCTCGACTGCACCGAGATCGGCGCCGACACCCTGGCGCGCTATACCGCGAACATGCCCGACGGCGCCGCCATCACCGTGGCCGGCGAGCTGCAGTACATGTGGCTCGGCATGAACACCGAGAACGAAAAGCTCAAGGACAAGACCGTGCGCCGGGCCATCCAGCACGCCGTCGACGTCGATTCGATTCTCGCCGGCGCCTACTCCGGAACCACGGCCAAGTCCTACGGCATCATCTGCCCGGGCCTCATCGGACAGCGCAAGGAGACGAAGTACTACAGCTACGATCCGGACAAGGCGCGCGAACTGCTGGCCGAGGCCGGCGTTTCCGGACTGGAATTGTCCCTGCGTACCCTCAACAACCAGGAGCGCATGCTTGCCGCGCAGATCATCCAGGCCAACCTCGCCGCGGTCGGCATCACCGTCAACATCATCCCGCTCGACAGCGGTCCGTTCTGGGAGATGGGCCAGGAGAGCAAGGGCGACACCTGGAAGGACCTCGAGCTCTGGATGATGCGCTTCGGCACCACGCCCGATCCCTACGAGGCTACACAATGGTTCGTCTCCGGCCAGGTCGGCATCTGGAACTGGGAGCGCTGGACCGACCCCGAGTTCGACAGCCTCTACCAGCAGGGCATCGAGGAGACCGACGAGGACAAGCGCCGCGAGATCTACGTGCGCATGCAGGAAATCATGGAGGAGACCGGGGCCTACGTGTGGATCAACCACGAACCGGAAACGTTCCTCCATGGTGACAATATCGTGGTCAATGCCGCGCCGTCCGGCGAACTGAACTATCGCCTGTTCCGCAAGGCGTAGGCGATAATGCCGTTGCCGGGGCGCAGGAAGGGCCCCGGCACCGCGTCGCGGCACGCGCCGCCGCGCCCGTGACACTGGCTCCACACCGGACAGGGACATGCTGATCTACTTGACCAAGCGACTGGGGTTGTCGCTGGCGGTGGTGCTGGCGGTGGTGCTGGTCCTGTTCTCGCTGCTGCACCTCATTCCCGGCGACCCCGCCACCATCGCCCTCGGCCCGCGCGCATCCGACGAAGCGGTCGCGCGCTACGCGCAGAAGATGCACCTCGACAAGCCCGTGCCGATGCAGTTCCTGATCTACGTCGGCAACGCCTTCACCGGGGACCTCGGCGTCGACGTGTTCTCCGACCGCAGCGTCAGCGAGATGGTGATGGACCGCATGGGCTTCACCCTGGCCCTGGTGGTTACCTCGCTGACCTGGGCGGTGCTGCTCGGCGTGCCGCTAGGCTGCCTGGCCGCGGTGCGCCCCAACAGCCTACTCGACCGCGTCACCGGCATCATCTCGGTAGGGACCATCGCCATCCCCTCGTTCCTGGTTTCCATCTGGGCGCTGCTGCTGTTCGCCATCACCCTGCGCTGGCTGCCGGCCATCGGCGCCGGCGAACCGGGCGATACCCTCGACCAGGCGGCGCACCTCGTCCTGCCGGCGTTCGCGGTCGGCCTCGGCTGGGTGGGCTACCTCGCCCGCATGGTGCGCGCCTCCATGCTGGAAGTCATGGGGGAGAACTACATCCGCGCGGCGCGCGCCTTCGGCCTCACCGGGCGCACGGTGGTGTTCGGCTACGCGCTCAGGGTCGCGATCCTGCCGACCATCACGCTGATCGGCATGGGCTTCAGCGGCCTGCTGTCGGGTGCCGTTTTCGCCGAGATCATCTTCTCGCGGCCCGGCATCGGCAAGCTGATCTACGATGCCGTCAACGCACGCAACTTCCCCGTGGTCCAGGGCGCCGTGCTGGTGGCGACGTCTCTGTACATCGTCATCACCCTCGTGTCCGACCTCGTCGTCGCCTGGCTCGATCCCCGTGTCCGCGAGTCCCTCTGACATTCCCGGCGCAGCGGGCGCCATCGTGGAGTCCTCGGCGCGCGAGCGGCGCGAGAAGTGGCTCCTGTTCCTGCGCAACCGCCAGGGCGTGTTGGGTCTCGTGCTGGTGGTGCTGTTTTTCGCCAGCGCGATCTTCGCGCCCTGGCTCGCGACCCACGACCCCAACGCCCTCGATATTCCCGCGCGCCTGTCGGGGCCCAGCCTCGAGCATCTCGCCGGCACCGACCAGCTCGGGCGCGACACGTTCTCGCGCGTGCTGCACGGCGGCCGCGTGGCCCTGAAGGTGGCAGCCATCGGCGTCTCGGTGGCGCTTGTGATCGGGCTGGCCCTGGGCATGCTGGCGGGGTACGGCCCACGCTGGCTGGACAACGCCCTGCTGCTGGTGTTCGACACGGTGCGTGCATTCCCGACCATCGTACTGGCCCTGGCCACGGTGGCGCTGACCGGTCCCAGCCTCGAGATGGTGCTGGTCATCATCATCGTCACCTCCATACCCCAGTACGCGCGCATGGCGCGCACCAGCACGCTGGCCCTTCGCAACACCCAGTTCATCCTCGCCGAGCGCTCCCTCGGCGCCAACATGTACCGCGTGCTGCGCCACCACGTCATGCCCAACGTGGTCGGTCCGCTGCTGATCCTCGCGGCCATGGACGTGCCCGTGGTGGTCACCGTCGAGGCGGGGCTGAGCTTCCTCGGGCTCGGCGTGCTGCCGCCCACGGCGAGCTGGGGCACGATCCTCAACGAAGGCTATCTCGTGATACGCGATTCGCCGTGGATGGTGATCGCCGGCGGCGTTCCGCTGGTGCTGACCACACTGGGATTCACCTTCCTCGGCGAAGCCCTGCGCGACGTATTCGATCCGCGCATGAAACAGAGGCGCTAGCGTATGGACACGCTGCTCGACATCCGCAACCTGTCGCTGGAATTCGACACGCCACGCGGGCGCGTGAAGGCGCTGCGCGACGTCAGCCTCTCGGTGCCGGCCAACCGGATCGTCGGCATCGTCGGCGAGAGCGGCTCCGGCAAGAGCACGGTGCTGTGGTCCATTACCGGCCTTCTGTCGGGCAACGCCCGCGTCGCCGGCGGCAGCATCCGGTTCCGGGACCGGGACATCCTCGGCATCGGCGAGCGTGCATCGCGCGCCATTCGCGGCGAAGAGGTTTCGGTGGTGTTCCAGGACCCGATGACCTCGCAGATCCCGGTGCTGTCCTACGGCCGGCAGATGCTGGATATTCTCTATCGGCGCCGCGGCCTCTCGACGGCCGACAAGCGCCGCATGGCAGTGGACATGATGCGCAAGGTGGGCATCCCCGATCCCGCTGCGCGCATCGACCAGTACCCGCACCACTTCAGCGGCGGCATGCGCCAGCGCGCCGGCATCGCCATGGCCCTGCTGACCGATCCGGCGCTGATCCTGGCCGACGAGCCGACCACCGCGCTCGACGTCACCATGGAAGCGCAGATCATTCATCTGCTCCAGGAGCTGCAGCGCGAACTCGACGCCACCATCGTCGTCGTCTCGCACAACCTTGGCCTGATTGCCGAGCTGTGCGACGAGGTGGTGGTGATGTACGCCGGCGTGGTGGTGGAATCGGGCAGTGTACAGGACATCTTCCACCACGCCCGCCATCCCTACACCCGCGCCCTGCTGGAATGCGACCCGGCGCGGGTGAGCGGGCGCCGGCGCGAGCTCCCGGTGATTCCCGGCGACGTGCCCGACCTCGTCAACCCGCCGCGAGGCTGCGTGTTCGCTCCTCGCTGCCAGCGGGTCATGGAACCCTGCCGAAATGTCGACCCGGCACCGGTCGACGTCGGCGGCGCCGTGGCCCGCTGCCTTCTGCTGGCCGGCGAGCACGCCGATCCGTCATGGCCGCCGCCCAAGGACGTCATCACCGTGGACTCGGCCCGAGTGCACGCAGACGACGATGCGCCACCGGCACGCCCCGGAGGCGAACCGCTACTCGAAGTCCGCGGACTGAACGTGCGATTTCGCACCATGAGCGCTCTGAAGGCAAAGCTCGGCAAGGTCGAAGATCCATTCGTCGACGCGGTGCTCGACGCCTCGGTCAGCGTGCGTCCCGGCGAGACGGTCGGCCTCGTCGGTGAAAGCGGCTCCGGCAAGACGACCCTGGGGCTCACCGTGCTGAACCTGGTGCACGGACATGATGGCTCCGTGCGGTTCGAGGGACAGGAGGTCCGCGACATGAGCGAGCGGCGCTTCAAGCCGCTGCGCCGGGACATGGCCATGATGTTCCAGGACCCGATCGGCTCACTCAGTCCGCGCAAGTCGGTGCGCGCGCTGATCACCGAGCCGTTCGAGATTCACGGAGTGCGCGGCGTCGATCTCGACCGTGAAGCCGAGCGGCTGTGCGAGCTGGTTCGGCTGCCGACCGCGTTCCTCTCGCGTCACCCGCACGAGTTGTCCGGCGGCCAGGCGCGGCGCGTCGGCGTTGCGCGCGCACTGGCGCTGCGGCCCAGGCTCATCATCGCCGACGAACCGACCGCCGGCCTCGACGTGTCGGTGCAGGGCGAAATCCTGAACCTCATGGCCGACCTGCAGCACGAACACGGCCTGGGCTACCTGGTCATCACCCACAACCTGCCCGTGGTGCATCACATCAGCGACCGGCTGGCCATCATGTATCTCGGCCGCATCGTCGAACAGGGCGATTGCGAGGCCATCTTCGAGCGTCCCGCGCATCCCTACACCGAGGCGCTGGTTCGCGGCGTGCCGCAACCGGACCCCGACCTGCGCCGCCGGCACGTCTCGATCTCGGGCGAGGTGCCGAGCCTGCTCAACCGGCCGGTCGGATGCGACTTCCATACACGCTGTCCGTACGCGAAGCCGCTCTGCCGCGAGCAGGAGCCCGCTCCGGTGGAGCAGCCCTCGGGACGGCAGGTGTCGTGTCACTTCCCCCTGGTGGCGGAGTAATCGCGGGTCGTTTTGTCTCTCCCGGGCGATGAACCCGTAATGGCGATGCCGTACCATGGCGGTCCATGATGCGATCCGCCAAACCCGTAACACGACTGCCTGCCGCGATCATCGCGCTCGCCGCGGCGACGGCGTCGTATTCGATACCGGCAGAGGACAGCGCCGTCGAAATCGTCCTCGCGGCGGCGGCCGCCGCCTGCGACGGTCCTGACGCCGCCACGATGGCGGCCCGCCTGCCGGGATCGGCGATGCGCGAGGCCGAATCAATGCGGGCCGGCGACACGGAAGTCGGCTGGGTGCGCAACCTGGTTCTGTCCGAGGGCGACGAACTGAAGATCGAGCGCATCGCTCCCGGCGGCCGCCTGCGCCGGCTGCTCGTCGAGCACTGGGTGCGGGAGCCCGGCGACACGGTGCGGGCCAATCTCGCGGCAATTGCCGGCGGCGACTGCGACGTCGTCCTCGGCCGGCGAATCCTCTACGAAGGCGAAGGGAATTCGGCGCGCGCCGTCGCCATCCGCCACCTCGACGCCGCGCTCGACGACACCGACGTTACCGAACCGCTCGATCCGCCGATCCCGCAAGGCGCCGATCCGGGGGGCGTGTCGGTGGCCATGGTCGACTCCGGTGTCAATTACCTGCTCCCGGCGATTGGCGACCGGCTGGCGCGCGATGACAACGGCGCACCGCTCGG
>CBFGVH010000089.1:0-12845 GCA_965652415.1 uncultured Gammaproteobacteria bacterium | reverse complement strand
TCGCTTTGCCGTGGAGCCGTGTCCTGGCACTGTAGGAGCCGGCCTTGCCGGCGATAGCCACTGGTCAGGACGGAAGTTTGGTGCCGAAGCGCGTCAGCGCCATGGCGCGCCGCACCCGCTCCTGGGCCATGGCCTCGGCGGCCTCGCGGGGCACGATGCCGTCGTCACGGGCGCGTTCGAGCACTTCTTCCGTGTTGGCCCGGATCTTCTCGTCGATCACCGCCAGGGCCTGCGGCTCGCTGCCGCCGTGGTACTCCACCGAGGCGCAGATTACGCCGCCGGCGTTGGCGATGAAATCGGGCACGCACAGGACGCCGCGCTCGTGCAGCGTACGCTCGGCGTCGGCGGTGACGCCGATGTTTGCACCCTGGACGATGAGCTTCGCACTCACCGTGTCCACGTTGTCGGCGCGGATCACGTCCGGCCGCGCCGCCGGGATCCAGATGTCGCAGTCGACGCCGACGATGGCGTCTCGGTCGATGGCGCGAGCGCCGGCGAGGTCGGTGACCTTGCCTCCCCTGGCCTTGACGGCCGCGAGTGCGTCGATATCGAGCCCGTCCGGGTCGATCACGGCACCCTTCGAGTCCGAGGCAGCTACCAGTACCGCGCCTCTTTTCGCGAGGAAGCGCGCCGCGTGGCGGCCCACCGAGCCGAAGCCCTGCACCGCGACCCTGGCGCCGGCGAGGTCGATCCCGGCATGGCGGCAGGCCACCTCGGCGGCGGCTGTGAGTCCGCGCCCGGTGGCGCCGATCTCGTCCAGCGGAATGCCGCCGATCTCGCGCGGCAGGCCCACCGCGCGGCCGGTCTCGTCGCGAATCCAGGCCATGGCGGTCTCGTCGGTGCCCATGTCGGGACCCGGGATGTAGTCGGCGATCGGGGCGATGGCGCAGGCGAAGGCGCGCACGAGCTGCTGCTTGCGCGCCGGCTGCATGCCCGGGTCGGCGATGATCACCGACTTGCCGCCGCCATGGGGCAGGCCGGCGGCGGCGTTCTTGAATGTCATGGCACGGGCCAGGCGGAAGCACTCGCCGAGCGAGGCGTCCGGTGCCATGCGCACACCGCCGATGGCGGGGCCGGCGGCGACGTTGTCGACCACGAGGATTGCCTGAAGTCCCACCGCGGGTCGGTGGATGTGGATCACGGCCGCCGGTCCGAGATCGTCGGCAAGATCGAATACGGTGTCCGTCATGGTCGACTCGCGTTGATCCGACATCATCCAGACGCTTCGAGGGCGTGTTTCACCGCGTCGAGAAATCGCGCCGCCTCCACACCGGTGACGGCCCGGTGATCGAATGTCAGCGACAGCGGCAGCATGCGGCGAACGGCGACCGCGCCGTCGCGCGGCACCGCGCGTGGCGCGGCGCGGCCGGCGCCGAGGATGGCGACCTGGGGCGGCACCACCACCAGGCTGGCGAAGCGGCCGCCGAACATGCCGAAATTGCTGAGGGAGATGGTCTGGCCCAGCAGGTCCGCGCGGGCGATGCTGCGATCGCGCACCGCCGTCTTGGCTTCCTCCAGCATTCTGCGCAAATCGGCTTCGGCGGCGTTGCCGGCGTCGCGCAGCACCGGCGTGAACAGCCCGTCGTCGGTCTCCATGGCGATGCCGACGTTGACCGACTCGTGCACCGTGCGGATGCCGGCGTCGGCGTCGAGCCAGGCGTTGAGGGCGGGCGAGGCGCGGCAGCCGGCGGCCAGCGCCTGCACCAGGCGGACGGTCACGTCGGTGCCTTCGGGCCAGTCGTCGATGTCGGCCTCGTCGGTGACCGTGGCCGGCACCACCTCGCGGCCTGCGCGAGTCATGTTGAGCAGCATGGCCCGCCGCACGCCGCGCACCCGCTCGGCGCCTTCGGGGGCGCGCGCCGCCGCCTCGACGTCGTCCACTGTCACCGCGCCGTCCTTGCCGCTGCCGGTGACGCTTGCGATGTCGACCCCCAGTTCACGGGCCCGGACCCGGGCCGCCGGGGCGGCCGCTATCCGGGGGCCGGTCGCCGCGGGCGCTTCCGGCTCCCGGGCCGGCGCCGACTCCGCCGGCGCGACGTCGCCGACGATGACTCCGCTGTCCGCCGACTCGCCCTCGGTGAACTCCACCAGCGGCGCGCCGACCTCGATGCGATCGCCCGGCTCGCCGTGAATCGCGGCGACGTGGCCGGAGCGCGGCGAGGGCACTTCCACCACCGCCTTGTCGGTCTCCACCGAGACCAGCGGCTGGCCGGTGACCACGTGATCGCCGGCGCTGACGTGCCAGGCGACGATCTCGGCCTCGGTGAGTCCTTCGCCAAGGTCGGGCAGGGTGAATTCGCGTGTCATCAGCGGTACTCCAGGACGCGTTTGGCCGCCGCGAGGACGCGCTCGGCGTTCGGCAGGTAGTGCTGTTCCAGGCGCGGCAGAGGCATGATGGTATCCCATCCGGTGACCCGTTCCACCGGCGCCACCAGGTGCAGCAGGGCGCGCTCGGCGACGCAGGCGGCGACCTCGGCGCCGAAGCCCCCGGTGCGCGCCGCCTCGTGCACGATCACGCAGCGCCCGGTCTTCGTCACCGAGTCGACCACGGTGTCGGCGTCGAAGGGTTTGAGCGTGGCGACGTCGATCACCTCCGCCTCGATCCCCTCGGCCGCCAGGGTCTCGGCTGCCTCGAGCACCGGCGCCGTCATCGCGCCCCACGACACCAGCGTCAGGTCAGCGCCTTCGCGGCTGACGAAGCAGCGGTCGAGGACGATGCCGTCTTCGGCGTCGAGCCGCTGGCGAAAGGCGCGGTAGAGCCGCTTGGGCTCGAGGAACACCACCGGGTCGTCGTCTTCGATGGCCGCGCGCAGCAGGTGGTAGGCGCGCGCAGGCGTGGAGGGAATCACGACGCGAATGCCGGGGATGTGGGCCAGCATGGCCTCGGTGCTCTCGGAGTGGTGCTCTGGGGCGTGCACGCCGCCGCCGAACGGCGCGCGAATCACCATCGGGCAGAACAGCCGTCCGCGGGTGCGGTTGCGCAGGCGCCCGGCGTGACTGACCAGCTGGTCGATCACCGGGTAGATGAAGCCCATGAACTGGATCTCGGCCACCGGCCGGTAGCCCATGGCGGCAAGGCCCACCGGCAGTCCGCCGATCAGGGTCTCGGAAAGCGGCGTGTCGCGCACGCGCTCGGCGCCGAAGCGCGCCAGCAGGCCGTCGGTGGCGCGGAACACGCCGCCGTCGACGCCAACGTCCTCGCCGAGCACGATGACCTTGTCGTCGGCGGCCATGGAATCGGCAAGCGCCCGGTTGACGGCCTCGACCAGGGTCGGTCCTTCGTCCGCCTTGTCACTCGCCGCGCTCACGAATCCTCCAGCAACTGCCGGCGCTGGCGCTCGAGCGGCGCCGGCGGCTTGGCGTAGACGTAGTCGAACATGGACTCGGGGGCCTGCGGCGGCTCGGCGAGGTAGTCCTCGACGGCTCGCTCCACCTCGGCCTCGCAGGACTCCAGCAACTCGGCCTCGTCGTCCTTGCTCCAGCCGTGCGCACGGGTCAGCCAGGCGCGGGTGCGGGCCACCGGGTCGTCCTTCCAGTGTTCGGCCACCTCGTCGTCGTCGCGGTAGCGCGAGGCGTCGTCGACGGTGGTGTGGTCGCCGAGCCGGTAGGTCAGGGCCTCCACCAGGGTCGGTCCGCCGCCGTCCCTGGCCTTCGCCAGGGCCTCGGCCGCGACGTGGCGCACGGCGACGACGTCGTTGCCGTCCACCTGGATGCCTTCGAAGCCCGCGGCGACGGCTTTCTGGGCGAGGGTGCGGGCCGCCGTCTGGGTGCTTCGCGGCACCGAGATGGCCCAGCCGTTGTTGACGGCCACGAACACCACCGGCAGCGACCATACCCCGGCCACGTTCATCGCCTCGTAGAAGTCGCCGCGCGAGGTGGCGCCGTCGCCGAACGCGGCCAGCGCCGCGCGGCCGTCGCCGTCGAGCTTCAGGGCGAGCGCCACGCCGGCGGCGTGGGGCGCGTGGGAGCCGACCGGGATGCATGCCGGGAAGTCGTGGCGGCAGGCGGCGAAGTCGCTGCCGCGCTCGTCGCCGCCCCAGTACATGAGGATCTCCTTCGCCGTGACGCCGCGCACCAGCTGCGCACCCTGCTCGCGAAAGCTCGGCAGGAACACGTCGTCCTTCGCCATGGCATGTCCGATGCCCACCGCCGTCGCCTCCTGGCCCAGGCTCGAGGCATAGGTGCCGAGCCGGCCGGTGCGCTGCAGCGCCACCGCGCGGGCGTCGAAGGCGCGGGTGAATACCATGGCCCGGTACAGGGTGACCATGGTGTCGCGGACATCGGCGAATTCGGGCGGCCTCGCAACGGCCACGCCGTCGCGGTCGATGAAGCGCACGCAGTCGATGTCGATATGAGTCATGACTGCCCTGCCGCCCGTTCGACCTCGAGCTCGGCGGCCATCCGCTCGCGCATCAGGTACTTCTGCACCTTGCCGGTAACGGTCATCGGGAACTCGGTGACGAAGCGGATGTGGCGCGGGATCTTGAAGTGGGCGAGGTTGCCCCGGCAGAAGTCGCGGATGGCGCCGGCGTCGGCCGCGGCCCCGGGCTTCAGGCGGATCCAGGCCGCCACTTCCTCGCCGTAGCGTGCGTCGGGCACGCCGAACACTTCCACCTGCTCGATGTCCGGATGGGTGTAGAGGAACTCCTCGATCTCGCGCGGGTAGATGTTCTCGCCGCCGCGGATGAGCATGTCCTTGATGCGACCGACGATGCGCACGTAGCCGTCTTCGTCGAGGGTGGCGACGTCGCCGCTTTTGATCCAGCCGGCGTCGTCGATCTCCTTCGCCGTGCGCTCGGGGTCGTTCCAGTAGCCGCGCATCACGCAGTAGCCGCGCGTGCACAGCTCCCCCGGCGCGCCTGCCGGGACGATGTGCCCGGCCGGGTCGACGATCTTGATCTCGGTGTGCGGCAGTACCCGGCCGACCGTGGCGACCCGCAGCGAGACCGGGTCCGCCGGCAGGGTCTGGGTGGACAGCGGACCGGTCTCGGTCATGCCGTAGGCGATGGTGATCTCGCCGACGTTGAGTTCTCTCATCACCCGATGCATCAGCTCCTCCGGGCACGGCGCCCCGGCCATGATGCCGGTGCGCAGCGAGTCGAGCCGGCGGCGTCGGGCCTGCTGCGCCTCGAGCGCGGCGATGAACATGGTCGGCACGCCGTGCACGGCGGTGCAGCCCTCGCTCTCGACGGCGTCGAGCATCGCGTCGGCGTCGAAGCCGGCCGACGGTAATACCATGGCGGCGCCGCACGCGGTACACAACAGCGAGCCGAGCACCATGCCGAAACAATGGTACATCGGCACCGGGATGCACAGGCGGTCGGCCTCGGTCAGGCCCATCACGGCCGCGGAGACGGTGGCATTGTTGACGATGCTGTGGTGGCTGAGGGTGGCCGCCTTGGGGGTGCCGGTGGTGCCGCTGGTGAACTGGATGCTGATGGGGTCGTCGAAGTCCAGCCGCCGGGCGATGTCGGCGGCGCGGGCGCGGTGATCGTCGTCCGCCATGGCGGCCACGGCCGGGAGGTTGAGCAAGCCGGGTCGGGCCACGTCGTCGACGGCGATCACCATCTCCAGGTCCGGGCAGGCGGCGGCGTCGAGCCGGCCGGCCTCGGACTCGGGCAGCTCCGGGCACAGCTCCGTCAGCATGGCGACGTAGTCGCTGGACTTGAACGCGGCGGCGGTGACGAGCGCGCGGCAGCCCGCGGTGCTCAGGGCGAAGCGCAGCTCGTTCAGCCGATAGGCGGGGTTGATGTTCACCAGGATCGGCCCCGTGCGGGCGGTGGCGAACTGGACCACGATCCACTCGGCCATGTTGGGGGCGAGGATGCCGACACGCTCGCCGGGCTCGAGGCCGAGGGCGACGAAACCCGCCGCCAGCTCGTCGACCGCCGCCGACAACTCGCGCCACGTCCAGCGCACGCCCTGGTGCGGCACCGACAGGGCCAGCGCGTTCGGCCAGGTATCGCGGGCGGCGTCGAGCAGACCGCCCACGGTCAGGCCGCGAAGCGGCGCGAGCGATGTGCCGTGGTGGTAGCTCGGGGCCGCGCTGCCGGTCATGCCTCCTCCCGTTCGATGTGTCGACGGGTATTGTTGCGTCCCCGGCGTCGCGAGCACCTGACGCGGATCAAGGTCCCTCAGCGCTGTTTCAGCGACGGCAGCCAGGTGGCCGTTTCCGGAAATGCCACGATCAGCGCCAGGACCACCAGCTCCAGGCCGATGAACGGCAGCGCCGCGACGTAGACCTGCCTGAGCGTGGTCTCGGGCGGCGCCACGCCCTTCATCACGTAGATCAGGAGGCCGAACGGCGGCGTGGTGAAGCTGATTTCCATCACCACCAGCATCAGCACCCCGAACCAAAGCATGTCCAGGCCGAGCGACCCGGCGAGCGGAATGAAGAACGGCAGCGTGATCATGACCATGCTCACCTGGTCCATGAAGGCGCCGAGGAACAGCAATATGGCGAGCATGGCCAGCAGGATCAGGAACGGCGAGGCGCCGATGGACTCGATCAGCCTGAGCAGGCCGCTGGTGGCGCCGGAAAAGGCCAGGATCTGCGAAAAGGTCACCGAGGCGGCGATGATGAACAGGATCATCACGGAGATCTTGGCGGTCTCGCGCATGGCCGTGGCCAGCATCCGCCACGAGAAGCTGCGGTAGGCGGCCGCCGCGATCATCGAGGCGACGCTGCCGAGCGCCGCCGACTCGGTGGGCGTGGCGAAGCCGGCGAGGATGCTGCCCACGACCACGATGAAGATGCCCATCAGCGGCACCACGTAGACCAGGAACGGCCAAACCCGCTCGCGCAGCGGCATGGATTCCATGTCGTAGGCCGGCGCCAGCGACGGGTTCACCCGGCAGCGGATGACGATGTAGGCGAAAAACGCCAGCGCCATCATGATCCCGGGGATGATGCCGGCGATCAAAAGGCGCGAGATGGAGATTCCTGCAAGGCTGCCGAGCAGCACCGCCAGCGCCGACGGCGGGATCAGCATGGCGATGCTGCCGGTGGCCATGATCGGCCCCATGGCGATGGTCGGGTGATAGCCCCGGCGCAGCATTTCCGGCAAAAGTGCGCTGCCGAGCACGGCGGTGTTGGCGATGGTCGAGCCCGACAGCGAGGAGAACACGGTGCCGCCGGCCACCGAGACGATGGACAGCCGACCGGGCACGCGGGCGATGAGCCGGTCCACCGCGTCGATGGCCTTGAAGGCGACCCCCGAGTGGAACAGGATCTCGCCCATCAGCAGGAACAGCGGGATCGGCACCAGCGAGAAGTTGGATACCGATGCCATGGTGTTGCGGGCGAGCTGGTCGAGGCCGATCTCGCCGCCGAGGAACACCATGGCGCCGACGATGTTGACCCCGAGGAAGGCGAAGGCCACCGGCAGGCCGAGGGCCATCAGGACCATAAGCAGGCCCAGCATCAGCGTGAGCGAGGTGCCCCAGTCCATCAGAGCCCGTCCGCCGGGTGCTCGGCGGTCTTCGCGGCATCGGTGGACGGGCGCGCGAGGCGATGCGCGAACTCGATCGCGAGCAGGACGCCGGAAACCGGGATCACCGCCAGCAGCGGCCACTCGGGAACCACCAGCTCCTTGAACAGCACGTCGCCTCGGGCGAAGGCCTCGCTGGCGACGTTGAAGCCGTGCCGGGCCAGTATCAGCGAGAACACGAGCCCCGCGGTATCGGCAACGTAGTTGATGATCCTGCCGGCGGCGCCCGGGGTCACCGTCAGCAGCAGGTCGACGCGCACGTGGGCGCCGAGCCGCAGGGCCCACGGCGCGGCCATGAACGTGGCGATGTAAATCGCGTACTCGGAAACCTCAAGCAGCCACGGCAGATTGCCGACGCCGGCGCCGCGCAGGACGACGTTGACGGTCACCAGCACGGCCATCACCGTGATGGCCGCGCCGGCGGCGAATCCGCAGGCGTCGAGCAGGACCGAGTAGGCCCTGGCGGCGGCGCGCATGGCGCCCCGTGCGCTGCCGCCGGCCGGCATGTCCGCGCGGCGCGTCCGGCTACTCGCTCAGAAGCTCCTTCAGGCGCGGACCCTCTTCCGGGTTGGCCTCGACGAACTCGGCCCAGCCGGTCTCGTAGGCCTCGCGCAGCCAGGCGTCGGCCTCGTCACCGGTGAAGGTGATGGCCTCGATGCCGGCCTCGCTCTGGCGGGCGATCTCCTGCTCGCTGATCTGCCGGTCCTCCTCGCACAGCGCCTCCATGAAGCTCGCGGCCTGCTGCAGGGTGTCGCGCTGCTCGTCGGTGAGGCCGTTCCAGGTGTCGAGGTTGACCAGCACTTCCACCGAGGCACGGTAGAACGGCGGGTCGACGCGGTACTTCGTCACCTCGTGCCAGCCGAGGTCGAGCACGCCCTGGGTCGGCCAGCCGTAGCCGTCCACGGTGCCGCGCTCGAGCGCCGTGTACACGTCGCCCGGCTGGGTGCGGATCAGGGCCGCGCCCATGGAGGCGAAGAAGGCGCGGTAGATCGGCGTGACGCGGATGTTCAGGCCCGTCAGGTCGCGCGACTCGATGGGTTTGTTGAGATACAGGTGAAACGGAACGCAGTCCTTGTGGCGCGACAGGTGCCAGGCGTTGACGCGCTTGTTGTGCAGCTCGTTCATGTACGCCCAGGCGCCGTTCTCGCGCTCCTCGGTGATGTTGAACGCGCTCAGCTTGATGGCGTCGGCCTCGGGCATGCGGTTGGTGTAGAACGCCCCCGGCAGGTTGCCGATGTCGACCACCCCGGTGCGCACCGCGTCGATGAGCTGGAACGGATCCATCACCTTGCCGCCGCCGCCCTTGTAGTCGATCTGGACCACGCCCTTGCCGATCTCGTTGAGCTCGTCGATGAAGCGCTCGAAGTTCTTCGAGAACGTGGTGCCCTCGGCGAAGGCGCTGACCGCCGAGAGGGTGACTTCCTGGGCGAGCGCCGGCGCGGTGCCCGTGGCGAGAACCAGTGCAAGCGCGGAGCCGGCAAGGTAATGGGTTTTCTGTTTCATCGTCTTCCTCCGGACCTACTCGTGTTGTCGGTTTGGGTGTTGATCTCGTTGATCAGTTCGGCAGCGGCGCCGCTTCGTCGAGCACACGGGCGAGCGTGGCGCCTTCCTCGTCGGCCAGCGCGGCCTCGCGGGCGCGGGCGATCAGTGCACCATCGCATTGCCCGGCCGGGACGGGCTCGACCGCACGCGCGAAAATGGTGCGAAAGTTCCGCATCGCCCGCGCACGGGTGTCGCCGTAGCCCTTGACGAGCTGGCCGAGACGGGCGATCTCGAGGGCCGCCGACGGCGAGGTGCCGAGCGCGCGGCCGACCGCGTCGAGCCAGGTGGTCATTATGGCCTGTTCCTCGGCAAAACGCGCGCTCCTTCGGCGGCCGCGCTTGCGAGCGGCGACGAAGCGCAGTGCGAGGTGGCCGAGAACGGTGTCCGAGCGCAGGTGCAGGGGAACGTGGAAGCGGTCGCGGCCGCCGCGACGGTCGGCCCAGGCGAGCAGGCGCTCGCCCGCGACGCGCGGAAGCATGGACGCGAACTCCTCCACGCCCGGCTTGAAAAACTCGGTGACCCTGACCGGTGCGTCGTCGGGCGCGCCGGTCTCGCGGCGGATGCGGCGGCGGCGCCCGGCGCGGGTCTTCAAGTCCGCCACCCGCATGACGTCCTCGTAGCTCATCCACAGGGCGAGGTAACGGGCGGTCTCGCGCAGGGCGGCGAGTCCCTCGGCCGAGGCCCCGGCGCCGCGGGCCAGCGGCGAGAGGCGTTCGAGGTATTCGCGGGCGTAGTCCTCGTCCTGGTAGTCGGCCAGGCGCTCGACGGCGGCTGCCAGGACGTCGTGGATGCCCTGCGGAAATCCGGAAAAATCCCCGGTTCCTCCCGTTGCCGCCGCGGTCTCGGGTTCAGCGACGGGCGGTTCACCCTCGGCCAGGCGGCGGCCGGCAGCCAGCCCCTTGAGGTTCGCGTCCACCGCCACGCCGCGGCCCGCAACGGCCGCCTCGAGGTCGGCGAGGTCGACCGGGAAGTCCGGCTGCGCCGACATCGCGCCCAGCAGCAGGGCGTTGACGGCGGTGCGCTCGGCGCGCGCGGCGGCGGCGAAGTCGCGCAGCAACGCGTGCCGCGCCAGGGCGCCGGCGGCGTCGACGATGCGCGGCGAGTGGAAGGCGCCGTCGGCCATGGCGGTCTTCTCCGCCATGGCGTAGACCCGGTGCGTCGAGGCGATCAGCGTGGTGCGCTCCGGGGTGACGTAGCCCTTCTCGATCAGGCGTCCTGCCTCGACGAGGTCCGTGGCCACGGCGAGATCGACGTAGCCCGGGGCGGGATAGAGCCCGAACAGCGGCTCGTCCGCCCTGCCGGGCACGGGGCGCATCATCTCGATGTAATACGTCGTGGCGCCGGTGCGCTGGGCGACGCCGGGGATGGACGTGGTCTGGATCAGCACGCCGGCGCGCGTGCAGGCGTCGGTGATCCAGTCGGTGAGCAGGCCGCCGCCTTCGCCACCCAGTGCCGCGAACACCAGGGTCAGCGGCCGGTCGACGCCCGCGCGCTGGGTCTCGCCGCTCATGCCGCGGCGGCCCCGCCCTCGATCAGCCGGCGCCGCACGCGATGCAGGAGCCGCTCGGCGGGATTGGGATTGCTGATCACCTCGGCGCGATAGAACGACGGGCACAGCACCGCGGCGTCGGCCACCTCGCCGCACAGGCCGCAGCCCACGCAGCCGTCGTTGACGTGGGCGATGGGGTCGGCGCGCAGCGGGTCCGGGCTCGGCTTGACGGTGAGCGACGGGCAGCCGGACAGGCGGATGCAGGAGTGGTCGCCCGTGCACAGGTCCTCGTCGACGCCGAACTTCGTGCGCACCACGCGCTCGCCCCGGGCCAGCTTCTCGCGGATCTTCGGCTTGAGGCGGCGCTGGCGGGCGAGTTGGCACTCGCTGTCGGCGATGATCACCTTCAGGCCCTTGTCGGCGCCGGTGATCGCCTCGCGCAGGGTCTTCACCATCTTCGACACGCGGTAGGTGGTGACGGTGCGGATCCAGCCGACGCCCATGCCCTCGAGCGCCTTGCGGATGGTCATGCCGGTCGGCTCGCGGCGGAAGTTCCTGCCCGTGGAGGGAATGAACTGCTGGCCGGTGGCGGAGGTGTAGCCGTTGTTCATGATAACCAGCACGCCGTCGGTGTTGTTGAACACCGCGCCCGACACGCCCGAGGTCAGGCCGTTGTGCCAGAAGCCGCCGTCGCCCATGATCGACACCACCCGCCGGCTCATGGCCGGGCCGACCGCCGCGGCGCTGGACAGGCCGAGGCCGTAGCCGAGCACCGAGTTGCCGATGTTGAACGGCGGCAGGGTGGAAAACGTGTGGCAGCCGATGTCAGCGGCGACGTGCAGTTTGCCGACCTCGCGCTCGGCGAGCTTGATGGCGGTGAACACCGGCCGCTCGGGGCAGCCGGTGCAGAAGGTCGGCGGGCGCGGCGGCACGGGCGCGCCGAGGGCCTCGGCGGCGGTCTTCCTGATGGCGTCGACTTCACCGGTGACGCGGCCGATGCGTTCGCGGTCGACGAAGGCCGGCGCGGTCTTCTCGAGGAACCCGGCGACGCCCTTGAGCAGCACCTCGCCGACGTACTCGCCGGCCATCGGCAGCACGTCCTTGCCCATGACCTTCGTGTCGATGTCGGCGCGGCGCAGGATGCTGTCGATATTCTGCTCGATGTAGGCCGGCTGGCCCTCCTCGACCACCAGCACCGCGCGCTTGCCGCGGCAGAATTCCGCGATCTCCTCGGGCACCAGCGGGTAGGTGACGTTGAGCACCGCGAGCGGCAGGCGCGTGGCACCGAAGGTGTCGGCGACGCCCAGTTGCTGCAGGGCGCGCACCACCGAGTTGTACAGCCCGCCCTGCATGATGATGCCGACGTCCCCGTCGCCGTCGAAGTACTCGTTCAGGGCGTGCTTGCGGATGAACTCCAGTGCGGTGGGCAGGCGGCGCTCGACCTTGTCCCGCTCCTGCGTGTAGGTTGCCGGCGGCAGGCAGATGCGGTCGTAGCTGAAGTCCGGGTCGTCGATCAGGTCGCGGCGGGAGATCGCCGGGCGGCGGTTGTCGCGGGCGGTGAAGCGGCCGTGCATGTGGCAGGCGCGGATGCGGAACTCCATCATCACCGGCGTGCTGCTGGCCTCGGACAGGTCGAACGACTTCTCGACCAGGTCGACAACCGTGGGCAGGTGCGGGCGCGGGTCGAGCAGCCACATCTGCGACTTCATGGCGAAGGCGTGGCTGCGCTCCTGGATGATGCTGGCGCCCTCGCCGTAGTCTTCGCCGAGCACGATCAGCACACCGCCCTTCACCCCGGCCGAGGCGAGGTTGGACAGGGCGTCGGAGGCGACGTTGGTGCCGACGGTGGACTTCCACACCGCCGCGCCGCGCATCGGGTAGTTTATCGAGGCGCCGCACATGGCCGCCGCCGCGGCCTCGTTGCCGCAGGCCTCGAAGTGCACGCCGAGCTCGTCGAGAATCTCCTGCGCGTCGGCCATGACGTCGATGAGGTGCGACACCGGCGCGCCCTGGTAGCCGCCGACGTAGGACACGCCCGACTGCAAGAGCGCCTTGGTGATGGCGAGGATGCCTTCGCCGTGAAAAACCTCGCCCTCACCGAGCTTCAGGCTGCGGACCTCTTTGGCGAACGAACGTTCCAAAACTGCTGTTGCTCCGTTTTTCGGGTCGACCGACTAGTAAAAGGGTTTGCCGTGTGGCTGTCAAATACCCGCCATCGATCGCCGGCAGGCCGGCCCCTACAGTGCCCTGCCCAGGCCCCGTGGCAAAACGAAGCCGCGGTGTAGGAGCCTGCCTGCAGGCGATTACCTCGGCGGGCACGACGC
>CBFGVH010000088.1:0-13186 GCA_965652415.1 uncultured Gammaproteobacteria bacterium | reverse complement strand
CGCCGCCCGGGTAGTATCGGCCCTGGTGGTCGGCGGCGCACTGGCGGCCGAAGCCGGCGCCGCCGCCTGGACCCGGGCCGAGGGCACCAGCCTGTTCTCCGTTCCAATGGTGTACAGCACGGCCGACGAATCGTTCAACGAGGACGGCGACCGGGTCGACAGGCTGAAGTTCGAGATCATGGAAGTCGTGCCGACCTACGAGTACGGCGTGACCGACGAGTTGACCTTCGGACTACAACCCCGCTACCTGTCCGTCGAAGAGGAAACGGCCGAAGGCGATACCGTGTCGAACGAGGGACTGGCCGAGGCGGAGGTCTACCTGCGCAAGAACCTGTGGCGCAAGGACGACGCCGCATTCTCGACACAATTCGGCCTCAAGGTCCCGATCGATCCGCAAGAGGATCACCGCGTGCCGCTCGGCCGCGACCAGGTGGATGCCGAGGTCAACCTGATGTACGGCAACCGTCATCGCGGCGAGAGTGCCACGTTCTTCTACAATGTCGACGTCGGCTACCGCAAGCGCTTCGAGGAACCCGACGACCAGGCCAGTCTCGGGGCGTTCGCCGGCGTGTCGGTTTCGAAGTGGACGTTCCTGGCCACGGCCGACAGCACTGTCGGCCTCGACAGCCCCCGGTTCAGCTCGGACGAAGTATTGACCGCCGGTCGCAGCTTCACGAGGCACAAGGCCGGAGTCGCCCTGTCATACCGGGTCGGGGACAGCTTTTCCGTCGGCGCCAATGCATCGAGGACCTGGGCGGGCGAGAGCGTCGGTGCCGCGGACTATGTCGGCGTGTCAGCGTTCACCCTGTGGTGACGCCGCCACGGCCGCCGGGCGGCCTCAGGTCCCGGAGTCGTCGCGCCCGGCCGATGAGGGATCGATATCGTGCCTGGCGAGGATCTTGTAGAAGTCGGTGCGATTGCGCCGGGCCAGGCGTGCCGCCCGCGTCACGTTGCCGCCGGTGGCTTCGAGCAGCCGCAGGAGGTAACGACGGGTAAAGCGCTCCTGCGCCACTTTCAGTGACGGCAGCGAGCTCGGGTCCATTCCGAGCGCATCGCGGGCGAGTTCAGGACCGATCACGTCGTCCACCGCCATGACCGCGATTCGCTCGACGACGTTGAACAATTCCCTCACGTTGCCCGGCCAGTCGTGGGAAACCAGCACGGCCATCGCGTCCGCACTGATCACGGGCGGCGCGGTTCCCGCGCGTGCGCAGATTGTTCGCAGTCGATGCGCCACCAGCAGCGGAATGTCCCCGATGCGCTCGGTGAGCGACGGAAGGCGCAGCGAGATCGTGTTGAGGCGGTAATAAAGGTCCTCGCGAAACTCGCCGGACGCGATCCGGGCCTCGAGGTCGCGGTTCGTGGCCGAAACGACACGAACATCGACGCGCTGCACACCCCGGCCTCCGACCGGGCGCACCTCGCCTTCCTCGAGGGCCCGCAGCAGCTTGGCCTGCAGCGGCGGCGCCATCTCACCGATCTCGTCGAGGAACAGGGTGCCCCCGTCGGCCTGTCGGAACAGCCCCGCGTGATCCCGCGTCGCCCCCGTGAAGGCGCCCTTGACGTGGCCAAACAACTCGGACTCCAGCAACTCACCGGGAATCGCCGCGCAGTTGACCGGCACGAACCGCCCACGGCGTCCGCTTCGCCTGTGGATCGCCGAGGCCAGCAGCTCCTTGCCGGTGCCGCTGTCGCCGCGAACCAGGACCGGGCTGGCAGTGGGCGCGATGCGCTGAATGATGTCCAGCAGCGCCTCCATCGAAGGACTCCTGGTCAGGATGTCGCGGCGCCAGGCGTCGTCCACCTTCGTTTCGGGCGCGTCGATCGCGAGCACCGCCGCGATCTTCTCGCGCAGTTCCCGGCGGTCGACGGGCTTGGTCAGAAAGCCGACGGCGCCGACCTGTGTCGCCGTGACCGCGTCGGCGATGTTGCCGTGCGCGGTAACCAGCAGTACTGGAAGCGCGGGCCTGCGCCGCTGCAGTTCCGACAGCAGGCCGACGCCGTCGAGTCCGTCCATGCGAAGGTCCGTGATCACGAGGTCGGGATTAAAATCGTCAAGGCACGTCAGCGCGGCGCGCGCGTTGTCCGCGGACTGGGCCCGGTAACCCTCGCTGCCGAGGCGCAGGGTGAGCAACCGGAGAAACCCCGGGTCGTCATCGACGACGAGAACCCTGATTTCTCGCTTCACGATTTCACGCAGCGTCTCGCGCACCTCGCGTAGTCACCGCCGGAAGAGCAAAAAAACCGGCGCGGGGAGCGCCGGTCGCAATGCTCCGGAGGGTGGAGCAGAGGAGGGGTTGGGAGGAATCGGAAAGGCGCCTTGCTGTCGACCGTTCCCCGGTGTTCGCCGTGAATTCCTGCCGGCGGCCGCGAACTCGCACTTCAGTAGACCAGGGACCGGCGATCGATTTCCTCGCGGCGCCGCTCGTATTCATCACGCGAAATCCGACCTGATTCCAGGTCCCGGTCGAGCGCCCTGACCGCCTTCTTGTTCTGGTACTCGTAGGCACCGCCGACCACCGCACCGCCGACCACGTGCTTGCCGCTGCAACCGGCCGCCAGCACGGCGATGGCTACCGTGGTCGCGCCCGCAAGCGCGATACGGCGAAAACCGTGATTCATCATGCGTGCTCACCTCGACTTTTCTACTTTCGACGCCGAAATGAGCAGCAAGAGGTGTGCCAAGCCTTGAAAACCGCCGGTCTTTAAGGGCCGCGGTGGTCGCCCGATGTCACGAAAACCCGACACCGGCACGCGATCGGGACTCTATTTCACTGTTTTTTGAGGCTTCCGTACCGTCGCCAGGTCCCGACACAAACTTGGATCCGGCGCCAACACCCTCCAAGGGACACGCCAGCAGCTCCCGCGATCGGGTGGGGGACACTTTGGATGGTGGTGCCGGCGAGAGGACTTGAACCTCCGACCTGCTGATTACGAATCAGCTGCTCTGCCAACTGAGCTACACCGGCATGGGGGACGACGCGGTCAGTCCTTAGCTTGCGGGCTTGAGGCGGATGACCAGTTCGACGGCCTCGACTTCATGACCCTCGGGCAGGCGGGGCATGCCGACGATGCTGACCTCGGAATCGTCGATGTCGGTCAGGCGGCCGCTTTGCGGGTCGTAGAAGTGGTGATGGGCGGACGTGTTGGAGTCGTAAAACACCCGCTCGGTGCCGACGTTGACGAGGCGCAGCAGGCCGTGGTCGACGAAGCAGCGCAGGGTATTGTAGACGGTCGCCCGGGAGACGTGGGCGTCGTGTCGACCGACGCGACGGACGACATCCTCGGCGGTCAGGTGGGTGGGTTCGAGCAGCATCTCCAGGGCGATCGACACGCGCTGGCTCGTCGGGGCCACACCGCGTTCGCGCAACACGGCGGAGACTCGCCGCCGGGCCGCTTCGTCACGACCGGTGGTTGCACCTTCAACCTTCTGATTTCTCGATGAAAAATCGCTCATGATGCTGGCGGCCGCGGCCGCGTTCGATGGCACCCGGCGCCCGTCCCGGGGCGCATTCCCCGCATCGCGGGATAAGTGCCTGTTAATCAATGAAAATCAATGCAAATTATAGACGGTCCCGCCGGGGCCGTCCATACGCGGCGTCGCCATCCGGGTATGGCGTCAGGCGCTTCGCAGCTCCAGCGGAAGCGCGAAGGAGACGTTTTCCATTCGTGTGCGGTTGTCCTCGACCGAAGTCGCCCCCCACTCCACCAGCTGCTCCACCACTTCCTGCACCAGGTTCTCCGGCGCGGACGCGCCGGCCGTGACGCCAACGACCTCCTTGTCCGCGAGCCACGAGCGCTCGATGTCGCCGGGCCCGTCGACCAGGAAACCGGGCACGCCGCACTGCTCCGCGAGTTCGCGCAGGCGGTTGGAGTTCGAGCTGTTGGGTGAACCCACCACCAGCATCACGTCGCATCGCTCGGCGAGGCGCTTGACCGCGTCCTGGCGATTCTGGGTCGCGTAGCAGATGTCGTCCTTGCGCGGCCCGTGAATGTTGGGGAAGCGACGACGCAGGGCGTCGATGATGACGCGCGTATCGTCCACCGACAGCGTCGTCTGGGTGACGTAGGCGAGGTTGTCGGGATCTGTCACTTCGATGTGGTCGACGTCCGCCGGTTTCTCGACGAGGTACATGCCGCCGTCGGCCTGCCCCATGGTGCCTTCGACCTCGGGATGGCCGGCATGGCCGATGAGCACCACCTCGACGCCATCCTCGCGATATCGCTCGACCTCGCGGTGCACCTTCGTGACCAGGGGACAGGTCGCGTCGAGCACCTGCAGGCCGGCGCCGAGCGCATCGGTCCTGACGGCGCGCGAGACGCCGTGGGCGCTGAAGATCACCACCGAGTCGGGCGGCACCTCGTCGAGCTCATCGACGAACACGGCCCCCTTTTCGCGCAGCTGGCCGACCACGAAGCGATTGTGCACCACTTCGTGGCGCACGTAGATCGGCGCGCCGAATTTCTCGATGGCGCGCTCGACGATCTCGATGGCGCGGTCGACCCCCGCGCAGAAGCCGCGCGGGTTGGCGAGAATGACTTTCATGACACGGTTTCGGGTTTGTCGACGCTGACCAGTTGCAATCGGCACTGAACCTCCCTGCCGGCCAGCGGGTTGTTGAAATCGACCACGACATCGTCGCCGTCGACGGACTCGATGCGGCCCGACACGCGCTCGCCGTTCGGCAGGGTGAACTCGACCAGCGATCCGGGAGCGCAGTCGACCCCCTCGAAGCGGTCGCGGGGCACGACGTGCCGGCGCGATGCGTCCCACGGACCGAAGGCCATCTCGCTCGGGGCTATGGAGAACTCCGCCAACTCGCCGGGCGCAAGACTCGCGAGGCGCCGCTCGAGCGCCGCCGGGAACTCGCCTTTACCGTAGCGGAACGACTCGGGTTCCGCCCCGAACGTGGACTCCACCACGGCGCCGTTGGCGGCCGCCAGCGAATAATGCACGGTCACCACGTCGCCCGGCTCGATCACGAAGCGGATCCGCGCCGGTGACGGCGGTATTCGACCCATGCCGCGAGAAGCAGTACGGCGACGCCGATGGTCAGGGCGCTATCAGCCATGTTGAACACCCAAAAATGCCACTCGCCGAGGTAAAAATCAACAAAGTCGACCACGTATCCGAAGCGCAGCCGGTCGACCAGGTTGCCGATGGCGCCGCCGCCGATCAGCCCGTAGGCCACCACCGTCAGCCGGCTCTGCCACGCCTCGTGGAAGATGTGATGGGCGACGTAACCAACCACCGCCACCGCGATCCCCGCGAACAGCACGATCTGCCACCCCGTCTGCTGGTTGAGGAACCCGAACGCCGCGCCGCGGTTGTACACCAGCGTCAGGTTCAGAAAGTCCGTCAGCGGATACGGCTGGTGGGGCTCGAGATAGAGTAGCGCACAGGCCTTGCTGACCTGATCGATCGCCACCACCGCCAATACCACCAGCACGAAAACCGCGAAGGCGCTACTGCGGCTGCTCATCGGCCTCCCGTTCGGGCGTCGCGGGCGCCGCCGAGCCAGGCTCGGGCAAAGTCGATATCGCGCCCGATCTGCGCCTTCAACGCCTCGAAGTTCTCGAAGCGACGCTCCTCGCGCACCGGCGCGAGGAAGGTGACCTCCACCCGCGCCCCGTACAGGTCCGGCTCCACGTCGAACAGGTGCACCTCCACCAGGAGCCGCGTGCCCTGCACCGTCGGCCGGCGGCCGACATTGGCGACGCCGAAGGCCCGGAAGCCGTCCTCGGCGGCCAGTTCCACCACGAACACGCCTGCAAGCGGAAAGAAGCCGCGCCGCACGGCGAGGTTGGCGGTGGGAAAGCCCCAGGTACGGCCCCGCTTGTCGCCGTGGATCACCCGGCCCTTGAAGGAGAAGGGCCGGCCCAGCAACGCCGCGGCGCCGTCGAGGTCGCGCCTGGCGAGGAGTTCACGAATTCGCGAGCTGCTGACCCGCTCGCCGTTCGACTCGACGTCGTCGACCGCCGTGACGCCGAAGCCGTATCGGCGGCCCAGCGCGGACAGGAGTACCACGTCCCCGGCCCTGCCCTTGCCGAAGCGGAAATCGGCGCCGACGACGACGTGGCCGACGACGAGCCTGGCGACCAGTATGTCGCCGACGAAATCCTCCGCCGTGGTCGCCGCCAGGGCCCGGCCGAAGCGCGCGCAGTAGACGCGATCGACTCCCGCGTCAAGCAGCAGCTCGAACTTGTGCCGGCAGCTGGTCAGTCGAGGCGGCGCGGCGTCGGGCGTGAAGTACTCGCGCGGATAGGGTTCGAAGGTAAGCACGGAGGCCGGCACGCCGTCGGCACGCGCGCGCTCGATCACTCGCCGGATCACCTGCCGGTGACCGAGATGCACGCCGTCGAAGTTGCCGATGGCGGCCACCCCGGCGCCGCCCTCGAAGCGGTCAGGGCCGCTGCCAAGCTCGAAAATGCGCATGAAACTGCCGCCGGCGGCCGTCAGCCGATCCAGTCCGGACGGTACTGGTCGCAGATCTCGCTGATCTTGCACCGATCCTCGGGTCGCTCGGCGTAGCCGCGGAAGTAGTCGAGACGAATCTCGGGGTAGCGCCAGCAGATGTAGCCCTCGCCGATGTCGAAGTTCACCCACCAAAGTCCCGTGGCGATGAGACCGAGCCGGTCTATCTTGCCAATCCAGCGGCGCACCACGCGCTCGTACTCGAGCTCCACCGACTTCAGGCGCGGGTCGCAGGCCAGCATCCGCCTCAGGCGCTTCTGCAGCGGCGCGAGTTCCTCCACCGCGTTCTGCGTCACGCGCATCACCAGCGGCAGCAGGAGCTTCGCTTCCGATAGGGTGAATATCTGCGTGTCGCCCGGATGGCAGATTCGGGCGACGTCGACGAGCGCTGTTTGATCCTCATGCATCGTTGAGGGCGAGATGTCCGGGTCTGACTCCGACTGTAACGAGGGTTGCACCGTAGACTATTAAACCAGACAGCACGCAAATTACCAATCGGCCCGCCCGCTCGAGCACCCCGGAGTCGAGCCAGGCGCTGCTCGGGCCCGACACGTACCACAGCACCGCGGCCATGACCGCCGTCGCCACCAGCACGCGAACGACCAGCGGCGCGAGATCGGGCGAGATCCGCAGCACGCCGTCGCGTCTCAGGATGCGCCCCAGCAGCGCCGCGTTGACCAGCGCCGCGATGCTGGTCGCAAGCGCCAGCCCGACGTGGGCCAGCCACCAGACCATCGCCAGACTGAGGGCGACGTTCACCAGCATGGAGATGACGCCGATCCGCACCGGCGTGGCGGTGTTCTGGCGGGCGAAGAAGCCCGGCGCGAGGACCTTGACGAACACGAAGCCGACAAGACCCAGGGCATAGGCCTGCAGTGCTCCGGCCGACATCAGGACGTCGTTGGCGCCGAACTCGCGGTAGTTGAACAGCGTCGCGAGCAGCGGCACCACCAGCACCGCCAGCGCGGCCGCCGCCGGCAGGCTGATCACCACCACCCATTTCAGGCCCACGTTGAGCGCGCGGTTGAAGCCGTCGCCGTCGTCCTCGGCGTGCAGCCGCGACAGTCCCGGCAGGATGGCGGTGGCCAGGGCGATGCCGAACACGCCGAGCGGGAACTCCATGAGCCGGTCGGAGTAGTACAGCCACGACACGCTGCCGGTGACCAGGAACGAGGCCAGCAGCGTGTTGACCAGGATGTTGATCTGGGCGATGGACGAACCGAACAGGGCCGGCAGCATCAGCCGGAACACCTTGCCCGCGGCCTCGCGCGCGGCGCCGTCGGCCTCGTCCCGGACCGACAGCGACGGTCGCGGCAGCATGCCTTCGCGGCGCAGGTGGGGCAACTGGAACAGGAGCTGGGCGGCGCCCGCGATGAGCACGCCGAGGCCAAGCGCGGCGGCGTCGTTGTCCATGGCGGGCACGAGCAGGAACACCGCCGCGATCAGGGCGATATTGAGGAACACAGGGGTCACCGCCGCCGCCGCGAACCTGCCGCAGGTGTTGAGGATGCCCGCCGACATCGCCACCAGCGAGATGAAGAACAGGTACGGGAAGGTCAGCCTGAGGGCGTCCACGGTCGCGCCGAACTTTGCCGGATCGCCGGCGAACCCGGGCGCGATCGCCCATACCACCTGGGGCGCGAACACCACCCCGATCGCGCTCAGCGCAAGGACGACGAGACCGAGCCGGCCGGCCATGAGCGCGAGGAAGCGCTGGACCGTCGCCCCTCCTGCGCCGCGCACCTCGGAGAACACCGGCACGAAGGCGACGGTGAACGCCCCTTCCCCGAAAATTCGCCGCAGGAAATTCGGTATCCGGAAGGCGACGAAGAACGCATCGGCCACCACCCCGGCGCCGACGAACTGGGCGAAGGCCATGTCCCGCACCAGCCCGGAGATCCTCGACAGCAGGGTCATCGAACCGACGATGGAGGTCGACTTCAGCAAGGTGCGCGACATGGCGGGGGCGTTGCGTTATTGACTCTGAGGCCGGTTTCTGGCAGATTCGCGCGGTTCTGAAAACCACAACTTGACGTTGTACCCAGGAGTTTTCGACTTGGCCAATTCCCCCCAGGCACGCAAGCGGGCGCGGCAGAACGCCGTCCGGCGCGAGCGCAACGTTTCCCAGCGTTCCGCCATGCGCACCCAGATCAAGAAGTTTCTCAAGCTGGTGGAAGCCGGCGACAAGGAACAGGCGGCGCAAGTATATCGCACCGCCTGCTCGCTGATGGATCGCGCGGCGCGCAAGCACCTCGAGAGGCCCGGCAAGGCCGCGCGCCTGAAGAGCCGCCTCAACGCGCGCCTGAAGGCACTCAGCGCCTGATCTGCGACCGTTCCCCGCCCGCCGATCCCCAGCGGGCGTGTTGTCCTGGTCGCGCCACTCGCCCCGATCGCGCACTCGGAAAGGTGTAATCCGCTGCAGCCACAACAGGCTGGATGGTGGGCTGAAGCCCGCCCTACCCGATCACGTGCTCGGACAGGCGTAATCCGCCGCTGCTCCGACGGGCGGGCGAGGTTCCGAGTGGCCCCTTAGAAGATCACCATGTTGTCGCGGTGGATCAGCTCCGGCTCGTCCACGTAGCCGAGCACCGCTTCGATCCGTTCCGTCGGCAAACCCGCGATCTTCGCCGCCTCCGCCGAGTCGTAGTTGACGAGCCCGCGCGCCACCTCGGCGCCGGCCAGGTCGCAACACGCCACCAGCGCCCCGCGGTCGAACGCGCCTTCCACCCGGGTCACGCCCACCGGCAGGAGGCTCCTGCCCGACTGGCGAAGCACCCGCACCGCGCCGTCGTCGAGGTAGAGTCGCCCGCTCACGCGCATCTGCCCGGCCAGCCACTGTTTGCGCGCCGCCAACCGCCCGCTCGCCGGCTCGAGCAGGGTGCCCGGGGCCCTGCCCTCGTAGAGCAGGTCGAGAACGTCGTCGCGATGTCCCGAGGCGATCAGGGTGCGGGTTCCCGAACGGGCGGCCTTCTCCGCCGCCCTGACCTTGGTCAGCATGCCTCCGCGGCCAAGCTCGCCGCCGGGTCCGGCCACGGACTCGAGGCTCCGGTCGCCGGCGCGGGCCGACTCGATGAGCCGGGCGTCGGCATGGTGCACCGGGTTGCGGTCGTAGAGCCCCGCCTGGTCGGTGAACAGGACCATGTACTCGGCCTCCACGAGATTGGAGACCAGCGCCGCCAGGGTGTCGTTGTCGCCGAACTGGATCTCCTCGGTCACCACCGTGTCGTTCTCGTTGATGATCGGCACCACGCCGAGTTCCAGCAGGGCCGACAGCGTGCTGCGCGCGTTGAGGTAGCGCCGGCGGTTGCCGAGATCGTCGCTCGTGAGAAGCACCTGGGCGCTGCGCAGGCCGTGGGCCAGGAACGCCCTCTCGTAGGCCTGGATGAGCCCCATCTGCCCCACCGCCGCGGCCGCCTGCAGCTTGTAGATCTCGTGCGGGCGCCGCTGCCAGCCGAGCCGCTGCATGCCCTCGGCGATGGCCCCCGAGGACACCAGCACGGTTTCGATGCCGCGCTTGCGCACGCCGGCGATCATGGCCGCGAGGCGGCCGATGGCCTCGGCGTTCAGCCCGTCGCGGCGACTGGTCAGAAGCGCGCTGCCGACCTTGATCACCCAGCGCCGGCGCTGGCCGTTGCGGCTCAGCTCGCCCGAGTCCGACGTTGTTCCTTCAGCCATTCGCTGATCCCGTGTACCAGTTGGCGGCAGCCGGCCCCGTTGATTGCCGAGATGGCGTACACCGGGCCCCGCCATTCGAGCGTTTCCACGAGGCTCGAACGCACCTCGGCAAGCCGCCCTTCGTCGAGGAAATCGCACTTGTTGAGCACCAGCCAGCGGGGCAGTTCGGCCAGCCCCTGCCCGTAGGCGGCGAGCTCGCCTTCCACGGTCCGTACCGCCTTCACCGGCTCGCTTTGCGGGTCGACGCCGGATACGTCGACGAGGTGGAGCAGCAGCCGGGTGCGGCCAAGGTGCTTGAGAAAGCGGATGCCGAGCCCGGCCCCGGCGGCGGCGCCCTCGATCAGGCCCGGGATGTCGGCCACCACGAACCCCTCTCCCGGCCCGGTGTCCACCACGCCGAGTTCCGGGTGCAGCGTGGTGAACGGGTAGTCGGCCACCCGCGGCCGCGCCTGGGAGATGGCGCGCAGCAGGGTCGATTTGCCCGCGTTGGGCAGCCCGAGCAGGCCGACGTCGGCCAGCACGCGCAGCTCGAGCTTGAGCCGGCGCTCCTCGCCCGGGCGGCCGTCGGTGGTGCGCCGCGGCGCCTGGTTGGTGCTGCTCTTGAAGCGCGCGTTGCCGGCGCCGCCGCGACCGCCCCGGGCGATCACGAGCGGCCCCTCGACGGTCGACATGTCGGCGATGACATCACCCGTGTCGGCGTCCGACACGATCGTACCGGCCGGCAAGGTGATCCGGCAGTCGTCGCCGTTGCGCCCGCTCCTGTTGCGGCCGGCGCCGGAGGCGCCGTTGCCGGCCTTGAACTTGCGCGTGAAGCGAAAATCCGCCAGCGTGTTCAGACCGACGTCGGCGATGAGCAACACGTCGCCGCCGCGGCCGCCGTCGCCGCCGTCGGGGCCGCCCATCGGGCGGAACTTCTCGCGCAGGAAGCTCAGGCAGCCGTGGCCGCCGTTGCCCGCATGCACCGAGATGACCGCTTCATCGACGAATTTCATGGTGTTTCCGCATGGTTCCCGGGCCGGCGCACTGCCGGCATGGCAAAAAAAACCCCGCCTTCAGAGCGGGGTCTTTCCGGGGACTGTCAAGAGTCTACTGGGCGACCACGCTCACCATCTTGCGGCTGCGCGGGCCCTTGACCTCGAACTTGACGCTGCCGTCGGCGAGCGCGAACAGCGTGAAGTCACGGCCCATGCCGACGTTCACGCCGGGGTGGAACGAGCTGCCGCGCTGGCGCACGATGATGTTGCCCGCCGTCACCTGCTGGCCGCCGAAGCGCTTGACGCCGAGCCGCTTGGATTGGGAATCGCGGCCGTTGCGTGAACTGCCGCCTGCTTTCTTGTGTGCCATCTGGATAGTGCTCCGAATCGGGTTCCGTGTTGCCTGGCGCTGGGTCAGCCGATCGAGGTGATCTCGATCTCGGTGAAGTGCTGGCGATGGCCCTGGCTGCGGCGGTAACCTTTGCGGCGCTTCATCTTGAACACCCGGATCTTGTCCGCTCGGCCGTGGCCGAGGACCTTCGCACCGACCGCGCGACCGTCGACCACCGGCTTGCCGACTGCGACTTCGTCACCGTCGCCGATCATCAGCACACGGTCGAGCGAGATCGACTCGCCGGTCTCGGCCGCCAGCTTCTCAACCTTGACCCGGTCGCCGACCGACACCTTGTACTGCTTGCCGCCGGTTTCAATTACCGCATACATCCTGCATCTCCGCCTGGGAAACTCGTGAAACCGCGCGATTCTAGTGATTGCGAGTGTCCGAGTCAATGCAAACGCACCTTCGCGGCAGACTTTCGATTTCGCGCGGCACTGGTTACGGCAACGGCGTGTTAGACCGTATAATAGCCGTCTATCTTGCGAATTTTGTTGATTTTTCCATTGCGACCCAGGCAACCGGACATGACCAGCGCGGCGACCGCCAGCCCGACCCCCCGAGCACCCGGCAGCGACGCGCCGCCCGTCGACGCCCGACAGCTGCTCGGTGAGGCGACCGCCCTCGTCGAACCGGAGATGCGCGCAGTCGACGGTCGCATCCGCGACAGCCTCCAATCCGACATCGCCCTGATTCGCAGCCTGTCGGAGTACATCATCGGCGGCGGCGGCAAGCGCCTGCGCCCGGTCACCCTCCTGCTTTGCGCCAAGGCCCTCGACGCTGCCGGCGACGAGGCCATCCAGCTCGCCGCCGTGGTCGAGTTCATCCACACCGCGACCCTGCTGCACGACGACGTGGTGGACGGCTCGGACCTCCGCCGCGGCAACGCCACCGCCAACGCGGTGTGGGGCAATGACGCCAGCGTGCTGGTCGGCGACTTCCTCTACTCGCGCGCCTTCGAGATGATGGTGGCGACCGGCCGCATGGCGGTCATGGAGGTGATGGCGGAGACCACCAACCGCATCGCCGAGGGCGAGGTGCTGCAGCTGCTCAACGCCCACTCGCCCGAGGTCGACGAAGCCCGCTACATCGAGACCATCACCCGCAAGACCGCCAAGCTGTTCGAGGCGGCCGCGCGGCTGGCCGCGATCGTCGGCGGCGCCGGTGACCCGGTCGCCGACGGCCTCGCCCGCTACGGCCTGCACGTCGGCATCTCCTTCCAGATGGTCGACGACCTGCTCGACTACACCCAGGACGCCGAGTCCATGGGCAAGGAGCGCGGCGACGACCTCGCCGAGGGCAAGCCGACCCTGCCGCTGATCCACGCGCTCGCGCACGCCGGCCGCCAGGATCGCGCCCTGATCCGCGGCGCCATCAAGAACGGCGAGCGCGACAAGTTCGAGCGCATCGTCGAAATCATTGAATCCACCGGCGCAGTTGCGTACACTTCGCGCCGCGCACGCGAGGAGGCGACGCTCGCCAAGTCCGCCCTGGACTGCCTGCCGAATTCCCGATACCGACAGGCCCTCGCCTCACTCGCCGACTTTTCCGTCGCCAGGACGTTCTGATCCCGCCCGGGACGAACGGTCCGCCTGATCACGGGGTGTAGCTCAGCCTGGTAGAGCACTGTCTTCGGGAGGCAGGGGCCGGTGGTTCGAATCCACTCAC
>CBFGVH010000087.1:0-13237 GCA_965652415.1 uncultured Gammaproteobacteria bacterium | reverse complement strand
GTGCGGGATCGAGGACAATCTCTGGGGGCGCAAAGGCGAGAGGGCGACGACCGTCCAGCAGGTCGAGAAGATGGTGGAACTTGCGCGGATACTCTATCGCGACGTGGCCAGCGGCACGGAAGCCAAGGAAATCTACAAGATCGGCGAATTCTACTCGTCAGCAGATGAGACCCTGCGCAAGCTCGGCATGCCGCCGAATCGCACCCCGGGGCAGAAGGGTGTCCCGATGCGGGACGCGGGCTGAAGGAATTCTGACGATGGATTGCGCCCGGCCGGGATCCCTCCTGAGCGACGCCGTCGCCGCTTCTCTGCGCGATCGCGATCCGGACTGCCTGGATCGCGTTCGTGAACTCGAGTCCCGGACGCTCGGTGGATCCCTGGACCGAACCATCGTGCTTCTGGTCCAGATTGCGCTGCATGCCTCGGTGACGGGGCTTGCCGAGCGCGAGTTGCGGATGTTTGTCTCCCAGGCTTTGAAATCGGGAGTCTCCTACCGGGAGATTCTCGCGGTTCTCAGGCTGTGTACGATCCTGGGAATTCACGGCGCGGCGCAGGCGTCCCCTATCCTGGCTGAAGGCCTGTCGCGGCAGGGATGCGAGATAGAACCCGCCGTGGGCGACGCGCCGGTGATCGCCGACATGCACGAGGCCGGCGGCTTCAACAGCGCGTGGGACGCCCTCGAGAAGTGGGACCCTGTCTGGCTGGATCGTCTTCTCGCGGTCGGGCTGGACCAGTCGATCGTCGACGTCCTGGGTCGCAGGAACTTCGAGCTTTTGTGCATCGCGCTCGACACCAGTGTCACGCATCTCTACAGCCCCGGTACACGCCGGCACATCGAGGCCGCGCTTGAGATCGGTGTATCACCGAGGGAGATCCTCGACGTCATCAAGTTGGTCAGCATCCAGGGTCTGCGATCGCTGGATGCAGGAGTCGCAATACTGGAAGGCGAATTCGAAACGTACACTTGCACGGCCAGGTAGTCCGGTCGCCGCGTGCACGATGAGTCCATGACCGGCAACCCAAGCTGAACAGCTCTACTCACTACATATACATTTCCCTGGAGGACCCGATGAAAACGACGAAACTCTGTTTGTCTGCGGTGGTCGCGATCGGAACGATGTGCACGGCCTTCTCCGGCCTGGCGTCGGAAAACGTGCGGCTGACCCTGGCCAACGGCATTGCGCCGACGGTACCCACGTCCTGGATGTTCACCGACTATCTCGCGCCGAGACTCGAGGAGTACTCGGAAGGTCGAATCGATGCCGACGCCCAGGTTGGCGGTGCATTGTGCAGCGAGCACACGTGTTTCGAGCAGGCCCTGCTTGGCGAGATCGACATCGGCTCGGCGTCCGGTGGAAACATCGGGGCGTTTGGAAAGACCTTCGATATCCTGAACCTGCCGTTCATCTTCAAGGACGCCGAGTCGGCCGAGAAGGTGATGAACGGCTGGCTGTTCGACGAACTTGCGGATCGGGCCGCCGAGGAGATGGATATCAAGGTGCTCGCGATAGTGCCTTCTCTCGGCTTTCGCAATGTACAGAATCGACTGCGGGAGGTTCGCACTCCGGCCGACATGAAAGGCCTCAAGATCCGCGTGACGAAGTCGGACGTCGAGAGGCTCCTGATCAGCGGCTGGGGCGGTGTCGCCATACCATTCGATTGGGCGAACCTGTACGAGGGCCTCGAGACAGGCGTGGTCGACGGCATGTATATCCCGGATGCGTACGTCGCGGCGCGCAGCTTCTACGAGGTAACACCCTATATCACCAAGACAGGTGGAGCCTGGAACACGCACGTGATTTTCATGGGCATGTCGAGGTACGAGTCCCTGCCTGACTGGGCCAAGGAGGTAGTCAACAAGGCGGGACGCGAGCTTCAGCAGGACTCATTCGCCATCGACCGGGAGTGGGAGGAGGAGCGCCTCAAGGAACTCGAGGGCAACGTCGAGTACTACACGCCGACGGATGAAGAAATGACGCTCTGGTATGCCGGCGTCCCCCCGGTCTGGAAGTCCGTCAGCGACAGCTTCGACCCCGAACTGGCTCGTCGTGTCCTCGAAGACCAGGGAATGACCGACTTGATCGGCGGGCTCGAGGAGGCCGGGGTACTGTAGCATCGCGCTGACGAGGCCGGTAACGGCGAGCGCACGGCAACCGAGTCAGTACCCGGGAGCCGTGTTGCTCGCTGCGGTACCGGTGCGCGGTGTGCGCCCCTGATTCCGTACGGCGATCGCA
Organism: uncultured Gammaproteobacteria bacterium; assembly: GCA_965652415.1. Lineage (GTDB taxonomy): Bacteria > Pseudomonadota > Gammaproteobacteria > Arenicellales > CAJQKF01 > BQJD01. The sequence continues at coordinate 11,003 of CBFGVH010000087.1, read as the reverse complement.
CGGTAATCCGCCGGGCTGGGGACTCGACGCGAGTCCAGTACCCGGGCGATTGCTCCTGGTCATATCGGGAGAGCCTGTTCATGCTTGCGTCCGCCCGCTGCTTGGGTCACTGATCAATGGATATAATTCTGCTGGTAGGCGGCCTCATCCTCCTTACCATACTCGGTGCGCCAATTGGTGTCGCCATGATCATGGTTACCGTCGCATTCATCCTGGTAACCGACGTGGTGCCTCTGACAGTTGTACCAAACCAGATTTTCAGCGCCCTGGAACGGGCATCGCTACTGGCGATCCCGTTGTTTCTTCTGACCGGGGAGCTGATGAACACGGGGAAGCTAACCGAGCGGTTGCTGGTTTTCAGTCGCGAGCTCGTCGGACGCATTCGCGGCGGTCTCGCCCAGGTCAATATCCTGCTGAGCATGCTGTTCGCGGGGATGAACGGCTCGTCGGTGGCCGATACGGCGACGGTGGGGTCGATCCTGATTCCGGCAATGAAGCGAGCCGGGTACTCCGCGGCATTTTCAGCGGCGATAACGGCTGTGAGTTCGACGATCGGGGGAATCATTCCACCTAGCATCGCCATGGTGCTCCTGGCCAGCGGAGCCGGAATGTCGGTCGGTGGGCTGTTCGCCGCCGCCATGCTTCCGGGAATCGCCGTCGGTGTCGGATTGATGATCCAGACGTACTTCATCGCGCGGCGTCGCGGCTATGAGCGCTTCGAGGAACCGTTCGGCTTCGGGAGGCTGTTCACGGCATTTCGCGGTTGTTTCCTCGCGCTTCTTATCCCGGTGGTGCTTGTCGGCGGGATCGTGTTCGGCGTGTTCACGGCCGGCGAAGCGGGCGCGATAACGGCGGTGTGCGCGCTGCTGCTGGGATTTTTCGTGTACAAGGGCTTCACCGCCAGCTCGCTGATCGACGCGCTCGTGAGAACGGTGAAGAATACCTCCTCGGTGTTCATCATCATTGCGGCGGCCGGCCCGTTCAGCTGGCTTCTGAGCCGGATAGGCGTGCTGAGCGGCCTCGAGGAGTGGATGCTCGGCTACGTGGATGACCCGATCATGTTCGTGGTGGTGTTCGTCGGGTTCATCCTGTTGATCGGAATGGTGATGGATGCCGTGGCCAACCTGATCATTCTCGGGCCGACGCTGGTCAGCGTCGCAGCCGCTGCCGGCTATCCCGAGTTTCAGGCCGGGGTGGTGATCTCGGTAGGGTTCCTCATCGGTACGGCGACGCCTCCCATCGGGGTGTGCTATTTCACCGCCTCTTATATCGCGGAGGAGCGTCTCGAAAAAGTTGCGGTCGCGATGGTGCCGTTTCTTCTCCTGGAGGCTGCAATACTCGTGCTCATGATGGTGGTCCCGGGCTTCACCATGTGGGTGCCGCAGATGCTTGGGTTCGTGCAATGAAGATCCTGGACTATGTGCAGGCGCTGAACCGGATCGCGGTGCGCACGATCCGGTTCCTCTGCGTGACGCTTCTCGTGTTGATGACCGGTTTCATCGTATACACGGTGGTCATGAGGTACGTGTTCCAGGATCCGCCGTTCTGGGGCGATACGCTGGCGGTCTTCGCGAACATCTGGCTCGTGCTGATGGCATTTGCCCTCGCCGTACACGATCGGGAACATGTATCGATGCAGGGCATGTACGACCTGCTGCCGCCGACAGCGGCGATGCTGCTCCGGCTGCTCTGGGACGTTCTCATACTGGCGATGGGAATCTTCATGCTGATATACGGCCTCGTGCTGGTCGACAACATCCGGGGTAGCTACTACGAACTCGCCGGATTGCCCAAGAAGTGGCCGGTCATGATCCTCCCCCTGTTCGGGCTGTTGACGACCCTGGCCGCGCTTGCGCCGATCGCGACGGATGTTCGCAGGCTGATTGGCGGCGGCTCGACGAAGTAGCACTGTCGGAAGCAGTGTTTGGCCACACCGGGACGGGTGCGCTGGGGGCCGTGGCGGCACGAGCGCGTCGGCGGTGATGCGGGAAACACCAGCCCGGGCCCGGTCGTTCAGGCGCGGCAGATGTAGGTGACCGTTCGAACACGCCCCTCGGCCAGGTTGCGGACCTGGTTGCGCGCCATGGTCGGGAAATCCTCGCCGAGAAAGAGGGCGAAAGTGACCGGCGGCGGCCCGGACTGCTCGATGCGCTCCGTCATTTCCCTGAACCAGGAAAGGCTTTCGGCGGTCGAGTCGTGTTCGTGCACGATCTCGAATCCCGCCGCGGCCAGGAGTTCGCGCATCCGCGCGGGGGTGGCGAGATGGCTGATGGACGGGTCGCGCGCCCAGGGGACAGGGAAAATCACGTCGCCGCCCTCGCCCGCGAGGACGTCGTAGATCGCGAACACGCCGCGCGGCTTCAGCACTCGCTTCGCTTCTGCGTAGACCGCGTCCTTGGCCGGGATGTTCATGGCGGCGTGAATGGTGACCGCCGCATCGAAGGTGCCCTCCGCGAACGGAAGGTCGGCGGCGTCGGCGGGCTCGAACCGAACCTTGTCATCCAGCCCGACCCAGCGCGACAACTCCGCCGCGGCCTCGCAGAACGCCTCGGTCAGGTCGACCCCGGTGACGCGACAGCCGTAAGTCCGTGCGAGGGTTCGCGCCGGGCCGCCGAGGCCGCTGCCGATGTCGAGTGCATGAGCGTCGTCACGCAGTTCCATGCGCTCGCCCAGTTCGAGGGTCGCCTTGCGTCCGCGAATGTGGAATTCGTCGATGCTCGCGAGGTCGGCGGCGGTCAGGTTGGCCGGATCCTTGCCCGCTGCGAGCAGGGAGTCCCGGATTTTCGACGCCAGAGCGTCGGCGCCGCTGCCATAATGTCTCGTTACCGAATCGGCCATGGACGATGATGGTCCTGGGGCGTACGGTCGAATTTACCAGAGTCTTCGCTCGCGGTTAACCGCCGGCATGCATGCGGTTTTCGCGCCGGTGTGCGTTCGGTCATTGCGCGCGATTACAATCAACGACTCGATTGTCGGCAACCGGTCCTGTGGGCTATTTCGGGATGGCCGCCGCAGGGTGAGGGCATGATCAGAAAAGTAGGCACCACGGAAATTCTATTGAAACACCGCGCGTCGTGCCATTGCGGCGCAGTGGTGCTGGAACTCGACCTGCCCGACGGCATCGTCGATCCCCACCGGTGCGACTGCTCGATCTGCCGGCGCAAGGGCGCGATTGCGGCCACCGTGCCGGTGGGGAGCCTGCGCGTGGTGCAAGGCGCCGAGTTTCTGCGTCTCTACCAGTTCAACACCATGACAGCCAGGCACTATTTCTGTTCGATCTGCGGCATCTACACTCACCACCAGCGCCGCTCGAACCCCGAAGAATATGGATACAACGTCGGTTGTCTCGAGGGTGTCAACCCGTTCGAGCTTGGCGACGTGCCGACGTCGAACGGCGTGAACCATCCCTCGGACGCTCCCCGGCGCACAGTCTGAGAAGCGGCCCGGGCCGCGGCTGGCGACGCGGTCGGCCTCCCGATCCATGGCCCACGGCGCACGAGCGCAGCGCTGTGAGGGCGTGGAAACGTGTTGCGGGCACGCCGAAGTACGGCTATATAGGACGTGGTGAGTCGAGTCGAACCCGTCCGCTACCGGCGCAGGTTGCCGCGAGGGGCGGCAGATGCGAAGGAGGGATGAGCGATGAGACGAGAGATCATCAGCCGGCACGGCAACCTGCTGGTGCGCCGCCTCGTGCTCGAGCCCGGCGAAGCGACACCCTGGCACACCGACGAGTGCCGACGCTTCACCGTCGTCGTGCAGGGGCAGCACCTGCGGATCGAGACGGAGCCGCCGGGCCGGGAGATCGACGTGGCCACGCAGTCCGGCTTGGCCGGCTGGGACGAGCCGGACCGCCGCGTGCATCGTGCGGTCAATGTCGGGGCCGGTACCTACGAAGAGGTGGTGATGTTCTTTCTCGACGAGGCGGGCAGCGAACCCCAGCCCGAGGCCTCGCCCGCCAGGGCCACGGGACTGCCGGCGGAACCCGGTGGCCGATGACGACTACACCATCCGGACCATGCGGCCGGAGGAGGTCGCGACCGCGGTCGAGTGGGCCGCGCGGGAGGGATGGAATCCCGGGGTTCATGATGCCGAGTGCTATCGCGCTGCCGATCCGGGCGGCTTCCTGGTGGGGCTTGACGGCGGCGAACCCGTCGCGACCATATCGGCCGTCAGGTACGGTGACGACTTCGGATTCATCGGCTTCTACATCGTCAGGCCGGACCGCCGCGGCAACGGCCTCGGACTGCGAATCTGGCAGGCCGCGCTCGATCACCTCGGCGGGCGGCTGATCGGGCTCGACGGCGTCGTCGCCCAGCAGCACAACTACCGCAAGTCCGGTTTCGGCCTCGCTCATCGAAACATCCGCTACGAGGGTGCCGGACTCGGCGGGCACCCGGACGAGGCGGACATCGTCGAACTCCACGAATCGCCTCTCGAAACGGTGCTTTCCTACGACCGGCCGTTCTTCCCCGCCGACCGCTCCGCGTTCATCAAGGCGTGGATCACCCAGCCGGGATCGAGCGCGCTCGGGATTCGCCGGAACGGCTCCCTTGCGGGCTACGGCGTCATCCGTGCATGCCGGTCCGGCTGCAAGATCGGACCGCTGTTCGCGGACGATGCGGCAGCGGCCGAAGCGCTTTTCACGGCCCTGGCGTCGCGGGCGAAGCCGTCCGACCCGGTGTACCTGGACGTGCCGCAGGTCAACGAGGCGGCTGTGGACCTGGCCCGGCGACACGGCATGCGCGCCGCGTTCGAAACGGCCCGGATGTACACCGGCGAGGCACCGGCCATACCGCTCGATCGCATCTTCGGCGTGACGTCGTTCGAGGTCGGCTGACCGTCTCAACAGGGCGCGCGGCCTGCCCGGTCTGCTCCCCCTTGCCGTCCGTGGTGTAGACTGCGGCGCGTTGTTCAATACCTCGACCGATCCATGCGTCCCTCGCGAATCAAGGAAATCCTCGACCACGAGTACACCGCCCTCGAGCGGGGCCTGCACACGCCGGTGATGCTGTGGGGCCCGCCGGGCGTGGGCAAGTCGCAGCTCGTCTACCAGGTGGCCGGGAACCACGGCGTGCCCATCATCGATATCCGCCTGTCCCAGCTCGAGCCGAGCGACCTGCGCGGGATTCCCTTTCGCAGCGGCGACACCGTGCAGTGGGCGGTGCCGGCCATGCTGCCCGACGCGGTGCGCCACGGGCCGCGCGGTATCCTGTTCCTCGACGAGATCACCTCGGCGCCGCCGAGCGTCTCGGCGGCCGCCTACCAGCTCATTCTCGATCGGCGGCTCGGCGAGTACCGCGTGCCCGCCGGCTGGGCCATTTTCGCCGCCGGCAACCGCCAGGGCGACCGCGGAGTGACGTACACGATGCCGGCGCCGCTCGCCAACCGCTTCTCCCACTACGAGGTCGAGCCCAACCTCGACGACTGGGTGTCGTGGGCCTTCGGTTTCGGCATCGACGAGCGGCTGATCGCCTTCCTGCGATTTCGCCCCGACCTCTTGTTCGACTTCGATCCGGCGGAGAACCCGGCGGCGTTTCCCTCGCCGCGGTCCTGGGAGTTCGCCCACCGAGCGCTCGCCAAGTTCGGCGGCGAGCGCGACATGCTGCTCGGTGCGCTCAAGGCCTGTGTCGGCGCGGCGGCCGGTGTCGAACTCGACGCCTTTCTTCGCAACCTCGACAACCTGCCCGACATCGACGCCATCATCGAAGGTCGGGAGACGGCCGTACCCGCGGACCTCGACCTGCAGTACGCAGTGGCCTCGGCACTGGTCGGCCGCGCACTGCGCGCCCCCGAAGGAGGCGCCCGCAATGCCGCCATGGGACACATCCTCGACTACGCCGGCCGCTTTGCGCAGCGCGAGATGGGCGTCATGCTGGTCTCCGACCTGCACCAGGCCGTGGGCGCCGACGTGTTCGCCCTGCCCCAGTTCGCCCACTGGGCGTCGCTGGTCGCCGACGTGATGCTGGCCGCCGAGCGTTGACGGGCCTGGCCCGAACAGGACGGATTGTCCCGTCAAGCACGCCCGATAAATGCTGCGTCCAAGCCGGAAATTACACGCGATTGTCATTTGATGGGTCCGACTGGTGAAAGATCCGGGCTAGACGCCCCCAGCAAGATATCCGCTGCCGGTACGCGCCTGGTGCTCGACCGGCCGTTCCTCGGTGCGCTGGCGCTGCGCCTGCCGGCGAAGCCGGGCGGGGCGTGGTGCAGGAGCGCGGCCACCGACGCGCGCGCGTTCTACTACAACCCCGACTACATCGACGCGCTCTCGGTGAGCCAGGTCGAGGCGGTGCTCGCCCACGAGGCGCTGCACTGTGCCCTCGGTCACTTCGCCCGACGCCAGCATCGCGACCGCCGACGCTGGGACGTGGCCTGCGACTTCGCGATCAACGCCCTGCTGGTCGCCGAGGGCATGACCCTGCCGCCCGACGCCCTGTACCTCGCGGAGTATGCCGGCATGAGCGCCGAGGAGATCTATCCGCTCATCGACGAGAACCCCGAGAAGCAGCCCCAGGACGAGCACCTGTACGACGGCCGGGACGACGGCCGCGGCGAAGTAGAGCGCGACGGCGGCTCCGGATCCGGCCGTGGGAGTGAGCAAGCCGGCGAGGGGCGGCCGCCGCCGCTCGGGGTCGAGGAGCGCGCGACGCTGGCCACGCGCTGGCAGCAGCGCGCCGCCGGCGCAGCCCAGCAGGCGCTCAGGAGCGGCAAGCTCAGCGGCGAGATGGCGCGGCAGATCGACCACTTGCTGCAAAGCCAGGTCCCGTGGCGGGCGCTGCTGGCGCGCTTCATGTCCTTCTCCGGCCGCGAGGACTTCAACTACCACCGCCCCTCGCGGCGCGAGGGCGAGGCGATATTCCCGTCGCTGCGCAGCGCCGAGGTCGAGCTCGTGGTCGCGGTGGACACCTCGGGATCGATCAGCGAATCCGAGCTCGACGCCTTCATCGGCGAGGTCGACGCCCTGAAGGGCCAGGTGCGCGCCCGCGTCACCCTGCTCGCCTGCGACGCCGCCCTGCACGCCGACGCCCCCTGGCGCTTCGAGCCGTGGGAGCACCTCGAGGCGCCGGCGCTCACGGGCGGCGGCGGCACCAGCTTCGTGCCCGTGTTCGAGTGGATCGAGAAGCAGGACCGCCTCCCCGACGCCGTCGTCTACTTCACCGACGCCGATGGCGAATTCCCGGTGCGCGCGCCGGCCTGCCCGGTGGTGTGGCTGGTCAAGGGCCGGCGGGCGGTGCCGTTCGGGGAGCGGATACAGTTGAACTGAGGCTCAGCGGGTACGGGATGCAGGCAGCAGCGCACGCGCCGTGCTTGAGCGGGAAATGCGCGTGCGCTGAAGCGCACCTTACATTCGAAATGACTTAACATCTGCCGCATGGACATCGTCATCCGCCATGCCGAGCCCGACGACTACCTCGCGATTCACGACATCCACGCCCAGCCGGCGGCCTTTTCCGGCACGCTGCAGCTGCCCTTTCCGTCCGCGGAGACGTGGAAGCGGCGGCTGGCCGACAAGCCCGACGGCCTCTACCCGCTCGTCGCCTGCGTCGACGGCGCGGTGGTGGGCATGCTCGGCGTCTGGATCGAGGGGCATTCGCCCCGCCGCCGTCATGCCGCGGGGGTGGGCATGGCCGTGCACGATCGCTGGCAGGGTCGGGGTGTCGGTACCGCGCTGATGAAGGCGGGCGTTGACCTGGCAGACAACTGGCTGGGATTGACGCGGCTGGAGCTCAACGTGTTCGTGGACAACGAACCTGCGATCCGGCTCTACCGGCGCTTCGGCTTCGAGATCGAGGGCACCCTCAGGGGCTACGCCATGCGTGACGGCGTCCTGGTCGATGCCCTGTACATGGCGCGATTGCACGAAGCGTCCCCTTTTATGACCCACCGTGAACAGAGAGAATCGACCAACCGGGTGCGTTCTGCCCGAGCCCTGGTCGACGAGACGGGAGAAGACCGCTGATGAAAGCCGACGACTTGCGCGCGCTGCAGGCGCCGCTGAAGAAGAAATACACCGACGAGCCCGACGCCGCGTTGATCACTCTCAGGGCCGAGGGCCGCATCGGCGAGGGCGTGACCTGCCGGGTCGAGACCGGCAAGGCGCTGGTTGAGGCCGGGCTGCACCCGGCGACCGGCGGCGACGGCATGGCGGCGTGTTCCGGCGACATGCTGCTCGAGGCATTGGTGGCCTGCGCCGGGGTCACCCTCAACGCGGTCGCCACGGCCATCGGCGTCGAGCTGCGCGACGCGACGGTGCGGGCCGAGGGCGACCTCGACTTTCGCGGCACCCTGGGCGTGGCGAGGGAGGCGCCGGTGGGCTTTCGCGAGATCCGCCTCGACTTCGATCTCGACACCGACGCGGGCGCCGAGGAGATCGCCACGTTGCTCAAGCTCACCGAGCGCTACTGCGTGGTCTACCAGACCCTGCGCGGCGCACCGCCGGTGACCGTCGGCCACGCGGTCAGGGGGGCGGCGCGATGATCTCGGCGTTCGAGGCCCTCGAGCGGCTCAAGGCCGGCAATCGCCGCTTCGTCGAGGACACGGCCGACCGCGTCGCCGTTTCCAGCGCGTCGCGGCGCAACCAGCTGGTTGCCGGCCAGGCGCCCTTCGCCATCATCCTCGGCTGCTCGGACTCGCGGGTGCCCGCCGAGATCGTGTTCGACCAGGGGCTCGGCGATCTGTTCGTGATCCGCGTCGCCGGCAACATCGTCGCGCCGTCGCAGGTCGGCAGCATCGAGTTCGCCGCCGAGCGCTTCGGTACGCGCCTGGTCGTAGTGCTCGGGCATTCCGCGTGCGGCGCGGTGCAGGCGACGGTGGAGGAGCTCGAGCGCCCCAGCGAGAGTCGTTCGCCCAACCTGCACGCCATCGTCGACCGCATCCGGCCCTCGGTGGAGACGTTGCTCGAGACCGACCTCGCCGGTGATCGCGAGGCGCTGATCCGCCACGCCGTGCGCGCCAACATCCGCCTGTCCGTGGCCCACCTCAAGCACGGCTCGCGCATCCTCGAGGACCTCGTCGACAACGACGGCCTGCGCGTGATCGGCGCCGAGTACGACCTCGAGACCGGCGCGGTGGAATTCTTCGACGATCCCCTGGCGAGCTGAATGCTCAATGCGCGGGCAGTGAAACCTCGCGCAGGACGCTCATGGGCCCGAGCCGCCGCACCGCGGCCAGCGCCTCCTCGTCGATCACGAACAGCGAGCCCGCGTAACCAAGGCCGTTGATCGAGATGCCGTGGGCGAATTCGCGCGCACGCGGCACGACCAGCATCCACTCGCGGGTCATCAGCAGGTTGTAGGGGCCGCCCTGGCGGACATCGGCTCCGCTGTCGTCGATACCGATGCCTGATTCCACGAGCGTCGCCCGGTAAAGCGCCGCCGTGCGTTCGCCGCGCCCTTCGGCGTCGCCGGCGATGTCGTGCGGCAGGCGCACGATGACGTGGCGAAAATCGAACACGTCGAGCCTGCCGAAGCCGTCGCCGCAGTCGGCGCGGTGGAAGCACGGCTCGAGCGGGAAGCCTTCCATGCCCTCGTAGAGAGGCAGCGGCACGACCTGCAGGTGCTTGTGCCGCTGGCTCGCGCCGGCGACTTCGCCGCCGTTGTAGAACGCGAGCGACGGGTACTCGTCGAGGCAGGTCCACAAGGCCTCGAAGTCGGCGGCATCGAGCAGCGTCTCCTGGTGCTCGAACTCGCGGGTGACGACAAGCAGGTGATGGGGTACCACGTTGAACTTGTTGAGTACGCCGATATGACCCTCGCCGATGGCGCCGACGGTCAGTTCCGGCTCGGGCGGCAGGAACGGGTTGCGACGCGCGTCCGCGGGCCGGCGCTTGAGCTCCTCGCGCTTGCGCTCGAGGTTGACGGCTACGCGAACCGCAAAACGGACGCCGTCCTGCTCGATCCACGCGAGGTCGGTGTCGATGCCGTGAAGGTGGCCCGAGGCGAGCGCCGAGGCGGTCCGTTGGACCACGGCGTGCCACAGGGTGCCCGGCGCCAGTCGGGGAATCATCGGTTCGTTGCAGCAGGCGGTGAAAGTCCGCGATGATAGCCGTTGTTTCGGGGTGTTTGTCCGGGGCATGGCGGCGCAGGTCTTGACGGCAGCGACGATCCTTGGTAAAAAACAAACGTTTGGTATTCACGCTGTACCCATGTCCCGAACCACGACCACCCGGCGCGCGCCGCGCCAGGACAATCGCCGCGAGGTCCTGCTCGATGCCGCGGCCCGCGAGTTTCGCGCGCGCGGCTTCCACGCCGTGACCATGCGCGACATCGCGCGCGAGGCCGGCATGATCGCGGGGTCGATCTACTACCACTTCCCGTCCAAGGAAGACCTCTTCCTGGCGGTGTACGAGGAAGGCGTGCGGCGTATCTCCGCCCGGGTCGCCGCCGCGATCGCCGGTATCGACGACCCCTGGCAGCGCCTCGCGTCGGCGTGCCGGGCGCACGCCGAGATGCTGCTCGCCGAGAGCGACTACGCCCAGGTGATCCTGCGCGTGTTTCCCGACGACGTGCCCGCCGCGCGCGAGCACCTGGCGGCATTGCGCGACGACTACGAGCGGCTGTTCCGCGAACTGGTGGACGCGCTGCCGCTCGCGCCCGACGTCAACCGGGCGACCCTGCGCCACATGCTGCTCGGCGCGCTGAACTGGGCCAAGTTCTGGTACCGCCCCGGCCGCATGACGCCCGGCGAGATCGCCGAGGACATGCTGCGCATCATCGAACAACCCCTGATCCGGAGCGAAGCGAAATGAATACGCGCCCTGCGACCCGTTCCCCGGCGCCGGAACGCCCGGTGCGCGTGCTGGTCACGAAGATCGGTCTCGACGGCCACGACCGCGGCAGTCGCGTGGTGGCGGCAGCGCTGCGCGACGCCGGTATGGAGGTGATCTACACCGCCCCGTGGCAGTCGATCCCGGCGGTGGTGAAACTGGCCGTGCAGGAGGACGTCGACGTCATCGGCATCAGCTCGCTGGCCACCGACCACCTGCTGGTGCCGAAGCTGACGGC
>CBFGVH010000086.1:0-13359 GCA_965652415.1 uncultured Gammaproteobacteria bacterium | reverse complement strand
GCCTACGTCAAGGCCGGCTTCCTGGCGGCACTCGCCCGCGCAGAGGCCACCTCGCCCATCCTCGATGCGCGCCGCGCCGTTGAACTGCTCGGCACCATGCTGGGCGGCTACAACATCCAGCCGCTGATCGAGCTCCTTGAAGACGCCGAGCTCGGCGCGATTGCCGCGGAGCAGCTCAAGCACACCCTGCTCATCTTCGACGCCCTGCACGACGTCGCCGACAAGGCGAAGGACGGCAATGCCAACGCGAAGGCCGTGATGCAGTCTTGGGCCGACGCCGAGTGGTTCACCAGGAAGCCCGACGTGCCCGAGGCGATCCGGCTCGTCGTGTTCAAGGTCACCGGCGAGACCAACACGGACGACCTGTCCCCGGCCCAGGACGCCTGGTCGCGCCCGGACATCCCGCTGCACGCCCTGGCCATGCTCAAGAACCCGCGCGAGGGCATCACCGACGCCATCGCGCAGATCGCCGAGCTCAAGTCGCGGGGGCTGCCGCTGGCCTACGTGGGCGACGTGGTCGGCACCGGCTCGTCGAGAAAATCAGCCACCAACTCGGTGCTGTGGCACATGGGCGAGGACATTCCGTTCGTTCCCAACAAGCGCCAGGGCGGCGTGGTGCTCGGCGGCAAGATCGCACCGATCTTCTTCAACACCGTGGAAGACTCGGGCGCCCTGCCCATCGAGTGCGACGTGGACAGGCTCGACATGGGCGACGTCATCGTGGTCAAGCCCTGTGACGGCGTGATCGAGAACGAAGCCGGCGAGGTCGTCAGCCGCTTCTCCCTCAAGACGGACGTGCTGCTCGACGAGGTCAAGGCCGGCGGCCGCATCCCGCTCATCATCGGGCGCACCCTGACCGACAAGGCGCGCGAGATCCTGGGACTGCCGGCGAGCGACGTGTTCCGCCGGCCGAAGGATCCCGAGTCCTCGAGCAGGGGCTTCACCCTGGCCCAGAAGATCGTCGGCCGCGCCGTCGGCCTGCCCGAGGGACAGGGTGTGCGGCCGGGAACCTATTGCGAGCCGCGCATGGGCACGGTGGGCAGCCAGGACACCACCGGCCCGATGACCCGGGACGAACTGAAGGAGCTTGCCTGCCTCGGCTTCTCCGCCGATCTCGTGATGCAGTCGTTCTGCCACACCGCGGCGTATCCGAAGCCGGTCGACATCGACACCCAGCACTCGCTGCCGGAGTTCATCATGAACCGCGGCGGCGTTTCGCTCAGGCCCGGGGACGGGATCATCCACAGCTGGCTCAACCGCATGCTGCTGCCCGACCAGGTCGGCACGGGCGGCGACTCCCACACGCGCTTCCCGCTCGGCATCTCCTTCCCGGGAGGGTCGGGCATCGTGGCGTTCGGCGCCGCGCTGGGCGTGATTCCGCTCGACATGCCCGAGTCGGTCCTGGTCAGGTTCAGCGGCGAGATGCAGCCCGGCATCACGCTGCGCGATCTCGTCAACGCCATTCCCTACGAGGCCATCAGGCGCGGCCTGCTGACGGTGGAGAAGAAGGGCAAGAAGAACGTGTACAACGGCCGCATTCTCGAGATCCAGGGCCTGCCGCACCTGACCGTGGAACAGGCCTTCGAACTGTCCGACGCCAGCGCCGAACGCTCCGCCGGCGGCTGCACCATCGACCTCTCCGAGGAATCGGTGGCCGAGTACCTCGCCTCCAACGTGGTGATGCTGCGCTGGATGATCGACAACGGCTACGGCGACGCCCGCACCCTGGAACGCCGGGCGCGGGCGATGGAGGAGTGGCTGGCCAATCCCAGACTGCTGCGCGCCGACGACGACGCCGAGTACGCCGAGGTGATCGAGATCGACATGTCGAAGATCACTGAGCCGCTTCTCGCCTGCCCCAACGATCCCGACGACGTCAGGCCGCTGTCCGAGGTGGCCGGCACGACGATCGACGAGGTCTTCATCGGCTCGTGCATGACCAACATCGGCCACTTCCGCGCCGCCGGCAAGCTCCTCCAGGCCGCCGGCGGGGTGATTCCGACCCGGCTGTGGATCGCGCCGCCAACCCGGATGGACGAGCACCAGCTGATGGAAGAGGGCTACTACAGCATCTTTGCCGCGGCCGGCGCGCGCACCGAGATGCCCGGCTGCTCGCTGTGCATGGGCAACCAGGCGCGGGTGGCGGCCAACTCCACGGTGGTATCGACGTCGACCCGCAACTTTCCCAACCGGCTCGGCCAGGGCGCCAACGTGTTCCTCGCCTCGGCCGAGCTGGCCGCGGTGGCCTCGGTGCTCGGCCGGCTGCCAACGAGCGCGGAGTACCTCGAGTACGCGACGAAGATCGACACCATGGCGCCCGAGGTCTACCGCTACCTGAACTTCGACCGCCTGGACGAGTTCGTTGCCGCCGCCGAACGCGGTCGAGCGGTGGCGGTACAGTTCGCCGCCTGAAGCGACGAGCCGCTTCGATTCGAAGCCCCGGCAGCGCAACGCGCGCCGGGACTTCGCCTTTCGGTCCCGGTGCGGACCGTTGTGCTTCGGCGTGGTCGACCCGATGTTCAGGAGGTCCAACACGTCGTCGTACAATGCACGAGCCCGAATCCATTCCGCCGAACGGTCGCGCCCGGACGCGCCGGGTGCTCGTCGTCGTTGCCACGGTGTTGCTGCTCGCCGCCGCCGCCGTGGCGGTGTCCCGGCGCATCGACATCGGGCCCAGGGTGATAGCGCTGCTGGCGTGGATCGACGGCATGGGCGCCTTCGGACCGCTGCTGCTGATTGCCGCCGACGTCCTCGTGGTGGTGCTGGTGCTGCCGGGGGTCTGGCTCACCCTCGGCGCCGGGTTCCTGTTCGGCGTCGTCGAAGGCTCGCTGTACATCGTGATCGGCACCTCCATCGGCGCCACCATCGCCTTCCTCGTCGCCCCCCACCTGCTCGGCCCTCGCAGCGCCGCCTGGTTGGTGCGTCATCCGCGCGCGCGGCTGCTCGAAGGCATGCTCACCGAATCGGGCTGGAAGATAGTGCTCGCCACGCGGCTCATCCCGTTCTTCCCGTTCAAGGTCGCCAACTACGTGTTCGGCCTGGCGCGCTTCAGGCTGCGGGACTTCGTCGCCGGCACGGTGCTCGGCATCATTCCGTTCACGGTCACCAACGTCTACATCGGCTCGCTGGCCGCCGACCTCGCCGTGCTCGGGGTGCGCGACGGGCCCCGCGGGAACTGGGAATGGTTCCTGTACGCGGGCGGCGCGTTCGTCGCCTGCGCCGTCGTCGTCTACCTCGCCCGCATCGCACGGCGTATCCTGAAGGCTGAACTCGAACGGGGAGAGCCTGCATGTCGTGGCTGAAATGGCTGCCGTGGAAATTCGTCATACGGCGCATGGCGCGAAGCCAGGGCTTCCTCGACCCGTTCGCGCTGATGGCGCGCCTCGAACGCTTCATTCAGCCCTCCGAGGTGGCCGAGCCGATCGAACTCCTGCGGGCGGGCGCCGTGTTCCATGCCCGAGGGCTGATCAACAGCCGCGTCATCCAGCACAACCTCGACTGGGTGTGGCCGTTCTGGGTGGAGCGCCAGTTCGATCCGCGCGACGAGGCGTTCGTTCCGCGCGCGTTCTCCATCACCCACGTCAACCTGACCCACCGCAACTGGACCGCGGTCGGGGTGCCCGGCTGGCCCGAACTGCCCATCGTGGACCCGCGCGGCCTGCTCACCCCGACCTTCGACGGCTTCTCGCTTGACGCCTGGATCGTCACCGACGACGGCGCCGCCCTGCTGCCCTCGCGCGCCCGGGACTCCTCCCAGCACCTGGACCTCGGCGATCACGGTCCGCGGGTGGTCACCCGAACCGGCGCCGACGGCATGGAGCTCGTCACCGGCGTGCGCGTCACCGAGGACGAGACGCCCGCGTGCGTGCTCGAGATCGAGGCGCGATGCGACCGCCCGGCGTGGCTGGTGCTCTCGGTGCGACCGTACAACCCCGAAGGCGTCAGCTTCATCCAGCGAATCGACCTCGCCGACAGCCGCGATACGCTGACCGTCGATAACCAACGGCACCTGCACCTGAGCGCGCCGGTGGACAGGCATCACGTGTCCGACTACCGGCACGGCGACGTGTTCATCCATCTCGACGACCTGCGCGACTCCGCCCACGTGCGCTGCGACGTGGAAATGGCCACTGCCGCCGCCATGTTCCGAGTCGAGCCGGGACGCGCGCGCGAGATTTCGGCGACACTAGACCTGCCGGTTTCCGACGACGCCCCGGCCGGACCGCGTACCACGTGGCGCGAGGCGTTGACGCACTGCTGCCGCCTCAAGGCACCCGACGCTCGCTGGCAGAATCTTTACGACGCGGCCCTGCATACCCTGGTGCTGCACAGTCCCCGCGACGTCTATGCCGGGCCTTTCACCTACAAGCGGTTCTGGTTCCGCGATGCCGCCTTCATCGTCAACGCCCTGCTGGCCGCGGGACTGGTGGAGCGCGCCGAGCGGGTCATCGACACTTTCCCGGGCCGACAGAACGCCATGGGCTACTTTCACTCCCAGGAGGGTGAATGGGATTCCAACGGCGAGGCGCTGTGGATCATGGATCGCTTCTGCGAGCTGACGGGACGCGCGCCAAAGGACTCGTGGAAGGAGGCGGCCCGGCGCGGTGCGCGCTGGATCGTGCGCAAGCGCCTGCCGGACGAAGGCGGCCGCGCCCACTCCGGCCTGCTGCCGGCCGGCTTCTCCGCCGAGCACCTCGGTCCCAGCGACTACTACTACTGGGACGACTTCTGGGGCGTGGCGGGACTCATGGCCGCCTCGCGCCTGATGCGGCGCTCGGGCGACGAGGAGTCGGCGCGACGGTTCAGGCGCGAGGCCGAACATTTCCTTGCGGCCGTCGAGCGCAGCATCGAGCGCGCCGCGACCCGGCTCGGACGCGAGGCGATCCCCGCCTCTCCCTACCGCCGGCTGGATGCCGGCGCCATCGGCTCGCTGGTGGCGGGCTACCCGCTGGAACTGCTCGGCGCAGACGACCCGCGGCTGATCAATACCGCCGACTATCTCATCGACAACTGCTTCGTCGACGGCGGCTTCTTCCAGGACATGATCCACTCGGGCATCAATTGCTACCTGACGCTGCACGTCGCCCAGGTACTGCTGCGCGCCGGCGACCCCCGCCATCTGGACCTCGTGAACGCGGTCGCCGCCATCGCCTCGCCCACCGGGCAGTGGCCCGAGGCGGTGCATCCGCGCACCGGCGGCGGCTGCATGGGCGACGGCCAGCACTCGTGGGCGGCGAGCGAATGGCTGATGATGATCAGGAACTGCTTCGCGCGCGAGGACGGTGACACCCTGGTGATCGCCGGGGGCGTTCCGGGCGACTGGCTGGCTGGCGCCGAGGAGATCCGCTTCGGTCCGGCGCCGACCGCCTTCGGCGACGTAACGCTATCCATTACGCCGCGCCCGGCTGAGATAATCGTCGAATGGCAGGCCGACTGGCGCCGCCGACCGGCCGCCATCCGTGTTGAGCCGCCCGGCTTCGCGCCGGTCACGGCCGACGCGGGCACGGACCGCATCGTCATTCAACGGGAGGAATCGACGTGAAGATCCTGATGATGACCAACACCTTCACCCCCCACGTCGGGGGCGTCGCGCGCTCGGTGGAGAGCTTCACGCGAAGCTACCGCGCCATGGGCCATCGCGTGCTGGTGGTCGCCCCCCAATTCGACGGCCAGCCGGAGCACGAGGAGGACGTGGTGCGCATTCGCGCACTGCAGGACTTCAACGGCAGCGATTTTTCCGTGGTTTTAAAGACTCCCGGCTTCCTGAGCCAGGCGGTGGAGGAGTTCGATCCGGACATCATCCATTCCCATCACCCGTTCCTGATCGGCTCCACGGCGCTGCGCTTCTCGCACACCTTCGACGTGCCCCTGGTGTTCACCCACCACACCTTCTTCGAGCGCTACACGCACTACGTACCGGGAGACTCGGAAGTGCTCAGGCGCTTCGTGGTCGAACTGTCGACACGCTACGCCAACCTGTGCGACCAGGTGTTCGCGCCCAGCGAGAGCGTGGCCGAAGTACTCGAGAAGCGCGGCGTGACGACGCCGGTGGCGGTGGTGCCGACCGGCGTCGACGTGGACCTGTTCCGGCGCGGCAGCGGCGAGGGCTTCCGGGCCGCCGTCAACATTCCGGGGGACGCATTCGTCGTCGGGCACCTCGGCCGGCTGGCCCGGGAGAAGAACCTCGGCTTCCTGGCCGAGGCGGTGGCGGCCTTCGTCGCGGATGAGCCGCGCGCGCACTTCCTCGTGGTCGGCACCGGGCCGATGGACGACATGATCCGCGGCGTATTCGATCGCGCCGGGCTCTCCGACCGCCTGCACCTTGTCGGCGTGCTCGAACAACCCCTGCTGGCGAGCGCCTATCGAGCCATGGACGTGTTCGCCTTCGCCTCGCAGAGCGAGACCCAGGGCATGGTCCTGACCGAGGCGATGGCCGCCGGTGTGCCGGTAGTGGCGGTGGACGCTCCGGGCGTGCGCGAGGTGGTTCAGGACCGCGTCAACGGCCGCAGGCTCGACGGGCAGGATGCCGCCTCGTTTCACGAGGCGCTGGCGTGGATGGCCGGCCTGCCGCGCGCGAGCATCGAGGAGATGCGCGGCGCTGCGCAGAAGACCGCCGGGACGTTCTCGCTTGAGGCCACCGCGCGTCGGGCACTCGAGATATACGGCCGCCTCGCCGGCAGCAGTACTGCGCAGGAGCCCTCGGAGCTTGCCAACTGGGAGCGCCTCAGGCGCTCCATCGGCGTGGAATGGGACCTGATCAAGCGCATGGCCGGTGCCACGGGAGCGGCCCTGTCCGGCGGCCGGCCGGAGCCCGCCGAACCGGCGTGATCGCCCGGCTCGAGGCGACGATTCGCCGGCTGCGCGAGCACGTCAGCCGCAGCCGGGCGCTCGCCGGCCTGCTCGGCCTGTCCGTTTCGGAGGGAACCGGAAGCGACCCGGGACTGGTGATGATCCAGGTCGACGGCCTCGGACGAAGCGAGTTCGAAAAGGCCCTGGTCCGCGGCGAGATGCCTTTCACGGCAAGGCTCATCGAGCGCGAGCACTACCGCACTCACACGTTCTACTCGGGCCTGCCCGCCAACACCCCGGCGGTGCAGGCGGAGTTGTTCTACGGCGTGGCCACCGCCGTGCCCGCCTTCAGCTTCCGCGACCGCGACAGCGGCGACATCGTGCGCATGTATCACCCGGCGACGGCCGCGAAACTGGAGCGCCGGCTGGCCGAACAGGGCACCGGCCTGCTGGCTGGCGGCAGCGCCTGGTCGGACGTGTTCACCGGCGGCGCCGCCGAGTCCCACTTCTGCCCGGCGTCGACCGGGTGGGGCCAGGTGCTGCGCTCGGCCAACCCCCTGGTGCTGGCGATGTTCGTCATCCTAAACGGCTACAGCGTGCTGCGCACCGCGGCACTGCTGGTGGTGGAGATCGTGCTCGCCCTGGTCGATTGCGTGCGCGGCCTGATCGCCGGTCACGACCTCGTCAAGGAATTGAAGTTCGTGCCGACGCGGGTGGTGATCTGCATCGCCCTTCGCGAGCTGACCACCGTCGGCGTCAAGATCGACGCGGCGCGCGGTCTGCCGATCATCCACCTGAACTTTCTCGGCTACGACGAGCAGGCCCACCGGCGCGGGCCGGACTCGGACTTCGCCCACTTCACCTTGAAGGGCATCGACGACGCCATCGCCCGCGTGTACCGCGCTGCCCGCCGTTCGACGCGACGCGACTACGACGTGTGGATCTATTCCGACCACGGCCAGGCGCGGACGCTCTCCTACGCCAAGCGCTTCGGATGCACCATCGATGAAGCGGTGGCGCGGGTGTGCAGCGGCCGCGCGGGCGGCCCGCGCACCAGCGCGCGGGGCGAGCAGTCCCAGCGCGTCCGCCTGCTGGGCGGGGTGCGGGTGCAGAAACTGTTGCCCGCCTATAGCGACGAGCGGGACGGGGCTGCGCCGCGGGTCGCCGCACTTGGGTCGCTGGCCCACGTGTATTTCGATCCGCCCGCCGGCACCGCCGAACGCGCCCGGCTCGCGGCCACGCTGGTCGAACGGGCATCGGTCCCGATGGTCCTGTATCGCGACGCCGACGACGCGGTTCGAGCGGCGACTGCCGACGGCGATTTCGATCTTCTCGAACACCGGAGGCAACTGCTCGGAGACGACCACCCGTTCGGCGCTGCCGCGGCCACGGACCTCGCCAACCTGTGCAGGCACCCGGAGGCAGGCGAGATCGTCCTGTCCGGCTGGCGCGCCGGCACCGAGGTGATCACTTTCGCACTGGAGAACGGCTCGCACACGGGAGCCAGCCCGCAGGAGGTCACCGGCTTCGCCCTGCTGCCGCCCGACGCGCTGCCGGGACACCTGGACAAACCCTGGCTCAGGCCGGCCGACCTGCGCGAGGCCGCCCTGGTGCATCAGCAGCGCCACCGCCGCCTGCCGTCACTCGGACGCGGCATTTCGGGTGACGCGGGCGAACTGCGGATCATGACGTACAACGTGCATTCATGCATCGGCACCGACGGCAAGTTGTCGCCGGCGCGCATCGCACGCGTCATCGCCAAGCACCGGCCGGACATCGTCGCCCTGCAGGAACTGGACCACGGCCGGGTGCGAACCGGCGGTGTCGACCAGGCTCACCAGATCGCCAACCTGCTCGACATGGACCACCACTTCCACCCGGCCATTCATATCGAGGAGGAGCGCTACGGCGATGCCATCCTCACTCACCTGCCCATGCGCCTGGTGCGCGCCGCCGCCCTGCCCGGGCCGCGTCACGGCCGCGACACGGAACCGCGCGGGGCGTTGTGGGTCGCCATCGAACTGCCGGACGGGCAGTACCTGAACGTCATCAACACCCACCTCGGCCTGTCGCGCGGCGAGCGACTGCTGCAGGCGCGCGAACTCGTCGGCGAGAAGTGGCTGGGCGACCCCGCGTGCCGCGGACCCGCCATCGTCCTGGGCGACCTGAACTCGCTGCCCGGCTCCCCGGTCTACCGGACGCTGTCGTCGCGGTTGCGCGATGCCCAGTTGCAGGTCGACGCGCGGCCGTTGACCACGTTCTTCACCCGGCTGCCGGCGCTGCGCATCGACCATGTCTTCGTCAGCGACGACATCGAGGTGACCGGTGTGGAAATCATGGGCGGCGCCATGACGCGCACGGCGTCCGACCACCTTCCGCTCGCCGTGACTTTTCGCCTGAAACCGTGACGAAGTGGCCGCGACGACCAGTTCGCGGGAGCCGGGCGGCCGTTGTCCCGCACGGGTCCGGCCCGGGCTCCCCAGGGTACCGATTTTACGCGGGCGACCAATCCTCGCGCCTGAGGCCGCTGTCGTCTTCACTCGTGGTGAACCTGCGCCACTCCTCGGCCAGCGTGTTCCCGGATTCCGGATGCACGGCCGCGGGCATGAGGTCCGCCAGCGGCCTGAGAACGAAGGCGCAGGTCAGTATCTCGTCGCGCGGGACGTTGTAGCCGTCGACGCGCAGAACCGCGTCGCCGTACAGCAGGATGTCGATGTCGAGGGTGCGCGAGGCGAGGCGGGCGCCGTTGCGTGTCCGGCCCTCGTTGTCCTCGATGGCGCGCAGTTCCCGCTGCAGTTCGTCGACGGGCAGGTCGGTGTCGATGAGGGCGGCGAGGTTGTAGAAATCGGGACCGTCGAAGCCCCTGGCCCGGGAGCGATACACCGGGGACAGCCGTACATCGCCGAAGCGCGCGCGCAGCGAGTCCACGGCCGCCTGGACGTGCTGGCGGCGATCGAGGTTGCTGCCGATGCCGAGCGCCACGCGCACCATGATCAGGGCTTCGATCCGCGCTCGATGACCACGCCGACGTCGGCGGCCGAGGAGACGGCGCCCTTCTTGTTGACCCGCACCCGGCACCACGGCGCGGCGAACTCGTCGATGATGACCGCTGCCACCCGTTCAGCCAGGGTCTCGACCAGGTTGAACTCACCCTCCCGGGCAACGGCGGTGATCCGCTTCGACACGTCCTTGTAGCTGAGCGTGTCGGCGAGGTCGTCGGAGCGCGCGGCCTTCGCCGTGTCCCATGCCATGTCGATGTCGATGTACACCGACTGGTTGATGCGCCGCTCCCATTGCCACACACCGATGACGCATTGGACGCGCAGACCGTGCAGAAAGATGATGTCCAAGGATGTAAACCTCCCTTTGCTGATTAGGCGGCGGCCCCGATGCCGCCGGGGCATAGCGGGCGGTGCCTCACGTCGTGGTGGGGGCGGGATCGACCCCGGCCGAAGCCGCCGCTGCGGAGAGAGAGCGCGGCGCGAAGATCTCCATGCTGCGCGCGGTTCCGGCCAGCGAATGGTGTCCGAGCGAGACATAGTCCGACGGGCACAGGCGGGCGAAGTCCTCGGACAGAAGCACCGGGTGATCGAGCCGCTTGCACAGGCTCTCGATGCGGGCCGCTTCGTTGGCGGCCGAGCCGATCACCGTGAACTCGAGCCTGGACGCGGTACCGATATTGCCGTAGGTGACGTCGCCGATATGCAGGCCGATGCCGAACTCCATCGGCGCATCGCCCGCCCCTGGTTCGGAACGATTGTGCTCGTCGACGCGCCGCGCCGCGTCGGCGGCCGCCGCCAGCGCCCGCCTGCAGGCCGGCTCGTCGCCCTCCTCCACCACCTGCATGGGGAATATCGCCAGGGCGGCATCGCCGATGAAGCGCAGTACCTCGCCGCCGTTGTCCAGCACCGCGCCGGCCATGCAGTCGAAGAACGCGTTCAGGTGTTCGAGGAACGCGGCCCGCGACATGCTGGCCGCCAGCGCGCTGGATCGACGCAGGTCGCAGAACCAGATCACGGCGTGAATGTCCTCGCCGTCGCCGCGCCGCACGCGGCCCTCGAGCACCCGCTTGCCGGTCTGCCGGCCGAGATAGGTGCTGAGCAGCGTCACCGACTTGTCGCGCTGCAGGAAAACCTCCACCAGGCGGCTGAACAGCGGCATTACCTCGTTGACCAGGCCCAGCTGCCCGGTGGTGAATCCGCCCGGCTGGTCGGTGGCCATGGTCACGGCGTTGACCTGGCCGTCGCTGAACTCGATGGGCATGGCGACATAGTCGGTACCGCCGGCGGCGCGGATGTCGGCCAGCACCGGGAAGTCGTCCGCGCCGGCGTCGCCCTCGAGCCGGCGGCGCACGCCTCCGGCGCCCTCGAAGATCGGCACCAGCGGGCTGTCGAGGTACTGCGAGGTGCTGAGCGCCTCGTGCCGGATGGTGGTTTCGGTGATGTTGTCCACGCCGCGCTCCCAGCGGTAGGATGCGCCGCCGATCAACGGGTGCAGGGTGCGGGTGATCAGGGCGAAACGCAGCATGCGGATGCCGGCGAGTTGGACGGCCTCGACAAAGCGGGTCACGAGATCCGGCAGCGACACCGCCTGCCAGCCTTCGAACACCAGCCACTCGGCCAGTCGATTGAGATGGCGGGCGGCGGGTTCGGGCGTCTGCGGCACCGCTGCCGACTCGTCCCACCGCTCGATCTTCGAACGGTCGAAGGCGACGTAGTCGCGCACGTACTCGGCATCCGGGTACGGGTCCTCGTAACTCCAGGCGACGTCGTCGATGCGGCGCGAACCGGTATCGAGATGGAAGTACACGGGGACGCCCCGGTACGGACAATAGGTGCGGCGCTCGCTCGGTTCGAACAGGTCCATGCGCACGTCCTCGCGCGGGAAGTACAGAACCGGAGGAAGACGGCCCTCGCGCAGCAGCATGGCGCGCTCGCTGTCGACGATCACCTTGCCCTCGACGAATCCCCGTACCCGGCCGGGATACGGCTCGAAGGTGATGTAGTCCTGGCCCGCGGCATCGCGGGTGACCTCGGTGTTGTGCGGCTGGGCGTGGGACAATGCGGGACTGCCTCGAGTGCTACTGCCAGCGATAACCGCGGAACCGCTCGCGCAGGGCGAGCTTGCTGATCTTGCCGGTCGCGGTGTGCGGAATCTCGTCGACGAACTCCACGGCGTCGGGAACCCACCATTTCACGACCTTGCCCGCGAAGAAGTCGAGCAGGGCATTATCATCCACTTCCGTGCCCGGCTCGCGGACCACGACCAGGAGCGGGCGCTCCCCCCACTTGGGATGCTCCACCGCCACCGCCGCGGCCTCGGCGACACCGTCGAAGGCCACCGCGATGTTCTCGAGCTCGATGGAGCTGATCCATTCGCCGCCCGACTTGATCATGTCCTTGTTGCGGTCGGTGATCTGCACGAAGCCATATTCGTCGATGGTGGCCACATCGCCGGTATCGAACCAGCCGTCGCCGTCGTGGGCACGGGACTCTCCGTCGTCCTTGAAGTAGCCGCTGCAGACCCACGGCCCGCGGACCTTCAGCGTGCCGACGCTGCGCCCGTCCCACGGCAACTCGTCGTCGTCGCCGTCGACGATCTTCGTCTCCATACCGAAGAACGCGTGGCCGGTCCTGGCTTCCATCGCGCGCTGCGCCTCCTCGGGCCAGTCGAGAAACTCGGGGCGCGGCGTGTTGACGATGCCGAGCGGGGACGTCTCGGTCATGCCCCAGGCATGGCGCACGCGCACCCCCCAGGCGCGCAACACGTCCATCAGCGCGGCCGGGCAGGCCGAGCCTCCGATGACGACCCGGTTCAGCGGCGCCAGGTCGCCGCCGGCATTCTTCAGGTACTGCATGAGCGACATCCAGATGGTGGGCACGCCCATGGCGATCGTGACGCGCTCCTCGTTGATCAGGCCGCGAAGCATGGCGCCGTCGAGCATGTGCGGGCCGGGCAGTACCAGGCGGGCGCCGTACATGGGGGCGGCGAAGGGCGAACCCCAGGCGTTGACGTGGAACATCGGCACCACGGGCATGATGGTGTCGCGCATCGACAGCTCGTTGCAATCCGGCGCGCCGAAGGCCATGGCATGAAGCACGGTGCCGCGGTGGCTGTACAACACGCCCTTGGGACTGCCCGTGGTTCCCGAGGTGTAGCACAGCCCCGACGCCGTGCGCTCGTCCAGTTCCGGCCACGGGTAGTCGTCGGCCTCGCCGGCGAGCAGGTCCTCGTAGCAGAGCAAGTTGGCGAGATCGGCATTCGGCATGCGCTCGCGATCGCACAGGACGACCACTGCCTCCACGCTCGAAAGGCGCGGGGCAAGCTGTTCGACGATCGGAACGAAACTCGTATCCACGAACAGCCATCGATCCCCGGCGTGGTTGATGACGTACGCGAGCTGGTCCGGAAACAGCCGGGGATTGACGGTATGGCACACCGTGCCGGCGCCGGCGGTGGCGTAATACAGCTCGAAGTGCCGGTGGGTGTTCCAGGCCATGGTTCCGACCCGGTCGCCGGGGCGCGCGCCGAGCCGCTCGAGCACGCGGGCGAGGCGGCACACCCTCGCCC
>CBFGVH010000085.1:0-13373 GCA_965652415.1 uncultured Gammaproteobacteria bacterium | reverse complement strand
CCTGCGCGGCATCGTGCGCGCACGCGCGCTCAGCCGCGCCACCATGCGCAACATCAGGCAGAACCTGTTCTTCGCCTTCGTCTACAACGCGCTCGGCGTGCCCATCGCCGCCGGCGTGCTGTACCCGGTGTTCGGGTTGCTGCTCAGCCCGATGATCGCGGCGGCGGCGATGAGCGCCAGCTCGGTGTCGGTGATCGCCAACGCCCTGAGGCTCAACCGGGTGCCAATCGCCGGGGGCGGCGACTGACCACGGCGGGCGCAGCGGGGTGGCGCGCCCCTGCGGCGCGTCACTCCTGCCCCTGCGCCTGGTCGGGGTAGAACACCTGGTAGTACCACTTGAACCGGTTGCGCAGCTGGTTGGCGATGCCGGGCATGATCTCGTGGCGCTCGGGCTTGTTGAGCGTCGCGTAGGTCTTGTGGCGGTACTTGAAGCGGTAGTAGCTGTCGCTCTCGTGCGGCGCCACCTTGAGGTTCTCGGGGTCCACGGTGAACCCGGACACCCCGAGCTTCTCGTAGATCCGGTCCATGGCCTCGCCGACGTGCTCGACGAGGTACTCGAACGGCACGTAGAGGATCTTGTCCTGGATCGCCCCCGCCGGGATCTGGCGCACGTACTCGATGATCGACAGCGGGCCGCCGACGATGCCGCCGCGGCCGAACAGCCGGTCGGCGCGCACGAAGGGGTTGTGGGCGTCGATGTGGTCGGGAAAGTCGATCAGCCGGGTGCGGTCGTGCTGGGCCTCGATGGATCCGAATATCTGGGTCAGATCGCGCACGCACACCAGGATGACGTAGTCCGGGTGCAGCACCTCGAGGGTCTCGACCATGGCCAGCCAGCCGCGGTTCTTGTCCACCACCACCTTCTCTTCGGCCTCGGCGAACCAGCCGTCGATGAATCCGCGGTAGGCGTTCCTCAGGCGAGCGTAGGTGCGTTCGAAGTCGATGTCGAGCTGGGAGAGGAAGAAATCGTTGTCGCTGACCCGGTGGCGGATGTCGTTGAGCAGGCCGTTGAGCGGCGAGCTGTGGCCGGGGCTGTAGATCTCGGGATGCTGGGCGAGCAGCTGGCACAGGAGCGTCGACCCCGAGCGCGGCAGTCCCGAGACGCACACAAGTTTCCGATCGGATGTTCCTGTCATGTCGAGTCAAGCAACGTGGGTGGTTGGGGCGAATATACACGCTGCCGGGTTGCATCGTCCGTATTCCGATGCTGACCGCCGGCACCTTCGCACAGTAGACTCGCACTGAACGAACTCGACAGGACAGCCATGGACCACTACCTGCAAGCCGCGATCGAAGAAGCCCGGACCGGTCTTGCCGAGGGCGGCATCCCGATCGGATCGGTGCTGGTCATCGACGGCGAGATCGTCGGCCGCGGCCACAACCGCCGCGTGCAACGTGGCAGTGCCGTGCTGCACGCGGAGATGGACTGCCTGGAAAATGCCGGCAGGCTTCGCGCGCAAGACTATCGCCGCGCGGTACTGTACACGACGCTGTCGCCCTGCGACATGTGCAGCGGCGCGATCCTGCTGTACCGCATCGGCAAGGTCGTGGTCGGCGAGAACCGCACCTTTCGCGGTCCCGAGGACTACCTGCGCTCACGCGGCGTGGACGTGGCGGTGGTCGACGACGCCGAGTGCGTCCGGTTGATGCGCGAATTCATCGCCGCCCGGCCTGGGCTCTGGCACGAGGATATCGGCGAGCAGGACTGAACAGCGCCGGCGCAGGCCGCACCGGCAACCGGGTTATCATTGCCGGTCATGACCGAGAACGAATACCTCACCACGCGCGAGCTGGCCGAACTCCTGCGCATCAAGGAGCGCAAGGTCTACGATCTCGCCGCTTCCGGCGAAGTCCCCTGCACACGCGCCACCGGCAAGCTCCTGTTCCCGCGCCGCGCGGTCAAGGCATGGCTCGACAGCCACGCCAGCGGCGCCGGCGCGGCCGTGGCCGCGACAAGACCGGCGGTGTTCATGGGCAGTCACGACCCGCTTCTGGAATGGGCGCTGAAGGAATCGGGTTCGGGACTGGCGAGCTTCTTCGACGGCAGCCTCGACGGGCTGGAGCGATTCACCGCCGGCGACGGCATCGCCGCCGCGCTGCACCTGTACGAACGCGGCGGCACCTGGAACCGGGAGCACGTCGCCGGCCGGCTCGCCGGCCAACCGGTGGTGCTTGTCGAGTTCTGCTGGCGCCAGCGCGGCCTCATCACCGCGCCCGGCGAGGACCGGATTTCCGGCATCGCCGATCTGAAAGGCCGACGGCTGGCGCCGCGCCAGCCCCGCGCCGGCAGCCAGATCCTGCTACTCGAGCTTCTCGCCGCCGAATCCATCGGCACCGACGAGGTGACCTTCTGCCGCACCGCCCACACCGAGACCGACCTCGCCGCAGCAGTGTTCGCGGGCGAAGCCGATGCCGCCCTCGGGCTCGAGGGACCGGCGCGCCGCTACCGGCTCGATTTCCTGCCGGTGATTCGCGAGCGCCTCGACCTCGTGGTCGACCGCCGCGCCTGGTTCGAGCCGCCGTTCCAGGCGTTCATCCGCTTCTGTGTCGCCGACGCCTTCGCCGCGCGCGCCGCCGAACTGGGCGGCTACGACGTCTCCGGCCTCGGGAACGTGCATTTCAACGGGTAGCCGAAGCGCCCGAACGTATCACCCGCCCTACCCGAAACCGCTGTAGGAGCCTGCCTGCAGGCGACTGTATCGGCGTGCACACCATCCAGAAGAAATCGCCGGCAGGCCGGCTCCTGCAGTGCCCTACCCCGGTAGCGTGGCAAAGCGAAGCCGCTGTAGGAGCCTGCCTGCAGGCGATTGTATCCGCGTGCACACCATCCAGGAGAAATCGCCGGCAGGCCGGCTCCTGCAGTGCCCTACCCCGATACCGTGACAAAACGAAGCCGCTGTAGGAGCCTGCCTGCAGGCGATTGTATCGGCGTGCACACCATCCAGGAGAAATCGCCGGCACGACGATGCCGTCGCAGGAGGTGAGCCTGCACTCGATTCACGCGACGTGCACACCGACAGGACGTATCGCCGGCAGGCCGGCTACTGCAGTGCCGGGGCTCACGCTGGCGATTTGTCACCGCGCGTTCGGAAAGAACAATTGCTGCCCATCGAGCACGTACGACGCGATCGCATCCTGGCCTTCCTCGCCCAGGATCCAGTCGATGAACGCCTGGCCTTCCTCGGCCTTGACGTGGCCGTGCTTCTCGGGATTGACGAGGATGACGCCGTACTGGTTGAACAGGTTCTCGTCGCCCTCGTACACGATCTCGAGATCGCCGCGGTTCTTGAAGCTGATCCACGTGCCGCGATCCGTCAGCGCGTAGGCACCCATGCCGACGGCGGTGTTGAGCGTGGCGCCCATGCCCGAGCCCGTCTCGCGGTACCATTGGCCGCTGGCCGACTCGACGTCTATACCGGCGTCCTTCCACAGCGTCTGCTCCTTCTTGTGGGTGCCGGAGTCGTCACCGCGGGAGGCGAACGGCGCTTCGGCGGCGGCGATCTTCTGCATCGCGTCGGTGACGTTCGAGGCATCCTTGATCCCGGCCGGATCGGCCGCCGGGCCGACGATCACGAAGTCGTTGTACATGACGTCGAAGCGTTCCACGCCGAATCCATCGGCGACGAACTTTTCCTCGGCGCCCTTGGCGTGCACCATCAGCACGTCGCCGTCGCCATTGGCGGCGTTCTTGATCGCCTGGCCGGTGCCGACCGCCACCACGTGGACGGTGATCCCGGTCTTGTCGGTGAACATCGGCAGGATGTCGTCGAACAGCCCCGAGTTGGCGGTCGACGTGGTGGACTGCACGATGATCGACTTGTCCTGGGCGAGGGCCGGCGACGCGGCGAGGCCGAGGGCCACGAGCGCGGCGACGGTGAGGGTGCCGAGGGCACGAATCATGATCGACATAAGTTGCTCTCCTTCGGGTTTGACGTGATTGAGCGCGGGGCGGCGAGCGTCAGACGACGATGTCGCCTGCCAGGTACTGCGCGGCCTCGCGGCTCGACGGGTTATCGAAAAACGCCGCCGCCTCGCGCTGTTCGCGCAATCGTCCGCGGTGCAGGAAGACGACATCGTCGGCAAGCCGCCGGGCCTGGCCGACGTCGTGGGTGACGAAGATCACCTTGGTGCCGGCCGCGCGCGCCTCGCGGACCACCTCCTCGATGGTCACGGTCGAGCCGGGATCGAGACTGGCGGCCGGTTCGTCCAGGAACAGCACCTCCGGTTCGAGCGAAAGTGCCCGGGCCAGGGCCAGGCGTTGCTGCTCGCCGCCGGACAGGCGCCGTGCCGGCCGCGAACCGTAGCCGGCGAGGCCGACGCGCTCGAGCAGGGCAT
The DNA here is from genome assembly GCA_965652415.1 of uncultured Gammaproteobacteria bacterium. Classification (GTDB taxonomy): domain Bacteria; phylum Pseudomonadota; class Gammaproteobacteria; order Arenicellales; family CAJQKF01; genus BQJD01. The sequence continues at coordinate 9,038 of CBFGVH010000085.1, read as the reverse complement.
CGATGCGTCCAGGGTCGATGACACGGCCCCGCTGTTTCAGCACGAACTCGAGATTGGCCCGCACCGAGCGCCTGAGCAGGACCGGCCGCTGGAATACCATCGCCTGGCGCCGGCGCACGGTATCGTCGGGTGCCCTCCCTGCCCACGACACGCTGCCCGCGCTCGGCGCGATCAATCCGTGCAGGACGCGCAGAAGCAGGCTCTTGCCGGCGCCGTTCGGCCCCATGAGCACGGTCACGCCCGGACTGTCGATGGTCAGGGAAACGTGGTCGAGCAGGATGCTGTCACGGGCGACGAATCCGACGCCGCTTGCGACGAGGGGTAACAGGGCCGGCGCCCCGATGCCGGCCTCGTCGCGCGACTTCGGGTATCCGTCCACCAGGCTCGCGCGGGACGAATCAGCCATACGCCGTTCGGACCGCGGTGGCACGCATGGTCATGACCAGGGCGTTGACCGAGATGGCGAGAACCATCAGCACCAGCCCGAGAGCCAGCGCCAGAGCGAGGTCGCCCTTCGACGTCTCAAGGGCGATCGCGGTGGTCATCACCCGGGTCAGGTGGTCGATGTTGCCGCCGACGACGATCACCGCGCCCACCTCGGCCGCCGCCCTGCCGAAGCCGGCCAGGCCCACCGTGAGCAGGCTGAAACGCGCGTCCCACAGGCAGGCGGCCAGCGCCCTCGCCGGCGACAGGCACAGGGAGCGGAAATATTCCGCGTACTCCTCGTGCAACTGCTCGACGATCTCCCGGGTGAGCGCTGTGATGATGGGCGCGATCAGCACGGTCTGGGCGATGATCATCGCCGTGGGCGTGTACAAAAGGCGCATCCAGCCGAGCGGGCCGGCGTTGGACAGGGCGAGATAGACCAGCAGCCCGACGACCACCGGCGGCAACCCCATGAGCGAGTTCACTATCACGATCACGGCACCGCGCCCGGGAAAACGGGATACGCCGAGCGCCGCCCCCAGTGGCAGGCCGATGACCACGGCGAGCCCCACCGCGGACAGGCTGACCCGAAGCGACAGCAGGACGATCTCCAGAAGATCGGCATCCAGGCTCGCCACCAGGTCGAAGGCGATGGCGAATGATTCCGCAAAATCCTGCATTCTTTACGTCAAGTTCGATAATTAGGGAGAGAATGCCGAATATTGCTATCGGACGCAAGAGGAACTCCGCAACGAGAAAGCCCCGTGGGGAGCGTCGGGAAGTGTCGCCTAAACGTCGAGAAACTGGCGGATATGGGCCTCGACCGCGCGCGCCAGGGCGTGCAGGTGGTAGCCGCCCTCCAGCATGGACACCAACCGGCCGCGGGCATGGGTCCGCGCAACCCCGGCCAGCTTGCGGGTGATCCAGGCGTAGTCGAAGTCGAGCAGGTTGAACTGGGCCATGATGTCGGCCCGGTGGCCGTCGAAGCCGGCGGAAACGAGCACCAGTTCGGGGGCGAAGTCGTCGAGGGCGCCGAGCCAATGGTTGTTCACCGCCTCGCGGAAGGTGCCGCCGTCGGTGCCGGCGGGCAGCGGGCAGTTGATCACGTTGGCGGCGGTTTCGCCGTGGCCGGTGAACGGGTAGGAGGGGTGCTCGAAGGTGGACAGGAACAGGATGCGCTCGTCGCCGGCAACGATGCTCTCGGTACCGTTGCCGTGGTGGACGTCGAAATCGGCGATGGCCACGCGGGAAAGGCCGTGCGCCTCGAGGGCGTGATACGCGGCGATGGCGATGTTGTTGAGAAAGCAGAATCCCATCGGCCGGCGCCGGCCGGCGTGGTGGCCGGGCGGACGCACCGCGCAGAACGCCTGGCCCGCGCTGCCAGCCATGACGAGGTCGACGCCCAGCACGCCGGCGCCGGCGGCGCGCAGCATGGCCCTGCCGGTGCCGGGGCACATCGCGGTATCCTCGTCCACCCAGGCGAGACCCTCATCCGGTACAAGCGCCAGCAGGGCGTCGAGATAGTCGGCGTCGTGGGCTCGCGAGATCTGCTCGGCCGTCGCCTCGGGCGCGTCGTACTGCATGAGCGTCATCATCAGGCCGGAGGCGATGAGGCGGTCGTTGATGGCCGACAGCCGCGAGGGATCCTCGGGATGATGCGCCCCCATCCTGTGCGCCATGCAGTCGTTGTGCGTAATGAAGGCGACGGTCATGATGGCCGACACTATAACCGAACGGGGTTGATTCCTTTCCTGATGCTGCGCAACATGAACACGTTACCCCGCGCCCGCCCCCCGGCAAGCGCCGAACCGACCCTTCACGGAGCCGAATCCCCATGAGAGGCCATTACCTCAACAAGGTCTTCGAGCCGTCGTCCATCGCCGTGATCGGCGCCAGCGACCGCGAAGGCAGCGTCGGCCACCAGGTGCTTGCCAACCTGCTGCACGGCGGATTCAAGGGCACGCTGTACCCGGTCAACCCGGGCAGCGAGACGGTGCAGGGGCTGCCGGCGTACAAGTCGATCAGCGCCATCGACCACCCGGTGGAGCTGGCGGTCATCGCCATCCCCGCCGACTCCATCGCCGGCGTGCTGCGCGAGTGCGGCGAGCACGGCGTGCAAGGCGCGGTGGTGCTGTCGGCCGGCTTCGCCGAGACCGGCAGGGCGGGGCTGGCGCGCCAGCGCGAGGTGGTCGACATCGCCCGCACCTACCGGATCCCCCTGCTGGGACCGAACTGCCTGGGCATCATGCGGCCGACCATCGGCCTGAACGCAACGTTTGCAAAGAGCGGCGCGCGCGCCGGTCACGTCGCCCTGGTGGCGCAGTCGGGCGCGTTCTGCACGGCGCTGCTCGATTGGGCCGACCACGAGGGTTTCGGCTTCTCGGCCGTGGCCTCCCTCGGCGCCACCGCCAACGTCGGCTTCGGCGAGGTGCTCGACTACCTCGCGGTGGACCACGAGACGCGCAGCATCCTGCTCTACGTCGAGGGCATCACCAACGCCCGCAGCTTCATGAGCGGGCTTCGGGTCGCGGCGCGGCTGAAGCCGGTGATCGTCGTCAAGTCCGGCCGCAGCGAACTCGGCACCCGCGCGGCGGTCTCCCATACCGGCGCGCTGGTCGGCTCGGACCGGGTGTTCGACGCCGCCATCCACCGCGCCGGGGCGGTGCGCGTGCACTCCGTCGGCGAACTGCTCAGCGCCGCCACCATCCTTGCCGCCGGTACCCGGGTCGAGGGGCCGCGACTGGCCGTGGTCACCAACGGCGGCGGCCCGGGCGTGATGGCGGCCGACCGCGCCAGCGATCTCGACGTGCCGCTGGCGGAGTTGTCGGAGAAGACCGTGAAGGCGCTGGGCGCGGTGCTGCCGTCGTTCTGGTCGCACGGCAACCCGGTGGACATCCTCGGCGACGCCGACGCCGAGCGCTACGGCGCCGCGACCGAAGTGGCGCTGGCGGACCCGGGTGTCGACGGCGTGCTGGTGCTGCTCACGCCGCAGGCGATGACCTATCCCACGGCCTGCGCCCAGGCGGTGATCGACGCGGCGCGCAAGCACGCCAAGCCGGTACTCGCGTGCTGGATGGGCGAGTCCCTGGTGGCCGAGGGGCGGCGCCTGTTCGCGGCCGCCGGCATTCCCGAGTTCCGCAGCCCCGAGGCAGGCGTCAACGCCTTCGGCTACCTGGCCAGCTACCGGCGCAACCAGGCCGCCCTGCTGCAGGCCCCCGGACCCCTGTCGGAGCACCGCGAACCGGACGTCGAGGGCGCGCGGCTGATCATCGAGAACGCCCTGGGCGAGCGCCGCGAACTGCTCAGCGCCCCCGAGTCGCGCGCCATCCTCACGACGTTCAAGATCCCGACCGCGCCCTCGGTGAACGTGTCCTCGGCGGCCGACGCCCTGGTGGCGGCCGAGACCCTCGGCCTGCCGGTGGCGATGAAGATCAACTCGCCCGACATCACCCACAAGTCCGACGTCGGCGGGGTGCGTCTGAACATCCGCGAACCGCGCAGCGTGCGTACTGCCTATCGCGAGATGATGGATGCGGTGGCCGCGGCGGCGCCCGGCGCGCGCATCGAAGGCGTCACCATCGAACCGATGCACGAGCGGCCCAACGCCCGCGAGATCATGATCGGCATCGCCCGAGACCCGGTGTTCGGCCCGGTGATCAGCTTCGGCGCCGGGGGCACCGCGGTGGAGGTGTTCGCCGACAACCAGGTGGCGCTGCCGCCGCTAAACGAGTATCTCGGGCGCGAGATGATCAGCGGCACCCGCATGGCGAAGTTCCTGGATCGCTTTCGCAACCTGCCGCGCGCCGACCACGAGGCGCTGCTCGGCGTGCTGCAGCGGGTCTCCGAGATCGCCTGTGCCCTGCCCGAGGTGGTCGAACTCGACATCAACCCGCTGCTGGTGGACGAGGCCGGCGTGATCGCGGTGGACGCGCGCGTGGTGGTGCGCCGCCAGACCGACGCCATCGGCCGCTACGGGCACATGGCCATCCACCCCTACCCGACGGAGCTGGTCAGCAACTGGCAGCTGCCCGACGGCACCGACGTGGTGGTGCGCCCGATCCGTCCCGAGGACGCGCGCATCGAGCAGAGCTTCGTCGAGCGCCTGTCCGAGCAGAGCCGCTACTTCCGCTTCATGCAGAAGGTGGAAAAACTCACTCCCCTGATGCTGGCGCGCTTCACCCAGATCGACTACGACCGCGAGATGGCGTTGGTGGCGGTGGTGAACGACGGCCGCGCCGACGCGGAGATGCTGGGGGTGGCGCGCTACGTCAGCTACCCGGACTTCGAGACCTGCGAGTTCGCCCTCACCGTCTCGGACGAGCGCCAGCGCCAGGGCATCGGCCAGCAGCTCATGCGGCGGCTGATGTCGGTGGCGCGCGATCGCGGCATCGAGATCATGGAAGGCGAGGTGCTGGCGGACAATCGAAAGATGCTGGCGCTGACCGAGCGGCTCGGGTTCCGCGTGGTGCGCGACGCGGCCGACATGAGCGTGGTCAAGGTGCGCCGGCACCTCGATTGAACACGGCGCCGCCTATTGATTGACCGCGAGGTCGTGGGCGATGAAGCCGCCCGACTGACGCGCCCAAAGGCTGGCGTAGAGCCCGCCGGCGGCGAGCAGCGAGCGGTGCGTGCCCTGCTCGACGATGGCGCCGGCGTCCATGACGATCAGCCGGTCCATGGCGGCGATGGTCGACAACCGGTGGGCGATGGCGATGACGGTCTTGCCGGACATCAGGCTGTACAGGCTTTCCTGGATCGCCGCCTCGACCTCCGAATCCAGCGCGCTGGTGGCCTCGTCGAGCACCAGGATCGGCGCGTCCTTGAGCAGCACCCGGGCGATGGCGATGCGCTGGCGCTGGCCGCCCGACAGCTTGACCCCGCGCTCGCCGACGTGGGCGTGGTATCCCGTGCGGCCCCGCGGGTCCTCGAGGCCGAGGATGAACTCGTGGGCGTGGGCCTTGCGCGCGGCGGCTACGACCTCGTCCATCGTGGCGTCGGCGCGGCCGTAGGAGATGTTCTCGAACACCGAGCGGTGCAGGAGCGAAGTGTCCTGGGTCACCATGCCGATCCGGGCCCTGAGGCTCTCCTGGGTGACGTTTGAGATGTCCTGGCCGTCGATCAGGATCCGTCCGCTCTCGAGGTCGTAGAAGCGCAGCAGCAGGCTGACGATGGTCGACTTGCCCGCCCCCGAGCGGCCGACGATGCCGACCTTTTCGCCCGGCGCGACCTTCAACGACAGGCCGTCGATGACGCCGCGGCCGATGTCGCCGCGATGCTTGCCGTAGTTGAAGTGGATGTCGCGAAACTCGATGGCGCCGCGCGTCACCTCGAGCGGCTTCGCCCCCGGGGCGTCGACCACCACGCGGTCGCGGGAGATGGTGTCGATGCCGTCCTGGACCACGCCGATGTTCTCGAACAGCCCGGCCACCTCCCACAGGATCCACTGCGACATGCCCTGCAGGCGCAGCACCAGACCGATCGCGAAGGCGATGGCGCCGGTCGTCACCAACGAGCCGTGCCACAGCCATACGGCGACGCCGGTCACCGAGACCAGCAGCACGCTGTTGAGCACGTTGAGCGTCATGGTGAGCCGGGTCACCATGCGCATCTGGCGGTAGACGTTGTCGAGGAAGGCGTCCATGCCCTCGCGGGCGTAGGCGTCCTCGTAGTCGGTGTGGGCGAACATCTTCACCGTGGCGATGTTGGTGTAGCTGTCCACCACGCGCCCGGTGACCACCGAGCGCGCCTCGGCCTGTTCGCGCGAGATGTCGCGCAGGCGCGGCACGAAGTAGCGCAGGGTCACGAGGTAACCCGCGAGCCACAGCACCATCGGCGCCGCCAGCCGGGCGTCGGCGGCGGCGAACATCACCACCGCGCCGAGAAAGTACACCCCCACGTACATCAGGATCTCGGTGGCCTTCATCACCGTTTCCCGGATGCCCAGCGCGGTCTGCATCACCTTGGTGGCCACGCGCCCGGCGAAGTCGTTCTGGTAGAACTCCACGCTCTGGCGCAGCAGGTAGCGGTGCGCCTGCCAGCGGGTGCGCATGGCGAAGTTGCCGAGCAGTCCCTGGTGGTGAACGGACTCGTAGAAGAGCTTGATGAGCGGGATGAACACCAGCACCAGCACCGCGACGCCGGCGAGCTGCCAGCCGTGGTCCTGGAAGAAGGTCTCCCGGTTCGCCGCCGCCAGCCAGTCCACGAGGCTGCCGACCAGCGAGAACAGCCACACCTCGAGCAGCGCCACCACCGCGGCCAGCACCGAGCCGGCGGCGAGCAGCGGCCAGAACGGGCGCGCGTAGTGCCAGACGAACAGCAGCAGGGAGTCGGGCGGCCGCGCCGGCAGCTCGGCCGGAAACGGGTCGGACAATCCCTCGAGCCAGTGAAACAGTTTGCTGAGCAAGGCGGCGGTCGGCGGGAGTGGGCAGGGAGACTGACCGGCCACGGCGGGCGCGGCAGTCGGGCGGCGGATTATACCCGCGCCGGTACCGGGGGCGCCAACCACCGGCGCTTCGTATAACATCGCCGCACACACGACGACCCCCGGTCCACTGTCTGACGGCACACCACTTGAACATCCGAAACCCGGTCAGCCACGGCGAGGTCTGGCGCCTCGCCGGGCCGATCATCCTGTCGAACATCTCGGTGCCGATGGTCGGCGCGGTGGATACCGCGGTCATGGGTCACCTCGACGGGCCGCACTATCTCGGCGCCATCGCCCTGGGCGCCATGGTGTTCAGCTTCCTGTACTGGGGCTTCGGCTTCCTGCGCATGGGCACGACGGGGTTCGTCGCGCTGGACCATGGGCGCGGCGACCGTCGCGCCATCCACGACACCCTGCTGCGCGCCCTGCTGCTGGCGTCGGTGCTCGGCGCCGCCATCATCGCCCTGCAGCTGCCGCTCGACCGGCTCGCGTTCACCCTGATCACGGCCAGCGCCGACACCGAGGCATTGGCATCGGAGTACGTGCTGATCCGGGTCTACAGCGCCCCCGCCGTGCTCGCGGTTTATGCCCTGACGGGCGTGCTCATCGGCATGCACAACACGCGCGCCGCGCTGGTGCTGCAGCTGGTGCTGAACCTGACCAACGTCGCCCTCGACCTCCTGTTCGTGCCGGTGCTCGGCTTCGGAATCGCCGGCGCCGCCTGGGCCTCCGTGATCGCCGAGTACGCCGCCGCCGGCTGCGGCCTGCTGCTTCTGCGGCGACTGCTGCTGGCCTACTCCCTCGAGCGCGCGCGCCTGCTCGACCCGGCCGCACTGTCCCTGCTGCTGCGCGCCAACCTGAACATCTTCATCCGCACGCTGTGCCTGGTGTTCTCGTTCGCCTGGTTCACCAACGCCGGCGCACGCCTCGGCGACGCGGTGCTGGCCGCCAACGCGGTGCTGATCAACTTCCTCAACGTCGCCTCCTACGGGCTCGACGGATTCGCCCACGCGGTCGAGGCGCTCGGCGGCAGCGCCAGGGGCGCCGGCAACCTCGAGCGCTTCCGGGGCGCCGTGCGCCGCACCACGCAATGGGCGTTCATCACCGGCGCGGCGATCTCGCTGGCCTACCTGTTGTTCGGCGAGGGCCTGGTCGCGCTTTTCTCCGACCTGCCGACCGTGCGGCGCGACGCCCTGGAATACCTGCCGTGGCTGGTCGCGGCGCCGCTGGTATCGGTCTGGAGCTACCAGCTCGACGGGATCTTCATCGGCACCAGCCGCACCGCCGAGATGCGCAACGCCATGATCGTCTCGACCCTCGGCTACCTGGTGTTGGTAGAGGTGTTCATGCCGGCGCTCGGCAATCACGGGCTGTGGCTGGCGCTGTTGGTTTTCATGCTTCTGCGCGCCGCCACGCTGCTGGCGTACTTTCCGCGGATCGTCCGTTCCTTCACGTCCTGACGACCCTGCACCCCGCCGGATTCGCCGAGGGGGCGAAGGGCGGAAAAACCCGTACAATGGCCCCGGGCGCCCTGCCGGGGCATCGCCCCGTCTCTTCAAGACAACCGGAACCGATTCAATGGATATCGCCATCTACGTCGTGATCGGCATCGTGGTCGTCACCGCGCTGTACGGCATCTCGATCTACAACGGCCTGGTCAACCTCAAGCACGGGGTGGACAAGGCGTGGGCCAACATCGACGTGCTGCTCAAGCAGCGCCATGACGAGCTGCCCAAGCTGGTGGAGACCTGCAAGCGCTACATGCAGTACGAGCAGGAGACCCTGAACAAGGTGGTCGAGGCGCGCGCCGCGGTGTCGAAGGCGCGCGAGGCGGGCGACGTCGCCGCCCTCGGCATCGCCGAGGGCGCGCTGCGCGCCGGGCTCGGCGGCCTGTTCGCCGTCGCCGAGGCCTATCCCGACCTCAAGGCAGACGCCTCCTTCCAGCAGCTGCAGTCGCGCATCAGCGGCCTCGAGGACGCCATCGCCGACAAGCGCGAAACCTACAACGAGAGCGTCAACCAGAACAACGTGCGCATCGAGCAGTTTCCCGACGTCATCGTGGCGCGGATGTTCGCATTCCGCGAGGCCCGGCTGCTCACCTTCGACGACAGCGAGAAGCGCGACGTGGACATGAAAGCGCTGTTCGAATAGGGTGAAGGATCGCCTGCAGGCAGGCTCCTACAGTGCC
>CBFGVH010000084.1:0-13380 GCA_965652415.1 uncultured Gammaproteobacteria bacterium | reverse complement strand
CGACCATGAGCGACCGGATCGCCATCATCGGTGCCGGCCCGGCTGGGCTTGCCGCGGCGTGGTGCCTGGCGCGCGACGGCGTGCCCGTGGACGTCTTCGAAGCCGGTCCGACGGTGGGCGGCATGTCCCGGAGCCTGTCGCTGTGGGGCCAGACCGTGGACCTCGGGCCCCATCGCTTCTTCAGCGCCGATGCGCGCGTCAACCGCCTGTGGCTCGAGGTGGTCGGCCCGGGGTACCGGATGGTCGAACGCCTGACGCGGATTCACCACAACGGCACCCTGTTCCGTTATCCGCTGCGCTTCGGCGACAGCCTGCCGAAGCTGGGTACCCGGGAGGCGGCGTTGTGCGTCCTCAGCTACCTGGGGCGGCCGCGCTCGGACCGGGACTCGGCGGTGAACTTCGAACAGTGGGTCTGCCGGAGCTTCGGGCGTCGCTTGTACAAGACCTTCTTCAAGTCTTACAGCGAGAAGGTCTGGGGCATCCCCTGTGCCCGGCTCGATGCCGATTTCGCGCGGCAACGCATCCGCAAGCTTTCGATGGCGGGCGCCATTGCCGACATGTTGAAGTCCGGAAGGGGCAACCGCCACGCGACACTCGTCGACCGCTTCGCCTATCCGGTCGGCGGGACGGGGAGCGTGTACCGGAAGATGGCCGCGCTGGTCGCCGACAACGGCGGTACGATCCATCTGAACCGCCCGGTGCGGCTCATCCACAGGACCGCGGACGGCCGCTTCGCCGTGGACGCTGGCGGCGCTTCCGTCACCTGCTCCAGGGTGATCTCGTCGATGCCCCTCACCCATCTCGTGCGCGCCTTGCCGGAAGTGCCCGACAACGTGCGAGCCGCGGCGCAGGAGTTGAGATTTCGCAACACCGTCGTGGTGTACCTGCGGGTGGCGAACCCCTCGCTGTTCCCGGACCAGTGGATCTACGTGCACTCGCCGGAACTTCAGACCGGTCGCATCACCAACTTCCGCAACTGGGTGCCGGAACTTTACGGGGACAGTCCCGATTCCATCGTCGCGCTCGAGTTCTGGTGTCACGGCGGCGACGAGACCTGGGCGTGCCCCGACGCGCAGTTCGCGCAGGTGGCTGTCGACAACCTGCGCCGCTCCGGGCTTGCCGCCGATGCGCCAGTCACCGGCTGGCACGTCGTGCGCGTGCCGAACTGCTACCCGGTCTACGAGATCGGGTACCGCGACCGGGTATCGGTGATACGCTCTTTTCTCGAGCATGTGCCGGGCCTCGACGCTATCGGGCGCTACGGTGCCTTCAAGTACAACAACCAGGACCACAGTCTGCTGATGGGCATGCTGGCCGCGGAGAATGTGACGCGCGGGGCGCGGCACGACCTGTGGGACGTGAACGCGGACGACCGCTACCAGGAGGAAGCCGTGATCGACGAGACCGGGCTCGTCCCGCGCCGCGCATGAGCCCGTCGAAACTGCTTGATCTCGCCTGCGGCCCCCGGCTTCGCAACGGCGTCCTGCTGGTACTGACCCTGTTCATCGCCGTCCTGTACGTCCGCTTCTGCTTTCTCGCCTCGTTCAATCACGACGAGGTGGAGCACGCTCACGTCGGGTTTCGGATCGCCCAGGGGCTTTTGCCCTACCGGGATTTCTACCAGAACCATTTCCCGGCCTGGTGGCTCGTTACCGCGGCGGCCGTCGAGTTGTTTCCGCTGTCGATCGAGGCATTGCTCGCGCCCCGCGTGGTGGGAATCGTCGCGCTGGCGCTCTGCTGGCTGCTGGGTTTTCGTCTTCTGAACGCAACCCCGGGGGGACGCACCTGGTTCGCAAGGCTCCTCTACAGCTGGGCGGTGATCGCACTGGCGGTACCGTTCGGATTTCCGGTGGCACGCCCCGACCCGTTGATGACGCTGTTCGGTACCGCCGCCCTGTGCCTGTTGCCGTGGTCGGGCACGCTGTCGGCGTGGCGGTGCCTGGCACTGGGCGTTGTCGCGGGCATCGCCCTGTCGATTTCTCCCAAGGTGCTGCCGATGATGGCGATCATCCCGGCCCTGCTCGTGATCGACGCCGCGCGCAACCGCACATTGCTGCCGGCGTCCGCGCTGGCTGCCTACGGGATCGGCGCGGCGCTGGGGCTCGCGCCCACCGTGCTGTGGGTCGCCTGGAACGATCTAACCGGGCCGTTTCTTTTCGACGTCATCGACCTGAACAAGGCGCTGAACAAGCCGTGGCACCACTCGTTCGGCTACCTCCACGCACCGGTGTTCTTCGCCGGTGCCATTGGAGCACTTGCATGGCTCGCAACGCGCACTCGAAACCTGTCGCGGCTTTCCCGGGCGCAGTTGACGCTGCTGCTCTGGCTGGCGGCGGGCGTCGCTCTCGGCTTCCTGTCCCGCCATGGCGCGCCGTACAACAACCTGATGCTGATCATACCGGTGGCCGTCGGTGTATGCTGCCTGGTCGTGGTGCTCCACGCACGCATCCGCGGCAAGCGGTTCCGCACGTTGTTCGTACTTGCCGTGATCGCCTATCCCTCCATCCACGTGGCCTCACCCCTCGCCCGAGTCTACGACTACGGTGGCATCGAACGGGAACATCTCGAGGCACTCATCGCGCTGGCAGCCTCCGGCGACCGGACCTGCACCGCCTTCTCCCCATGGCACCCGATCTTCTGCACGGACGTCAGCCAGCTGGCGAACAACTGGGACGCCGAGATTCCGAACCGTATCAGCGACCCGGCGCAGCTCGACCGGTTCCGGAGAATCTGGCAGGAAGGCCTTGCCCAGACGATTCGACGACGACCGCACATTGTCTTTCGCGAGGGCCCCATCGACACCTGGAGCCTCGCCATGGAGGCGGGCATGCTTGATCGCGGCGACATCGCGGCGCTCGATGCGGCCGGTGACGGATACCGAGAGGTGGCGATCGGCGAGGGAAGGATCTGGCTCCGCCCCTGAGGTCCGACCGGCGAAAAGGGATCATGACCTCGTTCGGCGGAATCGCTGCCGACGGGGTCAGTCCGCGGGCATAAGCAAGCCGCCCTCGAGCCGACACCTGCGGTCCATCGACGACAGCACCCCCCGGTCGTGGGAGATCACCAGGACCGCCGGGGCCTGCTCGAGCCGCGCCAGTGCGTCGAGCATCGTTGTAACGGACTGCTCGTCCAGATGGTTGGATGGCTCGTCGAGCACGAGAAGCACGGGATCGCCGTAAACGGCCCTCGCCAGGGCAATTTTCTGCCGCTGTCCGCCCGACAGGGCGCCGCCGCGATCACCTATCGGGCTGGACCAGCCGCCCGCACGCGAGCGCACCAGCTCGTCGAGACCGGCGATGCGCGCGGCCCGCTGGACGCGTTCGAGGTTCGGCGAGTCGTCACCGAAGGCGATGTTGTCGAGCAGCGTGCCGGCGAGAATCATCGGTTCCTGAAGGACCACCCCGACCTGGCGCCGCAATGCCGGCAGGTCGACCTCGGCCAGGGGGACCGAGTCGACCAGGATCTCGCCCCCGTCGGGCGCGAGGATCCCGAGTATCAGCTTGACGATGGTGGTCTTGCCGCTGCCGTTCGGGCCCACGATGCCGACCCGCTGACCACGCCGCACGACGAGGTCGATGCCGCGGAGCAACGGCCCGCCGCCATAGCCGAAGGTCACTCCGCGCATCTCGACATTGCCCTGAAAATCGATCTTGCGGCTGCCGCCGTAATCCGGCAGCTCCTCGAGCTCCAGCACTTCCTGGACAGTCGACAACGAGTAGAAACCCTCCATGACCGGCGTCAGCGCCTGGGCGAACACCACGTACTGGCCGCGAAACAGCATGGCGAACACGTAGAACGCCAGCGCGTCGCCGATCGTCAGCCAGCCCTGCTGGGCCGCGGCGATGCCCACGCCGAGCAGCGCCACCGCGGTGGCGAATGCGAACAGGTTCTGCAGCTCGGTGAAAAACCCCCGCCACAGCGCCACGCGGCGCGTGTCGGTCACGAGCGAGTCGATCGCCGCGCGGTGGCCGTCGATGTCCCGCTTCTCCGCCGCCTTCAGCCGCGTCAGCAACAGGTTGCCGATGGAGGTCTCCATCTTCGCGCTGTAACTGCGAACCGAGTGCTGGTGACGTTGTACCTGGTCCTGGTAGCGCGCGGCGACCCGGCGCGTCAGTGGAATGAACAGTGCGAATACGGCAATTGCGAGGATCGCCAGGGGCCAGCTGATGGCGACCAGCCCCGCGATCAGCAAGCTGCCGACGACCAGCGACGGCAGCAGCATGCCCACCAGCGCCCCGGTCATCTGGTCGACGCGCTCGATGTCGATGATGAAGCGGGCATGCAGCGACGCGCGGTCGAGGTAGGCGCAGGAGGCGTCCGACAGACGATAGAGCTTCTCGATGGCCGCTCGCCTGAGCTCGGCCGACAGTGCGCCCGAGACGGTGAAATTGATTCTCCTGACGAAGATGCTGACGCCCAGGTAGACGAGCTGTATGCCGACCGCACCGAGCGCCAGCATGAACAACAGCCCGTAGCGTTCGTTCGGGATGGCGACGTCGAACGCGCGGCGGATCAGCCACGGAAAGGCCAGCAGCAGAAGGGCCGCCAGCAGCGAGCCGGCCACCCCGACAAGCAGCTGACGGGCATGGCGACGCAGGCGAGGAGCGTAGAAGCGCCAGATCGCCCTCAGCATTCACACATACCGTGCACGGGAGCGATCGCCGCGTTTTTCAGCGGATGGTCGACTGACCGTCGACCATGACGCCGACCCGGTTGCCGCGCGCCGCCCGGCGCGGGGTACTGTATGCGCTGTCGTGTTTCATCGACCGGATCCTCGCCGGGGCGCTCATTTGCGGTGTGCCAATGGTACGCTATCGGGCGGCGACGCATCGACGACGGCGAATCCTTGCCGATGCCCGGCGCCGAGTTGCCATCACGTAACGCCTGTGGAACGGTCGCGCCGCCTGTTGTCTAATAGGTGGCCGACATTGCGAATTCGAACGGAGCGCCACAGCATGCCCAGCCTTTACCAACGCACCCTCGGCGGCTGCTGCCGCCTCGTTGCCGCCTTCGCCGCCGCCGCCCTGCTCGGCGCCGGACTCGCCGTCGCGGCCGAGCCCCTGCCCCCCGTCACCGTGTACAAGAGCCCCACCTGCGGCTGTTGCATCGCCTGGGTCGAGCACCTCGAGGAGAACGGCTTCACCGTGAACGTCGTCAACCAGCGCGACGTGGTGCCGGACAAGGTGCACTTCGGCGTACCCGAACCGCTGTACGCATGTCACACCGCGCGGGTCGACGGCTACACCGTCGAGGGTCACGTACCGGCCGCCGATATCAAGCGACTGATCGAGGAGCGCCCGGCCGTGTCCGGGATCGCGGTGCCCGGCATGCCGCAGGGTTCGCCGGGCATGGAGACCGGGCACGTCGAGTCATACTCGGTGATCTCCTACACCGAAGATGGCGCCACCGCTGAATTCAGCCGCTACTGACCGGGTGCGGGACCGGTCGAACGTGCGTGCGGCGACGTATGCGCTGACCATCGTGCTGGCTTCCGCCGGCTGCGGTTCGGCGTCGGCTGCCGATCGCTGGTACGACGACGGGCAGGTCGCCCGCGGCGAGACCGTCTATCGCGACAACTGCCTCGAGTGCCATCTCGAAGGCGGAACCGGCAGCGACGACTGGCGGCAACGCGACGCCGAGGGGCGGTTCCCACCGCCGCCTCTGAACGGCACCGCTCACACCTGGCACCATGACCTCGAGGTCCTGGCCCGCACCATCCGCGAAGGCGGGGAGAAGCTCGGCGGCTCCATGCCGGGATTCGGCGACGTGCTGGACGAGGCCGAGATCGCGGCGGTAATCGCCTACGTGCAGTCCCTGTGGCCGGACGACATCTACGCCACGTGGGCGAAGTCCTATCCCGAGGACGCGGCCGGCGGCCTGACGGTCCCGGCCCGGGCGAATGCGGATGAAGGCGACCCCACGGCGAACGATGCCATCACGGCGCAACTGGCGGCGCTGGTTGCGGACGGTATCGACATCGGCGAGCCGGAGCCGACTCCCATCGATGGCATCTACGCGGTGAGTGCGGGCCCGAGAATACTCTACCTCGACGAGAGCGGCCGCTACGCCCTGGTGGGCAAGCTCATGGACCTTCAGACCCGCGAGGACCTGACCGAGCAGCGCCTCGGCGCCCGGCGCCTCGAGCAGCTCGCGGCCTTCCCCGACGACGACAAGGTGGTGTTCCGCGCCGAAGGGGAGGAAAAGGCCCGCGTCGACGTGTTCACCGACACCACCTGCCCGTTCTGCCAGCGCCTCCACAACGAGGTGCCGAAACTCCAGGAGGCCGGCGTGACCGTGCGCTACCTGCCCTTTCCCCGCAGCGGCCCGCGCGGCGCCGGCTACGAGGAGATGCGCTCGGTGTGGTGTGCAGCGGACCGCCAGCAGGCCATGACCGACGCCAAGTCGGGACAGTCCTACCGGATCGGCGATACCGCCTGCGAGGCCGCCGACGCCGTGGCCGAAGGCTATCGCCTCGGCATCGAGGTCGGCGTCACCGGTACGCCATCGATCGTACTGCCCGACGGCCGCATGCTGCCCGGCTACCAGCCGTGGCGCGATCTGCTGTCGGCGCTTCGTGTAACGCCATAGTGCCGAACGCCTCGTCGGCAGCGCCCTTCTCGGCCGGTCGGCGGCGGTTCCTGGCGGCAGGCGCAACGGCCGCGGCGGCCATCGGGTGGCCGGGAATTCGGGCCGTGCGCGCCGACGACTTCGTCCTCACCGCGGCAGCCGCGACGAAACGGCTCGAGGCCGCGCACGGTGTTCCCGTATACGCCTACAACGGTTCCGTTCCCGGACCCGAGCTCAGGATACGCCAGGGCCGGACCCTGCGCGTGCGGCTGAAGAACCGCCTCGACGTCGACACCACCGTCCACTGGCACGGCATCCGCATCGCCAACGCGATGGACGGCGTACCCGAACTGACCCAGGACGCGGTCGCCCCCGGCGCCGAGTTCGAATACGGGTTCACCGTACCCGACGCGGGCACTTACTGGTACCACTCCCACCGCTTCTCCTTCGAGCAGGTGGAGCGCGGACTGTACGGGCTCCTGGTCGTCGACGAGGCGCAACCGTATCCCGTCGACCGGGACATCCCGCTGGTGGTGGACGACTGGCGGCTGACGGGCGACGGAGCGATCGATCCGTTGTTCGGCGACCTGCACGACATCAGCCACGCCGGGCGCCTCGGCAACTGGATCACGGTCAATGGCGCCAGCCTGCCGGACATCGACGTCGCCACCGGCGAGCGCATTCGCCTGCGCGTTGCCAACACCGCCAATGCACGCATCGTGACGCTGCACTTCAGGGGCCACTCCCCGTGGGTGATCGCCCTCGACGGCCAGCCGGTGGCGCCGTTCACGCTGGGCGGCGGCAAGCTCACGCTGGCTCCGGGACAGCGCACCGATCTCGTCCTCGACGTCGCGACGGCGGCGGGCAGCCGCACGCCCATCGATCTCGTCGACCAGCGCGGCGTGCTCACCATCGCCCACCTGTCGGCGAGGGGCGACACCGGCACCGCCCGCAGCGATCCACCCCCCGCGCTGCCCGTCAACCCGCTCGACACGAACCTCGACCTCGACGCCGCGATTCGTGCCGAATTGACCATGAGCGGCGGCGCGATGGGCAACATGCAATCCGCTCGCTTCGAGGGCAGGCAGATGCCCATCCGCGAACTGGTCGAGCACGACATGGCATGGTCGATGAACGGTGTCGCCGGCATGGGGGAGGCGCCGCTTTTCACTGCACGGCGCGGGCGCACGGTCATCATCGACCTCTTCAACGACAACCGCTGGCCCCACGCCATGCACGTGCACGGGCATCACTTCCGGGTCATCGAACGCAACGGCGAGCCGCTGCCCGACTCGCCGTGGCGCGACACCACGCTGGTCCAGGGCTTCGACCGCATCCGCATGGCGTTCGTCGCCGACAATCCCGGCCGCTGGATGCTCCACTGCCACATGCTGGAGCACGCCGCCGGCGGCATGATGACCTGGTTCGAGGTGGCCTGATCCGGCCGCGTGCGGCCGCCGCAGCACCCGGTCCCTGCGGACTCGCCCGTCAGCCCCCCAGGCACTCGCCGCCGTCCACCAGCAGCGCGTGACCGGTGATGAACGAGGATCGGTCCGAGGCGAGGAACAGGACAGACTCGGCGATTTCCCGGGCGGTGGCGAAGCGGCCCAGCGGAATCCTGTCGCGGACGTAGTCGAGCAACGCATCGCGACCGCCCATCTGCTTCATGAACGGCGCGTTGAACGGCGTATCGACCCAGCCGGGGCACAAGCTGTTGATGCGGATGTTGAAGCGACCGTAGTCGAGTGCCATCTGCCTCGTCATGGCGACCACCGCGTGCTTGGTGGTCGCATAGGCGATCATCTCGCGGTCGTAAAGCACGCCGGAACTCGACGACGTGATGATGATCGAGCCGCCGCCGCATGCCTTCATGTGCGCCACCACCTCGCGGGCGATCACGAAATGGGCGCGCACGTTCACCTGCCAGGAAGCGTCCATGCCGCTGGGGTCCACCTGCTCCAGGCTTCCCTCCACCTGGATGCCCGCGTGCGAGTGCAGGATGTCGATGCGCCCGTAGTGAGCGGCGAGCCGCTCGACGACGTCGTGCACGGCACCGTCGTCGGTAACGTCGAGCGCCGCGCTCTCGGCGCGACCTCCATCGCCACGAATGGCATCGGCCGTGGCGTCGGCGGCCGCGTCATCGAGGTCGGTGACCATGACCATCGCACCCTCGGCGGCCAGGATTTCGGCGCCGGCGCGTCCGATACCGGAGCCGGCGGCGGTGACCAGGGCGACCCGACCCTCGAGAATCATTCCGGCGCCGGCGCCGGTTCGCGGCGCCGTCTGAGCAGGAACTGGGCGATCACCAGCAGGGTGAGCGAAACGCCGAGCACCATCGTGCCGATGGCGTTGATCTCCGGCGTGACGCCGCGACGAATGGACGAGAACACGTATACCGGGAGGGTGGTTTGCGAGCCGGCGACGAAGAACGCGATGATGAAATCGTCGAAGCTGAAGGTGAAGCTGAGCAGGAACCCCGCCAGCACGGCGGGAAAGATCTGCGGCAGCGTGACCTGCCGGAACGTGCCCCACGGCGTGGCGTACAGGTCCGCGGAGGCCTCGACCAGGGCGCGGTCCATGCCGCTGATGCGGGCGCGGACGATGACGATCACCAGCGCCATGGTGAACAGGGTATGCGCTGCCACCAGCGAGCCGTAGCCGAGGTTGAGCCGCGGCGCGACGCCGGGCCCGCCGGGCCACACCGCTTCGAGCAGCGAATTGAGGTGTCCGAACAGCGTTACCAGCGCGATCAGCGTGGCGATGCCGATGACGATGCCCGGAATCATGATGGCGATGTAGATGGCGCCATCGTAGAGGATGCGCACGCGGCCGCGGACGTTCTGCAGCGCCAGCGCCGCCATGGTGCCGAACACGCTCGCGAACACGGCGGTCAGACCGGCGACGATGACGCTGGTGGTCAGCGCCTCCATGGCGAAGGGATTTCCCAGCACCTTGCCGTACCACTCGACCGAGAACCCCTGGAAATCGCTGGCGTGACGACCGGCGTTGAAACTGAACAGCACGATGATGCCGATGGGTATGTACAGGAACAGGTAGACGGCGGCGGCGTACAGTCTCATCGTCGATTACCGGCCGCGTGACGGCATCGTCAGAACAGCGAGACGTCTTCGCGATTCACGCCGCGGCGCCGCATCAGCCTCATGTACAGGCCGACGGTCACCAGCATGACGATCACCAGCGTGGCCGCCACCGCCGACCCGAAGGCCCAGTTGCGCGACTGCAGGAACAGGTCGACCAGTGCGTTGCCGACGAAGAACACCTTGCCGCCGCCAAGCAGCGCCGGGATCAGGAATTCTCCCATCAGCAGGATGAACACCAGCATGCAGCCGGTGGCGACTCCGGGGATCGACAGCGGCAGGGTGATGTTGCGAAACACCGCCAGCGGAGAGGAGCCGAGATCGGCCGCCGCCTCGAGGAGGCGCTTGTCGAGTTTCTCGAGGCTGACGTAGATCGGGAACACCATCAGCGGCAGGTAGCCGTAGACGATGCCCGTGAGCACCGCGAAGCGGGTGTTGATCAGCCTCACCCCCTCGATGCCGGCGAACTCGAGCAGCTTCGGTATCCCCTGGCCACCGAGGATGTAGATCCAGGCATAGGTGCGAATCAGGATACTGGTCCAGAACGGCACGATGATCAGCACCAGCAGCAGGGTGCGGTAGCGCGGGTCCACTTTCACCGCGAGAAAATACGCCAGCGGGTAGGCGACCAGCAGGCACACGACGGTGCCCACCGGCGCCAGCATCAGGGTGTTCTGAAACGCCGTGAACCGCGCCGGCAGGTTGAGATACTGGGCGAACGTGAAGGCCGGCACGTAGCCGCCCGCCGCCCCCCGCTCGCCGAAGCTGAAGACCAGCACGACCAGCAGGGGGAGCACCAGCATCACCAGCATCCACAGCGTGGCCGGCAGCAGCAGCAGCCGGGTCACCCAGGCCGGTTGCATGGCGCCCCCCTCGCGCGGCCGGAATCAGGCGGCCTTGAAACGCGCCAGGATCTCGGCGCGGTTGGGATCGGTGAGTGTCGCCGCGGCGCCGAACTCCAGCGCATCGAGCAACTCGGCCGCCGGGTACAGGATCGGGTCGTCGAGCAGTTCCGCGGGCAGCAGGGCGTTGGTGCGGCTGTCGGCAACCGGGTAGCCGTGGGCGAGGACCTCGCGCGCGTTGACCTCGGGGTCCAGCAGGTAGTCGATCAGGGCGTAGCCGGCGGCGCGATGCGGCGCTCCCTTGGGCACTGCGTAGTAGTCGCTCCAGATCTCGCCGCCCTCGGCGCCGAGCACGTACTCGATCTCGGGGTAATCAGCATTGAGCTGCTTGCCGTCGCCGGTCCAGCACATCGTCATCCAGGCGTCGCCGTTGCGCATCGACGGCTGGTAGTCGCTGGAGATGGCGTACAGGTGCGGCTTCACGTCCAGCAGCAGCTTCTCGGCGTCCGCGAGCTCGTTCGGGTCGACCGAGTTGAACGAGTAGCCGAAGTACTTCAGTGCGTTGCCGATGGTGGTGAGCTGGTAGTCGTGAACCATGGTGCGGCCGGAGAACTCGGCACGGGTGATGTCCCAGAATTCCTTCCAGGTGGTGAGCTTGCGGCCGCCGGTGTGGCTGGTGTTGACCGCGTAGCCGGTGGTGCCCCAGTTCTTGGGAACCGCGTACACGGTGCCGCCGACGGTGCCGGCATCGGAGAAGCGCGGCTCGAACGCGGCGGCATCGTAGTTCGGCAGCAGGGCGAGATCGAGCGGCTCGATCAGGTCCTCGTCGACATAGGTCGTGATGGTGTAGTTGGTCGGCACGAACACGTCCCAGCCGCTGCCGCCCGCCTGCAGCTTGGCCAGCATCTCCTCGTTGGAGCCGAACACGTTCATCTGCACGTGGGCGCCGGTCGCCTCGGTGAAGGCCTCGAAATTGGCCGGGTCGTGGTAGTTCGGCCACGTCGCCAGCACCACCCGGTCGCCGATGTCGCCGGCCGCGAAGCTCCGGCGCGGCATGAGACCGGGGACCGCGGCGCCCGTCACGGCGGCCGCCATGCCGAGTCCCGTAACGCCCAGAAAGTGGCGCCGCGTGACCGATCCGTTGTGGTAACGGCGCAGTTCGCGCATGAACTGCTGGCGGGTGATTGGCTTGTCTTCATTGATCGACATGGTGTCCTCCGCTAGAGGTATTTGTTGCGGGCGCGGATGCGCCCTTCTCTCCGCCCAGCACGAGGGCGGCGCCGGTGCTCCATGCAACGTGAATCGTCTCGCCGGTCGAAAAAGGTGACTCGCTCGCCTCCGACTGCCGCGGCGCCAGGGCGAGGAACTCGCCGAGGCGCGGGTCGCCGAGCAGGTACTCGGTGTGCTCACCGAGGAAGATGCGATTGAGCACGGTGACGCGCAGGGTCGCCGCGCGATCCGGCGGCAGGCTCGACGCATCCCTGGCCAGCAGCATCTGTTCCGGGCGCACGCTGACGCTGACCGCATCGCCCGCTGCGAAGGAGTCCGAGGCACGTGCCGCGGGGACCATGATCCCGCCGGTGAGCTCCACTGCCAGGCCCGCGCCGTCACTGCTGCGCACGATGCCGTCGAAGAAGTTCGACTTGCCGACGAAATCGGCGACGTACCGGCCGGCCGGCCGGTCGTAGAGATCGCGCGGGGTGCCGACCTGCACGATGGCGCCGTCGCGCATGATGCAGACACGGTCGCTCATCGACAGCGCCTCCTCCTGGTCGTGCGTGACCAGCACGAAGGTGATACCGAGATCGCGCTGAAGGTTCTGCAGCTCGATCTGCATCTCCCGCCTGAGCTTGCGGTCGAGCGCCGCCAACGGCTCGTCGAGCAACAGGATGCGCGGCTCGTTGATCAGGGCGCGGGCCAGCGCCACGCGCTGCTGCTGCCCGCCGGACAGCTCCCACACCTTGCGCCGGGCCATACCAACCAGCCGGACGCGCTCGAGCATCTCGTCGACGCGCCTGGCGACCAGGCGAGTGTCGGGCCGCGGGCGCCTCTGGCGCAGGCCGTAGGCCACGTTGTCGCCCACTTCGAGGTGGGGAAACAGGGCATAGTGCTGGAACACCATGTTGACCGGGCGGCGGTAGGCCGGCACGCCGTTCACGCGCGCGCCCATCAGCAGCACGTCGCCCTCGCTCGGCTGTTCGAAGCCCGCGATCATCCTGAGCGAGGTGGTCTTGCCGCAACCGGAAGGACCGAGGAAGGAAAGAAATTCCCCTTGTGCGACGTCCAGATCCAGGTCGCGGGCCGCCACAATGTTGCCGAAGCGCTTGGATACGCCGCGAAAGGACAGGACCGGTTCGGCGGTGCCGGCGCTCGGCATCAATTATCCACCATTCATGAAAATCCGCGGGCGTTTTGCGATTTGATGGTATACCCTTTGCTTCGCGTAAATGTTAGGGAATGTCGCGAATTCATGTATATATACTCGTTTGTATATGCTTATTCGGATAGTCGGGCTGCCAGGCGGAGGAATCCTTGAAACTGCATGAGTGGAACACGCACATCGCGGCGGTGATCTCCGTCATCGGTACGCCGCAGTTCCCCGAGGAACTGGTCAGGGCGCTGCGGGCCCGCGTCGCGTTCGACTACTCGGTGATGTTCGCCTACCGCGGCGACGCGCCGCCCATCGACCTGTTCGACGACTTCCCCGCCAACAAGCGCCGCATCTTCGTGACCATGTACCAGGAAGGGCCCTACCTGCTCGATCCGTTCTTCCTTGCATGCGCGCGCGGCATCGATCCCGGCCTGTACCGCCTGCGCGAGTTCGCGCCCGACCGGTTCTACCAGAGCGAGTACTTCCGCTCCTACTACGTGCA
>CBFGVH010000083.1:0-13449 GCA_965652415.1 uncultured Gammaproteobacteria bacterium | reverse complement strand
ATCGCCCACCAAGCGGAGTTCCGCGGCATGAAAATCGCCTGTCTCGGCGGCGGCCCCGCCGGCCTGTACTTCGCCATCTGCATGAAACTGCGCGACCCGGGCCACGAGGTGGAGGTGATCGAGCGCAACCGCCCCGACGACACCTTCGGCTGGGGCGTGGTGCTGTCGCGCGAGACCCTCGACAACCTGCACGCCAACGACCCCGTGTCGGCGGCGGCGATACGCGAGCACTTCGCCTACTGGGACGACATCGCCGTGCACTACCGCGGCACGCGACTGGTGTCCGGCGGCCACGGCTTCTGCGGCATCGGCCGGCAGCGGCTCCTGATGATCCTGCAGCAGCGCGCCCGCGACCTCGGAGTGACTCTCAGGTTCCAGACCGAGATCGACGACCCTGCCGCCCTCGCCGCCGGTAACGACCTCGTGCTCGGCGCCGACGGACTCAACTCGAGGACCCGCGAGCGCTACGCCCGGCACTTCCGCCCCGACATCGACCGGCGCCTTTGCAAGTTCGTCTGGCTCGGCACGCGCCAGAAGTTCGACGACGCCTTCACCTTCATCTTCACCAAGACCGACCACGGCTGGGTGTGGGCCCACGCCTACCAGTTCGACCGCGACACCGCCACCTTCATCGTCGAGACCAGCGAGGCCACCTGGAACGCCTTCGGCTTCGGCGGGATGACCCAGGATGAATCCTGCCGTACCTGCGAGCGCATCTTCGCGCCATGGCTCGACGGCCACGAACTCATCTCCAACGCCCGCCACCTGCGCGGTTCGGCATGGCTCAACTTCCCCCGCGTATTGTGCGAGAAGTGGTCCCACGACAACGTGGTGCTGATGGGCGACGCGGCGGCAACCGCGCACTTCTCCATCGGCTCGGGCACCAAGCTGGCGATGGAGAGCGCCATCGCGCTCGCCGATTACCTGCACGACGGCTCGTCCATGACCGAGGCCTTCTCCCGCTACGAGGACGAGCGCCGCACCGAGGTGCTCAGGCTGCAATCGGCGGCGCGCAACTCCACCGAGTGGTTCGAGCAGGTGGAACGCTACCTCGACTTCGAACCCGAGCAGTTCTACTACTCGCTCATCACCCGCTCCCAGCGCATCAGCCACGAGAACCTGCGCCTGCGCGATGCGCAATGGTTGACCGAGGCCGAGCGCTGGTTCCAGTTGCGCGCCGGCGCGCCCGCCGAGCCGGTGCGCGCGCCGATGTTCGCACCGTACGCGCTGCGCGGCATGACGCTGAAGAACCGCGTGGTGGTCTCGCCCATGGCCCAGTACAAGGCGCGCGACGGCTACCCGGACGACTGGCACCTCGTCCATCTCGGCGAGCGCGCCAAGGGCGGCGCCGGTCTCGTCGTGACCGAGATGACCTGCGTCAGCCCCGAGGGCCGCATCTCGCCCGGCTGCACGGGCATGTACGAGGCCGGCCACGAGGCGGCCTGGACGCGCGTCGTCGACTTCGTGCACCGCGAGACCACGGCGAAGATCTGCTTCCAGGTGGGACACTCGGGCCCCAAGGGCTCGACCCAGCTCGGCTGGCAGGAGGCGGACGCGCCGCTCGAGTCGGGCAACTGGCCGGTGATGGCGGCCTCGGCGGTACCGTGGTCGCCGCGCAACCAGGTGCCGAAGGCCATGGACCGCGGGGACATGGACCGGGTGCTGGACGAGTTCGTGCGCGCGGCGCGGATGGCCGCGCGCGCCGGCTTCGACATGATCGAGATCCACGCCGCCCACGGCTACCTGCTGTCGTCGTTCATCACGCCGCTGACCAACCGCCGCGAGGACGAGTACGGCGGCACCCTCGACAACCGGCTGCGCTTTCCGCTCGAGGTGATCCGCGCGGTGCGCGAGGCCTGGCCCGAGGAGCGGCCGATGTCGGTGCGTATCTCCGCCCACGACTGGCGCGGCGACGAGGGCATCACGCCGACCGACGCGGTCGAGATCGCACGCCGGCTGAGGGAAGCCGGCGTCGACATCTGCGACGTGTCCGCCGGCCAGACTTCGGCCGAGGCACAGCCGGTGTACGGGCGCATGTTCCAGACGCCGTTCTCCGACCGCATTCGCAACGAATCGGGCATCGCCACCATGGCGGTGGGCAACATCTACCAGGCCGACCACGTCAACTCGATCCTCATGGCGGGCCGCGCCGACCTGGTGTGCCTCGCCCGGCCGCACCTCGCCGACCCGTACTGGACCCTGCATCGCGCCGCCGCGCTCGGCGACACGCACTGCGACTGGCCCGACCCCTATCGCGGCGGCCGCGACCAGCTTTATCGGCTCACCGAGCGCGGGGAGGAGGGACTGTGATCGATCTCGACGGACGCCACGCACTGGTGACCGGCGGCGGCAGCGGTGTCGGCGCCGCCATCGCCCTGGCGCTGGCCGAGGCCGGGGCCAACGTCACCATCGCCGGGCGCCGCAAGGCGGCCCTCGAGGAGACGGCGGCGGGCCGCGAGCGCATTCGCGGCGTGGTCGCCGACGTCACCGACGAGAGCTCGGTGGGCGCCCTGTTCGACGAGGCCGCGGCGTACTTCGGACCGGTGGACATCGCCGTCGCCAACGCCGGCGCCGCGTCGAGCCGGCCGTTCGCGCGCACCTCCCTCGACGACTTCCGCGCCATGATCGACGTCAACCTCACTGGCGTATTCCTGACCTTGCGCCGCGCCGCTCCGTCAATGATCGAGCGCGGCTACGGGCGGTTGATCTGCATCGCCTCCACCGCGGGCCTGAAGGGCTACCCGTACGTGGCCGGCTACTGCGCGGCCAAGCACGGCGTGGTGGGGCTGGTGCGCGCGCTGGCGGTGGAACTGGCGAAGACCGGCGTCACCGTCAATGCCCTGTGCCCCGGCTTCACCGACACGCCACTGCTCGAGGAGTCGGTGCGCAACATCGTCGCGGCGACCGGGCGCGGAGAGGACGAGGCACGCCGGGCATTGGCGGCCGCCAACCCCATGGGCCGCTTCGTCGCCCCCGAGGAGATCGCCGAGTCGGTGCTGTGGCTGTGCGGTCCGCACTCGGCCTCGATCAACGGCCAGGCCGTGGCCATCGCCGGGGGCGAGGTGTGATGGCCGGCACCGCCCGCAGGCACCCCGCACCGGTTCGCGTCGACGACAGCAAACAGCGCCTCAGACTGTGGCTCAGGCTCCTGCGCGCGTCGCGCGCCGTCGAGTCGGACCTGCGCGACCGCCTGCGCACCCAGTACGGAACCACCATGCCGCGCTTCGATGTCCTGGCGGCGCTGTACGCCGCCCCCAGCGGCCTGCGCATGAACGAGTTGTCGAGAAAGCTCAAGGTGTCCAACGGCAACGTGACCGGCATCGTCGAGCGCCTGGTTTCCGACGGCCTCGTTTTGCGCGGCGCCATCGAGGGCGATCGACGCGCGCTGCTGGTGAAGCTGACCGCGCGCGGCCGCCGCCAGTTCGCGGCCATGGCCGAGCGCCACGAGGGCTGGGTCGACGAGATCCTGTCCGTCTACGACACCGCCGAGATCGAGCACCTGGCGGCGCTGCTCGACAAGGTGGCCAGCGAGGAGATCAACCCATGAGCGAGATGGCGGGATTCACCCCGAAGCACTTCAACTGGCGCATGGACGGACCGGTGGCCGTCATCAGCCTCGATCGGCCCGAGCGCAAGAACCCGCTCACCTTCGACAGCTATGCCGAACTCGGCGAGACCTTCCGCGCCATCGCCTCGGCCTCCGACGTCGGCGCGGTGGTGTTCGCGCCGAGCGGCGGCAACTTCTGCTCCGGCGGCGACGTGCACGACATCATCGGGCCGCTGCTCGAGCGCGACAGGGCGGGGCTCCTCGCCTTCACCCGCATGACCGGCGAACTGGTCAAGGCGATCATCCACTGCGGCCGGCCGGTCATCGCCGCCATCGACGGCGTCTGCGTCGGCGCCGGGGCGATGATCGCGCTCGCGTCGGACCTGCGCCTCGGCACGGCCCGGGCGAAGACCGCGTTCCTGTTCACCCGCGTGGGCCTCGCCGGCTGCGACATGGGCGCCTGTGCGCTGCTGCCGCGAGTGATCGGCCAGGGCCGTGCCGCCGAGCTGCTCTATACAGGCCGCACCATGTCGGCCGAGGAAGGCGAGCGCTGGGGCTTCTTCAACGCGCTGGCGGCCGAAGAGGAACTCGAGGCGAGGGCCATCGACATGGCAAGGCGCCTCGCCGAGGGCCCGCGCTTCGCTCACATGATGACCAAGACCATGCTCGACCAGGAGTGGTCGATGTCCATCGACCAGGCCATCGAATCGGAGGCCCAGGCCCAGGCCATCTGCATGCAGACGCGGGATTTCCGGCGCGCCTACGACGCGTTCGTGGCGAAGGAGAAACCTGTGTTTCAGGGCGACTGAACATGTCCGACACGAGCTATCGCGACTGGCCGTTCTTCGGCGACGAGCACCGGCGCTTTGCCGCGGAACTCGAGCGCTGGGCAGACGAATCAATCGGGAACATCGACCACGGCGACGTCGACGCCGCCTGCCGCGCGCTGGTGGCAGACCTCGGCGCCAGCGGCTGGCTGCGCCATGCCGCGGTCGACCCGGGCGGCGGCGATGCGCTCGACGTTCGCACGCTGTGCCTGGCCCGCGAGATACTGGCGCGCCGCGACGGCCTCGCCGACTTCGCCTTCGCCATGCAGGGGCTCGGCAGCGGCGCGATTTCCCTCGCCGGCAGCGATTCGCAGAAGCGCCGCTGGCTCCCTGCGGTGCGCTCGGGCAAGGCCATCGCCGCCTTCGCCCTCACCGAGGCTCGCTCCGGTTCCGACGTCGCCGCCATCGACACCACCGCGCGCCGCGAGGACGACGGCTGGGTGCTCGACGGCGAGAAGACCTGGATCTCCAACGGCGGCATCGCCGACTTCTACACCGTGTTCGCGCGCAGCGGCGAGGGACCCGGAGCCAAGGGGCTGTCCGCATTCGTCGTGCCCGCCGACGCGCCCGGACTCGAAGTCGCCGAGAGGCTCGAGACCATCGCCCCGCACCCGCTGGCGCGGCTTCGCTTCGACGGTTGCCGGCTCGACGCAGACGCCCTTCTCGGCGAACCCGGTCGCGGCTTCGCCGTCGCCATGTCGGTGCTCGACGTGTTCCGCTCCACGGTCGGCGCCGCCGCCCTCGGCTTCGCAAGGCGCGCGCTCGATGCCGCCGTCGAGCGCGCCCGCGGCCGCGAACTGTTCGGCGGGCCGATGAGCGACCTGCAGATGGTGCAGGGCCACATCGCCGACATGGCGCTGGACATCGACGCCGCCGCGCTGCTCGTCTACCGCGCGGCCTGGACTCGCGACCACGGCGCGGCGCGCATCAGCCGCGAGGCGGCCATGGCCAAGCTGTTCGCCACCGAGCGCGCCCAGGCGGTGATCGACGCCGCGGTGCAGATCCACGGCGGTGACGGCGTGCGCGCCGGCAGCGTCACGGAAACCCTGTACCGAGAAATCCGCGCCCTGCGCATCTACGAGGGCGCGACGGACGTCCAGAAACTGATCATCGCCAGGCACGTCCTGGCCGGAGGCTGACATGCTCGGACCCTCTGTCCACGTCGACACCTTCGCCCGCGACAACCTGCCGCCGCGCGAGGCCATGCCGGACTTCCTGCTCGACGGCTTCGACTACCCCGAGCGCCTCAACGTGGCGGTGGAACTCACCGACCGCATGGTCGAGCACGGCTTCGGCGACCACGTCGCCCTGATCGGCAACGGCCGCCGCCGCACCTACAAGGAACTGGCCGACTGGAGCAACCGGC
The DNA here is from genome assembly GCA_965652415.1 of uncultured Gammaproteobacteria bacterium. Lineage (GTDB taxonomy): Bacteria > Pseudomonadota > Gammaproteobacteria > Arenicellales > CAJQKF01 > BQJD01. The sequence goes on along the minus strand of CBFGVH010000083.1, from coordinate 7,709 downwards.
TCGCCCACGTGCTGGTGGAAGACCACGGCGTGAAGCCCGGCAACCGGGTGCTGGTGCGCTCGGCGAACAATCCCGCCATGGTGGCCTGCTGGCTGGCCGCCACCAAGGCCGGCGCGGTGGTGGTCAACACCATGCCCATGCTGCGCGCCGCCGAGCTGAAGAAGATCGTCGACAAGGCCGAAGTCTCCCTCGCCCTGTGCGACACGCGGCTGATGGACGAGATGGTGGCCTGCGCCAAGGACAGCCGGTTTCTCGAGCGCGTGATCGGCTTCGACGGCACCGCCAACCACGACGCCGAGCTCGACCGCGCCGCGCTCGACAAGCCGGTGCGCTTCGCGGCCGTGGACACGGGCCGCGACGACGTCGCCCTGCTCGGCTTCACCTCGGGCACCACCGGCGAGCCCAAGGCCACCATGCACTTTCACCGCGACCTTTTGATCATCGCCGACGGCTACGCGCGCGAGGTGCTGAATGTCACGCCCGACGACGTTTTCGTCGGCTCGCCGCCGCTGGCCTTCACTTTCGGGCTCGGGGGCCTGGCGATATTCCCGCTGCGTTTCGGCGCCGCCGCCACGCTGCTGGAGAACGCCTCGCCGCCCAACATGATCGACATCATCGAGAACTACAAGGCCACCGTGTGCTTCACCGCGCCGACCGCCTACCGGGCCATGCTGGCCGCCATGGACGAGGGCGCGGACCTGTCCTCGCTGCGCGCCGCGGTGTCCGCCGGCGAGACCCTGCCGGCGCCGGTCTACGAGGAGTGGGTGCAGAAAACCGGGCGGCCGATTCTCGACGGCATCGGCACCACCGAGATGCTGCACATCTTCATCAGCAACCGCCTCGACGACCACGGCCCGGGCCGCACCGGCACGCCGGTGACCGGCTACGAGGCGAAGGTGGTCGACGACGACATGAACGAGGTGCCGCGCGGCACCGTCGGCCGCCTCGCCGTGCGCGGTCCCACCGGCTGCCGTTATCTCGCCGACAAGCGCCAGGCCGGTTACGTGGTCGGCGGCTGGAACGTGACCGGCGACTCGTTCCTTCAGGACGACGACGGCTATTTCCACTTCGCCGCGCGCAACGACGACATGATCGTCTCATCCGGCTACAACATCGCGGGCCCGGAAGTCGAAGCGGCGCTGCTCGCCCACCCCGACGTGTTCGAGTGCGCGGTGATCGGCGCTCCGGACGAGGCGCGCGGCCACATCGTACAGGCCCACGTGGTGCTGGCCGAGGGTGTCAGTCCCAGTGACGACACGGCCAGGCGCCTGCAGGATCACGTCAAGGCCACCATCGCGCCGTACAAGTACCCGCGATCGATCGTGTTCACCGACGCCCTGCCCAAGACCCAGACCGGCAAGATCCAGCGATTCAAACTGCGCGACGCGGCGCGCTGAACGACGAGGACCCACCCATGCTCGAGACGCTTCACCCCGACGGCTGGAAGGCGGCGCGCGGCTATGCCAACGGGATCGCCACGCCCGACGGCACCATTTACACCGGCGGCCAGATCGGCTGGAACGCGAACCAGCAGTTCGAAAGCGACGACTTCGTCCAGCAGTCGGCACAGGCGCTCAGGAACGTGGTGGCGGTGGTCGCCGAGGCCGGCGCGACCCCGGCACACATCGTGCGGCTGACCTGGTACGTGGTCGACAAGCAGGAATACCTCTCGCGGCTCGCCGAACTCGGCGCGGTGTACCGGGACGTCATGGGCCGTCACTACCCGGCCATGACCATGGTGCAGGTGGCGGCCCTGGTCGAGGACCGGGCCCGGGTCGAGATCGAGGCCACCGCCTGGATCGACAGGCGCTGACGACCACAGATCGTGCCGAGGTGTCCCGATGGTAATCGCGCCGCGGTTGTGAATCGCCGCATTGCCTGAAAAAATACAGGGTAATTAATCATCACGCGGCCGACGGCGGCACGCGAACCCGGGGAGCCATCCGATGCACGACTTCCGCAAGATCCTCTACGCCACCCAGGAACCGGACCAGGAGTCGGCGGCGCTCAAGCAGGCGTTGAGCCTCGCACGCAACAACCGCGGCACGCTGCACGTGATGGTCGTCACGCCGGAGATCCCCGATTCGCTTGGCAAGTACCGCGACACGTATACCAACGCCCTGGTAGAAGCCGCCCGCTCAAGGGTCAATGCGGCGCGCGAGGCGTTGCAACTGGCCGAGGACGAAGCGCCGACCGAGTTCAGCATGGAAACCGGCGGCGCCCCCGGCATTCGCATCGTGCGCCAGGCGCTGCGCGGCGGCTTCGACCTCGTCGTCAAGGACGCCGAGCACGGCGACGGCGGCCGGGGCTTTCGTTCCGTCGACATGGAACTGTTGCGCAAGTGCCCCTGCGCCGTGTGGCTGGCGCGGCCGATCGTCCATTCGCGCGGCGACATCCGAGTGGCGGTGGCCGTCGACCCGGAAGACGCCGATGCCGAGGGCCGCGACCTGTCGCTGCGCCTGCTCACGCTCGCCCGCGCGCTCGCCGACACCGCCAGCGGCAGCCTCGACGTGCTCTCCTGCTGGTACTACGAGTTCGAGAAGCGCCTTGCGAGCAACAGCTGGATCCCGGTGCCGAGGGACGAGCTGACGAAGATCGTCGACGAGTTCAGGCTCTATCACCGCGATGCGCTCGACAAGCTCGTCGCCGAAGCCGGCATTGGCGGCACGCTCGACGTCGCCCACCTGCACGGCAAGGCGGAAGACGAGATTCCCGCCTTCATCGACGACAACGTCGTCGACATCCTCGTCATGGGCACCGTGGCACGCACCGGTATTCCCGGATTCATCATCGGCAACACCGCCGAGAACCTGCTGCGCCGGATCGGCTGCTCGCTGCTGGCGCTGAAGCCGAACGGATTCGTCTCGCCCGTCAAGGCATACTGACCGCTCACGGGCGGTTCCCGCCGGCATGGGCGACGTCGATACGCGCCGCGAAGCCTGGCACGTCCTCGCGACCGAGGATGTGCTGGCCCGACTCGATGTCACCGCCGGCGGCCTCGACAGTGCCGAGGCCGCCGAACGCCTGGCGCGCCACGGCGAGAACGTGCTGCCCGAACCGCCGCGCCGCAGTCCGCTCACGCGGTTCCTGCTCCAGTTCCACAACGTCCTGATCTACGTCCTGATCGCTGCGGCCATCATCACGGCAGCGCTCGATCACTGGATCGACACCGGCGTCATCGTCGCCGTGGTGGTCGTCAACGCCGTCATCGGCTTCATCCAGGAAGGCAAGGCCGAGAAGGCCATGGAGGCGATTCGCGACATGCTCGCACCGCGCGCCGCGGTACTGCGCGATGGCTCGCGCCATACCGTGGAGGCCCGCGAGCTGGTGCCCGGCGACGTGGTCCTGCTCGAAGCCGGCGACAAGGTTCCGGCGGACCTGCGCCTGGTATCGGCCCACGGCCTGCAGGCGCAGGAGGCCATCCTGACCGGCGAATCGGTGCCGGTGGACAAGGACACCCGGCCGGCCGCGCCGGACTCTGCGCTCGGCGACCGCTCCTGCCTCGCCTACAGCGGCACCATCATCACCTCCGGCCAGGGCCGGGGCGTCGTCGTCGCCACCGGCGGCGCCACCGAGGTCGGCCGCATCAGCGGCCTTCTGTCCGAGGTCGAAACGCTGACCACGCCGCTGGTCGAACAGATGGGCGTGTTCGCCCGCTGGCTGACGGTATTCATCCTGATCGTCGCCGCCCTGCTGCTGGCGTTCGGCTACTTCGTCGACCGCTTCGACTTCGTCGACATGTTCATGGTGGTGGTCGGCCTGTCGGTGGCGGCAATCCCCGAAGGTTTGCCGGCGGTGCTGACCATCACCCTCGCGGTGGGCGTGCAGGCCATGGCGCGGCGCAACGCCATCGTGCGCCAGCTTCCGGCCATCGAGACGCTGGGATCGGTCTCGGTCGTCTGCACCGACAAGACCGGCACGTTGACCCGCAACGAGATGGCGGTCGCCTCGGTGGCGACAATCGACCGCTTCTACACCCTGGACGGGGTCGGCTACGCCCCGATCGGCGACGTTCAGGTCGACGGCAAGCCGGTGGACGGACAGGACGAGGCCGTGCTGGGGGAGCTGGCCCTGGCGGCACTTCTGTGCAACGACGCAGCGCTCGCCGAGCGCGACGGCGTGTGGAGCGTGGAGGGCGATCCGATGGAGGGCGCCCTGCTGGCCTTCGCCGGCCGCACCGGCGTCGATCTTCGCCAGGAACTCTCGGCCTGGTCGCGCACGGATGCGATACCGTTCGACTCGCGTCATCGATTCATGGCGACCTTGCATCACGACCACGAGGGCCACGCCTTCTCGTTCGTCAAGGGCGCCCCGGAACGCATCCTCGAGATGTGTTCCCACCAGCGGGCCGCGAACGGTGAAGCGGTGCGTCTCGACGCCGCGTACTGGCATGCGAAGGCGGACGAGATCGCGACCCTCGGGCAGCGCGTACTGGCCTTCGCGGTGTGCGCCATGGACCCGGACGACACCGTGCTCACCACCGACAAGGTGAAATCCAACCTGGTGTTTCTCGGCATGGTCGGCATGATCGACCCGCCGAGGCCCGAGGCCATCGACGCGGTTGCCGAATGCCGCAGCGCCGGCATCCGCGTGAAGATGATCACCGGCGATCACGCCCAGACGGCGAAGGCCATCGCCCGGCAGGTGGGGCTCGAGAACACGGAGCGGGTGATCACCGGCGCCGACCTCGACGCCATGGAGGACTACGCCCTGAAGGACGCCGTGCTCGACTGCGACATATTCGCCCGCACCAGCCCCGAGCACAAGCTGCGCCTGGTGATGGCGCTGCAGTCCCACGGCATGACCGTGGCCATGACCGGCGACGGCGTCAACGACGCGCCGGCCTTGAAGCGCGCCGACGCCGGCATCGCGATGGGACAGAAGGGCAGCGCCGCCGCGCGCGAGGCCGCGGAGCTGGTGCTGGCCGACGACAACTTCGCCTCCATCGCCGCGGCCGTGCGAGAGGGGCGCACGGTGTACGACAACATCAAGAAGGTCATCAGCTGGACGCTGCCCACCAACGCCGGAGAGGCGACCACCATCATCGTGGCCCTGCTCGCCGGCATGACGCTGCCGGTCACCCCGGTGCAGATCCTCTGGATCAACCTGATCACCGCCGTGACCCTCGGCCTGGCCCTGGCCTTCGAGCCCACCGAGGAGCGCACCATGCAGCGCCCGCCGAGGCCGCGCGGCGAACCCATACTCACCGGCGAACTGGTGTGGCACATCGTGCTGGTGTCGGTGCTGTTCCTGGCCGGCGTGTTCGGCATCTACCGCTACGCCATCTCCAACGGCTACCCCGTCGAACTGGCCCGCACCATGGCCGTCAACACGCTCGTGGTCATGGAAATCTTCCACCTGTTCTTCATCCGCAACTTCCACGGCACCTCGGTGACGTGGAAGGCCGTACGCGGCACGCCCGTGGTGTGGACAACGGTCATCGTCGTCACGGTCGCGCAGTTCGCCATCACCTACCTGCCGCCGCTGCAGCACGTGTTCGACACCCGCGCGGTGCCGTTCTCCGACGGCGTGATCATCGTCGGCGCGGGCGTCGCCCTGTTCGCCATCATCGAGACCGAGAAGCAGCTCCGGCTGCGCCTGAAGGCGATTCGGCGGGGATGAGGAACGCAAGCGGCTCTTGCTGCACCACGGGATGCACGTAATGCGTACCGACTTGCGCGGTGCGCCGGAGCGCTCGTGATCGCGGTCGAGGTCGTCGATGAAGATCGAGGGACGCTGGGTGCGTCGCGGCGCCTTGCCCGCTACGACGAGTCCCGCATCCGCCCGAGTCCTGACAGGGTGGCGTCGAGGTCGGGGTACTCGAGTTCGATGCCGAGCGTATCGAGCAGCCGGCGGTTGCCGATGCGGCGTGATTCCACGGCGTAGGACAGCATGCCGGGCGACAACGCCTCCTGGGCCTCGTCGAGGCCGACCTCGGGCGGGCGCGGCAGGCCGAGGGCGTCGGCGACGCGGTTGAAGTACGCGGTCATGGTGGTCGGATGGCCGTCGGTGGCGTTCAGCACCAGCAACGGCTCGCGTGATTCGACGACGGCCATGCAGATGCGCGCCAGGTCCTCGGCGTGGACGCGGTTGGTAAACGCCGATTCGCTCTCGCGCACCACCGGCAGTGCCTTGCGCAACCGGTCCACTGGCAGGCGGTCGCCAGAGTAGATGCCCGGCACGCGCAGGATGACGAGCCCGCCTCCCGTGCGCGCCGCCCAGGCGCGGGCCGCGTTCTCGGCGTCGAGCCGGCGACGGCCGCGGTCGGTGGCCGGAGCGGGAGGCGTGTCCTCGTCGATCCAGGCGCCGCCGCAGTCGCCGTACACGCCGGTGGTGCTGACCAGCACGAGACGACGAATGTTCGCGCCGTGCCGATCGAGAAAGGCGCGGATGCGCGGATCGCGCGTGCCCTCGCGCGGCGGCGGCGCGAGATAGACGACCGCGGCACCGTCGGGCCCGGCGTCGGGCCAGCGTTCCGGATGATCGAGGTCGAGGGTGAACACGCGGGCGCCGAGCGCCGTGGCGGCCTCGGCACTGGCGGCGCTGCGCGTGACCGCGACGCATTGCACCCCCGCCGCACGGTAGCGGGCCAGCATTCGCCGGCCGATATCGCCGCAGCCGACAATCCAGGTACCTTGCAGAACGGTATCACGACGCTCCTCGTCATCGGACCGGGCCGGACCTGCGCCCGTCACCGGGAGAACTCCGCGGCCAGTGCCGCCCACGCCTCCACGGTCAGGCGGGCGACCGACTCGAAACCCCCGCGGCCATCGGGTCGGAACACCACGCCCTCCGCCTCCCCGGGGTAGACCGGCGTCGCCGCCGTGGCGAGATTGCCGTGGGCGACGAGGATGCGGTTGGTACCGGGAGGAGGCGCACTTGCCAGCAGCGCCCGGGCACGCGCCACCACTGCGTCGCGGCCGCCGACGAGATGCGCCGCGTGCAGGTTCATCAGGTCCTCGGTGGCGGTGACCTCGCCGAGATCCATCAGGCGCGCGGTGTCCATGCAGCGGCAGTACGGACTGGAGAGGATCTCGCCCACGGGGATTCCGAGCGCACGGATGGCGCGACCCGCGGCCTCGGACTCGGCCCGCCCGGCCTCGGACAACTGGCGCACCCGGTCCCCGTCGCAACTCGCCGTGTCGTCCAGCTCGGCGATGTCGTCACGCTGCGACCAGTCGGTCCCGGCGTGGCGGAAGTAGATGTTGAATCCGCCTTCCCGGAGCGCATCGAGCACTTCCTCGCCGGCGAGGTCGGCAACGGCGGGCGCCGATGCGAAGACCAGGAGCGCGAAAGTGACGAGCAACCTCGTGGCGTGTCCCATGGTCCGTTTCCCGAAAAACGACATCGTATCGTCAGTGGACCGTGGCAGGAAGATTCGGTTCCCCGTCACGGCCCACCGACCAGTTTCGGCGCACGAGTCAATCGCTCCGAAGCGAAACGAAGCCGCTGTAGGAGCCTGCCTGCAGGCGATTGCCTCGGCACGCACGCCGTCACAAAGAATCGCCGGCAGGCCGGCTCCTACAGTGCCCTGCCCCAACCCCGCAGCAAAACGAAACCACTGTAGGAGCCTGCCTGCAGGCGATTGCATCGGCGTGCACGCCGTCACAAAGAATCGTCGGCAGGCCGGCCCTACCTTGGCCCCGCGGCAAACCGAAACCACCGTAGGAGCCTGCCTGCAGGCGATTGCATCGGCGGGCACGACGCCC
>CBFGVH010000082.1:0-13619 GCA_965652415.1 uncultured Gammaproteobacteria bacterium | reverse complement strand
CGCCGATCGGTTATACTTCGCGCCCTTTCGAGCCGACCCGCGGCCAGGCCCGCCCGTCCATGACCCAGCCCCCAAGGAGCGCCCACGAGATCGCCGGCGTACTCGCCGAGGCGCTGCCGTACATCCAGAAGTTCCACGGCAAGACCATCGTCATCAAGTACGGCGGCAATGCCATGGTGGACGAGGCGCTCAAGCAGAGCTTCGCCCGCGACATCGTGCTGATGAAGCTGGTCGGCATGAACCCGGTCGTGGTGCACGGCGGCGGCCCGCAGATCTCCACCCTGCTCGAGAAGCTCGGCAAGAAGAGCGAGTTCGTCGACGGCCTGAGGGTTACCGACCGCGAGACCATGGACGTGGTCGAGATGGTGCTGGGGGGCCTGGTCAACAAGGAGATCGTCGCCGCCATCAACGCCCGCGGCGGCAAGGCGGTGGGCCTGACCGGCAAGGACGGCAGCCTGATTCGGGCCCGCAAGCTGACCCGCGAGGGCGCGGGCGACGATTTCGACTACGGCCACGTCGGCGAGATCGACGCCATCGACCCGGCGCTCGTTCATTCCCTGGACCAGGTCAACTTCATCCCGGTGATCGCGCCCATCGGCGTCGGTCCCGACGGCCACGCCTACAACATCAACGCCGACACCGTGGCCGGCAAGCTGGCCTCGACCCTGGGCGCCGAGAAGCTGATCCTGCTGACCAACACCCGCGGCGTGCTCGACGAGAACGGCGAGCTCTTGAGCGGGTTGAGTACGCGCGAGACCGAGGGCCTGATCCAGCGCGGCGTCATCGGCGGCGGCATGCTGCCCAAGGTGCACTGCGCGCTCGACGCGGTGCGCGCCGGGGTCAAGTCGGCGGTGATCATCGACGGGCGCATCGAGCACGCCATCCTCCTCGAACTCTTCACCGACCAGGGCGTCGGCACCCTGTTCCATTTCTGATCATGGATCTCGCCCTCGTCATCGAGTCTTCCGCCGCCGAGCGGCCACTGTGCGGCTGCCGCGCGCGCTCGCTGGTGCGCCTGCGGCGCAGTCGCGCGCAGCACTGACCTTTCAGCCACGGGCGGGGCCCCCCGCCCGCCCCCCGACCGATCGATCCCGCGCCGAAGGCGCACGTGAATTCCGATGAATCTCGCAGCCAGCACCGTCCGCCGCGCCGACGACGACATCGCGCGCATCCGCAACATCGCCATCATTGCCCACGTCGACCACGGCAAGACCACCCTGGTCGACCGCCTGCTGCAGCAAAGCGGCACCCTGGGCGAGCGCTTCGGCCCGGTCAACCGGGTGATGGATGCGAACGACCTCGAACGCGAGCGCGGCATCACCATCCTGTCCAAGAACACGTCGCTCGCCTGGAACGGCTATCGCATCAACATCGTCGACACGCCGGGCCATGCCGACTTCGGCGGCGAGGTGGAGCGGGTGCTGTCGATGGTCGACTCGGTGCTGCTGCTGGTGGACGCCGTCGACGGCCCCATGCCGCAGACCCGCTTCGTCACCCAGAAGGCCTTCGCCCACGGCTTGAGGCCCATCCTGGTGATCAACAAGATCGACCGCGACGGCGCCCGCCCCCACTGGGTGCTGGACCAGACCTTCGACCTGTTCGACCGCCTCGGCGCCAGCGACGAGCAGCTCGACTTCCCGGTGGTCTACGCCTCGGCGGTGCACGGCTACGCGGGCCTTGCCCCGGACGTCGCCGGCGGCGACATGACGCCGCTGTTCAGGGCCATCGTCGAGCACGTGCCGCCGCCGCCGGTCGATCCCGACGGGCCGTTCCAGATGCAGGTGTCGACGCTCGACTACTCGAGTTTCGTCGGCGCCATCGCCATCGGCCGCATCGCCCGCGGCCGGGTGCGAACCAACACCCAGGTCGCCATCGTCGGCCGCGACGGCGCGCGCCGCACGGGCCGCATCCTGCAGATCCTGCACCCGCAGGGGCTCGAGCGCCGCGAGGTGCCCGAGGCCGGCGCCGGCGACATCGTCGCCGTGACCGGCATCGAGCGGCCGCTCATCTCGGACACCCTGTGCGACCCGGCGCGCCCCGAGGCGCTGCCGCCGCTGACCGTGGACGAGCCCACGGTCAGCATGATGTTCCAGGTCAACAACTCGCCCTTCGCCGGCCGCGAGGGCAAGTACCTCACCTCGCGACAGATCCTGGAACGGCTCGAGCGCGAACTCATCTCCAACGTCGCCCTGCGCGTCGAGCCGACCGAGGACGCCGAGCGCTTCCGGGTCTCGGGCCGCGGCGAACTGCACCTGTCGGTGCTGCTCGAGACCATGCGCCGCGAGGGCTACGAGATCGCGGTGTCGCGGCCGACGGTGATCCGCCGCGAGATCGACGGCGTCGCCTGTGAGCCGTGGGAGGACCTCACCGTCGACGTCGAGCAGTCGAGCCAGGGCGCGGTGATGGAGGCCCTCGGTGCGCGCGGCGCCGCGCTCGAGGACATGGTGAGCGACGGCCGCGGCCGGGTGCGCCTCGTGTTCAAGTGCCCGTCGCGGGGGCTGATCGGCTTTCGCACGCGCTTTTTGACCATGACCTCCGGCAGCGGCCTCATGTACCACGTGTTCGACCGCTACGCGCCGCTGTCGCCGGCGGTGATCGAGCAGCGCGGCGCCGGCGCCATGATCTCCAACGCCACCGGCAAGGCCCTGGCCTACGCCCTGTTCAACCTGCAGGAACGCGGGCGCATGCTCGTCGCCCCCGGCGACGACGTCTACGAAGGCCAGGTCGTCGGCATGCACTCGCGCGACAACGACCTCGTGGTCAACCCGCTCAAGGCCAAGCAGCTCACCAACATCCGCGCCGCCGGCAAGGACGCCAACGTGCTGCTGACGCCGCCGCTGGTGCTCACCCTGGAGCAGGCGCTGGAGTTCATCGAGGACGACGAGCTGGTGGAGATCACCCCGGCGAGCATCCGCATCCGCAAGCGACACCTGAAGGAGCACGAGCGCAAGCGCGCCGCGCGCGGCGGGGGATGATTCGCGGGAGGCGGCGGGGATTGCCGCTTCGCCGCCTCAGGACGAATGGCGGGCGCCGACCGGATCGTCCGCCCCGGTCAGTCGGCGCGCGTTCCCGATCCAGTCGAAGCGCCGGAGCTGGGACTCGAAGTTCGGCATCGACTCCGAGATGCGCCGGATCGCCGTCTCGTCGAGGCAGGCGATCTGCTCCACGGTGGTCACACCCAGTGCCCTGAGCTTTTCCTCGGTGGTGGGCCCGATGCCCTTGAGCATCCGCAGGCTGTTGCCGGCCGCGGACGCCTCCGCCGGAGCATCGCCGGCGACTGCCCGAATCATCGCCGGCCGACCCGCCCCCTCGCCCTGGCCGCGGCTGGCGAGCCGTGCCTGTTCGTCGTTGGCGCGCTCGAGTTCGGCGGCCAGCCCCCGGCGCTCGCTGTCGGCCTCGGCAAGGCGCGCGTCGAGTTCCTCGATCCGGCGCTCGGCCTCGATGATCCGGCTGTCGCGAAGCTCGAGTTCGCGCGCGTTATCGGCCTCGAGTTCGGCGAGGCGTTCGTCGCGCTCGCGCACGGCCTCGCGCAGGGATTCGAGTTCGCCGGCCAGCTCCTCGCGGGCGCTGGCGCTGCCGGTCTCGGCGGCCGCGATGCGCTCGTTCAGCTCCTCGACGAGGCGGTCCTTGCCGGCCACCTCGTTCTGCAGGTCCTCGATCTGCCGCACCTGGTTCTGGTAGCGGCTGATGGCGCTTTCGCGCTGCCGGTTGGCGAGCCTGAGCTCGTCCTTGAGCCGCGCCACCGCCGACTCGTCCTCGTCGCCGAGCAGGGCGCGCGTGCCGAGGTCGAACTCCAGGCGCTTGAGTTCCTCCTCGTGCTCGGTCTGGAGGCGATTGAGATCCTCGGTCAGTTCGCGGATTCTCGCGTCGCGTCGTTCGACGATGTCGAACAGCGGCTCGAGTTCGCCGATGCGCCGCTCGAGCTTTTCGCGCTCGGTGCGGCGCAGCTGGTTGAGCTGCTTCATCGACGCTTCCAGCCGTGCCACCTTCTCCTCGGACTCGGCAAGGCGCGCGCGGGCATCGCGCAGGGCCGCGTCCAACTCGCGGTCGTGGTGACCCATCTGGGCGCCGCGCACCAGCCAGCCGATGATGCCGCCGATGACGGCGATCACGACCAGGCTGATGAGAATCTCGGTGAGCAGGGAACTCACGACGCGGGACCTGCGGCCGGCTCCGCCCGCCGCGCCGCGTGACGCGGCACCGCGAGCGGGGCCCCCGTTATCGGCGGGAGGTGTGAGGCGGCGCGACGGTTCAAGGGGTCGTGGTCAACGTGAGATCGTCGCGGCTATTCTAGCAGCTTGCCCTTGCCCATTACGATCCGGCCGGCACCCGGCCCCTCATCCCGGCTCCGGGCGGCTGCGGATCAGGTTCACCACGCGTCGCGTGTAGTCGAAGTTCTCGCGGATCTGGGAATCGAGAATCTCCCGCTCGGCCTCGTCGCGCACGCTGCCTCGCACCACCACTTCACCGGGCTTGACCTCGAGATCGAACCAGCTGGTCATGGCCAGCGGGAACACCACCCGCAGCACGCCTTCGAGCCAGCTGCTGTGGCGCACGTCGGGATCGATTTCGAGGTTGTTCTCGATATCGTCGATGGCGAACGCCAGCGAGAGCGTGTCAACCAGTTCGTCGGCGAAGTCGTCGGCCGGTACCGTGCCTTCCACGGTCAGGCGGCCGCGCCGGTACTCTATGCGCAGGACCGGCTCGCGGATCTGTCCCGGCAGGCGCAGGAACAGGTCCAGCGGCGCGTCGCCGACGATGGACTTCAGACGGCGTTCGACGCGCTCGAGGGTGGCCTCGTCGGCGACGTCGCCGGAGACCACCAGCGTGTCGTCGCTGGCCTCGATCTTCAGCGGCGATACGACGCCGACGGCATCGAGAATGGTCTCGAGATCGTCGAGCCACGGCGGGCGCCGCACTGCGCGGTGCACATCGAGGTCGGCGCCGAGCGGATCGACGCCGAAGCTGGCACGAATCGCCGCCTGCACGAGTTCGATGTCGTGCTGCTCGGGCAATTCCCCTTCCACCGTGGTGATGCCGGCGTAGCTGTGCAGGCGGAACGCGCGGCCGCTGGCATAGTCCGTCACCGTGCGCTCGTCGATGACCTCCTCGACGCCCTCTACCGCCGCCGCGATCTCCACCATGCGCTGGCGGTCGAGCCGGGCCTCGACGGTGCCGGTGAGGGTGACAACGCGGCCGTCGAGGGCGAGCTCGACGTCGTCGAATCCTTCCGCGGCGAGGCGATCGCTCACCGCCTCGCGCAGCTGCTGCTCGAGCTTGACGGTGTGATACCACGACAGGCCCGAGGCGACCACCAGCAGCAGCGAGGCGCCGAACACCAGCATGCCGACGGTGTGCAGGCTCATCCCGGAGCCGTCACGGCTCACGTTCGCGCTGCGCGCGAGAACGCGCGCCGGGTGAAAAGCGCAGTGCAGGGGTGCATCGCCAAGGCCGTCACGGATAATGAGCAATGATAGCATTCGCCTTTCGAATCCGGCCCGATGTTCACACCAGGAACGCGCCATGTACCTGCCCGACATGTTCCGCCAGGAAGACCGCGCCGCCGCCATGGCGGTTGTCGAGGACTACCCGTTCGCGGTCGTCGTCAGCCGCGATCCCTCGCTCGAGATCGCCCACGTGCCGATGATCGCCGAGCCGGGCGGCGGCGCGCTGCTCGGCCACGTCGCCCGCGCCAACCCGCTGGCCGAGCGGATTCTCGCCGGGACCGCCCTGACGGCGGTATTCACCGGACCCCACGCCTACGTGTCTCCGACGTGGTACGTCTCGGCGCGCATGGTGCCCACCTGGAACTTCGTCGCCGTGCACGTGAGCGGCACCGCCCGGCCGATCACCGAGCGGGCGGCGCTGGCCGAACTGGTCGAGGACCTCGCCGACTTCTTCGAGCGCGATCGCGACGACCCCTGGATCCCCGACTACCCCGAGGCGATGCTCGACGCCATCGTCGGCTTCCGCCTGCCCGTGGAGCGGCTCGACGCCAAGTTCAAACTCAGCCAGAACCGCGGCGCCGCCGACCGCGCCGGCGTCGTCGCCGCCCTCGATGCGGGCGGTGACGGCGAGCGGGCGGTGGCGGCGATGATGAAGACCGGGGAGAGCGTTCGTGGCTGAGCACCGGCCCCGATACGGTGCACGGTATTGTCGGAACGGGAATTGCATTGATTTCATGGCAAATTTGTCGCATTCGCAGGGCTTGGCGGGGTTTCGCGAAGGGCAATCTATAGGGCTATAATCGACCAACGTTTCCCGTCCGGCACCGCCCGGCCCGGGAATCCCGATGGGTGCGGGTCGGGTTCCGTCCTGCCCGCGGTCTGAAATCACGACGAAATCCATCCCAATCCTTACGGAGGACTTGCAACTTATGAACAAGATCAAACTCGCGAGCATTGCCGCATTTGCAGCCGTGGCCGCGGGGGCCGGGACCGTGCAGGCCCAGGACTCCCGGTTCATCGCCATCGGCACCGGCGGCCCGACCGGCGTGTACTTCGTGACCGGCCAGGCGATATGCCAGATGGTGCATGCCGAGGCGGCCGAGGGTCGTGAGGACGGCATGAAGCACGGCCTGCGCTGCTCGGCGCCGTCCACAGGCGGCTCCACCTACAACATCGGCCAGGTCGCCCAGGGCGAACTCGACTTCGGTGTCGCCCAGTCCGACTGGCAGTACCATTCCTACAACTGTTCCGCGGACGACAAGGTCACCTGCTTCGAGGACTTGCGCGCGGTGTTCTCGGTGCATGCCGAGCCCTACCAGATCATTGCCGGCAAGGATTCGGGCATCCAGTCCTGGAACGATCTCGAGGGCAAGCGCTTCAACATCGGTAATCCCGGCTCCGGCCAGCGCGGTACCACCGAGGAACTCATGAACGGCCACGGCTGGGACACCAGCAAGTTCGCCCAGGCGACCGAGCTGACTTCCACCGAGCAGGCCAACGCCCTTTGCGACGACAAGATCGATGCCTTCGGCTACACCGTCGGCGTGCCGAACTCCGGCGTGGCGGTGGCCACCGACGGCTGCGACGCCTACATCGTCGACCTGAGCGAGGACCCGGTGGCGCAGAAGCTGGTCGAGGAGCACCCCTACTACGCATGGGCGACCATTCCCGCCGGCACCTACAAGACCAGCGCCGAGGACGTGACCACGTTCGGCGTCAAGGCGACCTTCGTTACCAGCGCCGCCGTGTCGGAGGACGTGGTGTACGCGGTGACCAAGGCGGTGTTCGAAAACCTCGACACCTTCCGCAAGCTGCACCCGGCATTCGCGAACCTCGACCCCGAGGAGATGATCTCCGACGGCAACTCGGCCCCCCTGCATCCGGGCGCGGAGAAGTACTACAAGGAGAAGGGCTGGCTGTAGGCAGGCCCGCAACCTGAGAACACGGCGGGGGTGCTCACACCCCCGCCGGTCGATTCACCGCCCGTGCGAGCCCGGGTCGTCGACCGGGCAGGGGTATCGCGCACGGGCCGGGGCGCGAACGTCGCGCTTCCCGACACGGACAGGCGGCGAAGGTCATGACCGAACAACAAGACAAGCCGGACATCCCCGGGCCCGACGACGACATCGATCAGGCCCACCTGCAACAGACGCTCGAAGACATCGATTACTCCGGTCGTTCGATGGGGCCGCTGCTGACACGGATCGTCGCGGTCATCGCCATCGCCTGGTCGCTGTTCCAGATCTTCCTCGCCTCGCCGCTGCAGTTCGCCAACGAGCTGGTCAATATCAAGCGGCCGATATTCCTCGCCTTCGCCTTCCTGCTGTGCTTCCTGGTCTTCCCGCTGAGTCGGCGGCTGGGCGACAGGCGCATCCCGGTCTACGACATCATCCTTGCCGTGGTCGCCGCGGGGTCGGCCCTGTACCTGGCGGTGATGCACACCGAGTTGACGCTGCGGCCCGGCCGCATGCTGAGCGTCGAGTTCGCCGGCATCTCGATACCCTACGAGCTCATCATCGGCATCGCCGGGATCGTGCTGCTGCTCGAGGCCACCCGGCGCAGCATCGGCATTCCGCTGATCATCGTCGCCCTCACCTTCCTCGTGTTCACGAGCTACGGGCAGGACCTGAGTCTCGTGCTGTACTTCGTCGGCGGCATTTTCATCGCGCTCGGCATCAACCTGCTCGTCAAGCGCAGCATGGTGGGCGCGGCGATTCTGTTCTCGCTCGGCGGCGTCACCGTCCTGCATGCGCTGACCACGTCCGATCCCCTCATCGAGATCACCCACAAGGGACGCTCGCTCGTATCGCTGGTCAACTACATGTGGTACGAGAAGGAGGCGATATTCGGCATACCCATCGACGTTGCCGTCAGCTTCGTGTTCCTGTTCGTGCTGTTCGGGGCGCTGCTCGACAAGGCGGGCGCGGGCCGCTACTTCCTCGACCTCGCATTCGCCATGGTGGGGCGCTACCGGGGCGGCCCGGCCAAGGCGGCGATCCTGGCGTCGGGCATGACGGGAGCGATCTCCGGTTCGTCCATCGCCAACGTCGTCACCACCGGCACCTTCACCATCCCGGTGATGAAGCGGACCGGCTTTCCCGCGGTCAAGGCCGGCGCCATCGAGGTGGCCGCCTCCACCAACGGGCAGATCATGCCGCCGGTGATGGGGGCGGCGGCCTTCGTCATGGCCGAGTTCATCGGCGTGTCGTATTTCGACATCATCACCGCCGCGGTGATCCCGGCGGTGCTGAGCTACATCGCGCTGTTCTACATCTCCCACCTCGAGGCGCTCAAGCTGGGTCTGAAGGGCATGCCGCGCTCGGACATCCCGCACCTTCGGCGCACGTTCCTCGGCGGCGTGCACTTCATCGTGCCGATCTTCATCCTCGTGTACCTGCTCATCATCGAGCGCATGACCGCGGGCAGCGCGGTGTTCTGGTGCATCATGTGGATGCTGCTCACCATCATGACCGAGCACGCGTTCGTCGAAGGATTGCGCCTGCGCGACCGACTGCTCACCTACCTCGCGCCGCTGGTCCTTTTCGTGGTGCTGGTGCTGATGATCAAGGCCGACGTGTTCGTCGGCGCCGACGGCACGCGTAACATGAACATCGCCGGCGCGGTGGGATGGAGCCTGCTGGCCGGCTTCGTTCTCACCGCCCTGCGCTACCTGCAGCGCTACCGCTCCGAGGACAAGGCTACGGTCGCCGCCGAGTTCAAGGCGTCGGTCCTCACCATCGTCGCAGGCCTCGTCGCCGGCGCCCGCAACATGGTGGGCATCGGCATCGCCATCGCCACGGCGGGCATCATCGTCGGCGCCGTCGCGGCGTCCGGTCTCAGCAACAACCTCGGCAGCCTTGTGCAGGGCATCGCCGGCAGCAACATCGTCATCCTCCTGCTCATGACCGCGGTGCTGGCGCTGGTGCTGGGCATGGGCCTGCCCACCACCGCCAACTACATCGTGGTCGCCGGCATCCTCGCGCCGGTACTGGTCGAAGTCGGGACCGCCGCCGGTTATGCCATGCCACTGATCGCGGTGCACATGTTCGTGTTCTACTACGGGTTGATGGCCGACTCGACGCCGCCCGTGTGCCTGGCCGCGTTCGCCGCATCGGCCATCTCCCGCGCAGACCCGCTGCGCACCGGTGTGCAGTCGTTCGCCTACGACATCCGCACCGCCGTGCTGCCGATGGTGTTCATCTTCAATACGGAGCTCCTGCTCATCGACGTCGAGAGCTGGTCGGTGGGACTGATGGTGCTGTTCGTATCGCTGCTCGCCATTCTCGCGTTCAGCTGTCTCACCCAGGGCTACTTCCTGACCCGCGTGAAGTGGTACGAGGGCGTCCTGCTGGCGGCGATCTGCATCGTCATGTTCAGGCCGTCGCTGGTCATGGACCAGTTCTATCCCGAGTGGAAGCCGACCGACGTCGACCGGTTCATCGCCGGCGAGGTGGACATTCCCGAGGGCCGCATCGTGAGATTCCAGGTCACCCAGAACACCCCTTACGGCGAGCGCTACCGCATGTACCGCATCGAAGCACCGCCGCCGGGTGAGTCGGTCGAGGACCGCTGGGGGCTGGTGCTCGAGCAGGACGCGAGCGATCCCGAGCGTTACGCGGCCATGGTCCGCTTCGGCGGACCGGCCGCCGCCGCCGGCATGCAGACCTTCCAGGACTACGTGACCGGCATGCAGGTGGAGCAGGTGGGCGCGCCGTCCAAGCGCTGGGTGTACCTGCTCGGGTTCCTGCTGATCGGCATCGTGGTGGCCTCGCAACTCTCGCGCATCCGGCGCGAGCCGCGCGGCGCCGCCGAGGCCGCAGCCTGAAGGGGGGCGCATGTACCAATCCATACTGCTGGCGATCGATCTCGACGACGAGAACTCGTGGCGCAAGGCGCTGGCCACCGCCATCACCTACGCGCGCACTTTCGGCGCCCGTCTCAACATCATCTCCGTGGTCCCGGAATTCGGCATGGTGCGCCAGTTCTTTCCCAACGACTACGAGGAAGAGCTGAAGGCTTCGGTCAAGGCGCAGCTCAAGGCCTTCACGAAGGAGCACGTCCCCGAGGATGTCGCCGTCCGCCGCATCGTCGCCCACGGCACCATCTACGAGGAGGTCATCAAGGCTTCCGACAAGGTCGAGGCGGACCTCATCATCATGGCGTCGCATCGCCCTGAGCTGTCCGACTACCTGCTAGGCCCCAACGCCGCGCGCGTGGTGCGTCACAGCCGCCGCTCGGTGCTGGTGGTGAGATAGGACCCGATTGACGCCGCCGGCCATCGTCTCCACATTACGGGCCTTGCCGCCGGCAACACGCCGGCCTCGACCAACCCGAACCGGAGACACGCCGACATGGCGATCGAAGAAGGCAAGAGCGCGCCGCAGTTCACCCTCACCGACCAGGACGGCAACAAGGTCGCCCTCAAGGACTTCAAGGGCCGCCACGTGGTCGTGTACTTCTATCCGAAGGACGACACCCCCGGCTGCACCAAGGAGGCCTGCGGATTCAGGGACCTGTGGAAGGAGTACGAGAAGCTCGGCGTGGCGGTGCTCGGGGTTTCCCCGGACGACGGCGCCAGCCACGGCAGGTTCATCGGCAAGTACAAGCTGCCGTTCACCCTGCTGAGCGACACCGACCGCAAGGTCATGGAGAAGTACGGCGCCTACGGCGAGAAGATGATGTACGGCAAGAAGACCACCGGCGTGATCCGCTCGACGGTCTGGATCGACCCGGCGGGCAAGGTGGCGAAGCATTGGAAGCGCGTGCCCAAGGCCGAGACCCACCCGGAGAAGGTGCTCGAGGCCATTCGCGCCGCCGTTTGAGCGGCGCCCACGGCTGCCGGTCAGTCGGTACCGGGCGGCAGGGGGATCGAGAATCCGCGGGCCGGCACGTCGTAGCCGGCCTGCACCGCCGGCCGCGCGGCGATGTCGAGATACCAGCGGCGCACGTTCGGGTACCGGTCGAGATCCACCCGGTGCCACTCGAACCGCGAGATCCACGGCCAGCAGGCGATGTCGGCGATCGAGTACTCGGACACGATGAACTCGCTTCGGGCGAGCCGCGCGTCGAGCACCGCGTAGAGCCGCTCGGCCTCGCGGTGGTAGCGCTCCTCGCCATAAGGATCCTTGCCGGGGTGGTACTTGAGAAAGTGGTGGGCCTGGCCGAGCATGGGGCCGAGCCCGCCCATCTGCCACATGAGCCATTCCAGCATCGTGTAGCGCTCCCGGGGATCGGACGGCGTCAGAGCGCCGGTCTTCTCCGACAGGTATATGAGGATCGCGCCCGATTCCATCAGCGAGAACCCGGTGTCCGTGTCGACGATGGCGGGTATCTTGTGATTGGGACTGATACGCGCGAATTCCTCGCCGTACTGCTCGCTCTTGCCGATGTCGATCGGCACGACGCGGTACGGCAGTTCCAGTTCCTCGAGGCAGATGGAGATTTTTCGACCGTTGGGGGTCGACCACGTGTACAGATCGATCATGTCGAGGCTGGTTGAGAGGTGTGGCGGCGCGCGGCGCCGGGTCAGTCGTAGCAGTGCTCCGGCGCCGGGAAGGCACCTTCCTTGACGTCCCGGTCGTAGGCGCGAATGGCGTCCTCGATGGTGCCGCCGGTGGCGGCGAGGAAGTTCTTCACGAACTTGGCCGGCTTGCCGGGATAAAGTCCCAGGAGGTCGTGCCAGACCATGATCTGCCCGTCGGTGTGCGGGCCGGCGCCGATGCCGATGACCGGGATGGCCAGCTCCTCGGTCACGCGCCGGCCGAGATCGACCGGCACGCACTCGAGCAGCAGCACGCCGGCGCCCGCCTGTTCGAGGATCCTCGCCTCGTCGACGATCTCCTGGGCCCGGCTCGGGTCGCGGCCCTGCACCCGGTAGCCGCCGAGGTGGTTGATGGACTGCGGCGTCAGGCCCATGTGGGCGCACACCGGGATGCCGCGCTCGGTCAGAAGGCGCGTGGACTCGGCCAGCCAGGCTCCGCCTTCGAGCTTGACCATCTGGGCGCCGTCGCGCATCAGGATGGCGGCGCTCTCCAGCGTCTTCTGCTCAGAGTAGTAGCTCATGAACGGCAGGTCCGCCATCAGCAGCGAGCCCTGGTTGCCGCGCCTCGCGCAGCGCACGTGGTAGGCCATGTCCTCGATGGTCACGGGCAGGGAGCTGTCGTGCCCCTGGATGACCATGCCAAGGGAGTCGCCCACCAGGATGACGTCGACGCCGGCGGCGCTCACGCTGTAGGCGCTGCAGTAGTCGTAGGCGGTCAGACAGGAAAACTTCTTCCCGTCGTGCTTCATCTTCATCAAGGTGGTGACGGACACCTTGCGCGCGCCGGGCGCAACCGACATGTTCTGCCTCCGCTCGGAAAACCGCCGTCCATTATAGATCAATCCCGGCTGCCGCCGCGCGGCACTTGTCGCTTGCGGGGGCGTTCTGTAACATGAATTCGCCAGCGTCGAGGTTTTTGAAAAAGCGTCAGTGGTGAAACGACTCATTCTAATGCGCCATGCCAAGTCGGACTGGCAAAGCGGCGCGGACAGCGACTTCGACCGCCCCCTGAACAAGCGCGGCCGCCGTGCCGCCGCCGACATGGGCGCGCTCCTGAAGACGCGGCTGAAGCCGCCGGAGCTGGTCATCGCCTCGCCCGCGCTGCGCTCGCGCCAGACCGTCGACCGCCTGTTCCTCAATACCGGGTGGCGCCTGGACCGCCTCAGGTTCGACGAGTCGCTGTACCTCGCCAGTGCCGATCGGTTGACGGAGATCGCGCGCGCCAACGACGATCGCGAGAGCGTCATGCTGGTCGGCCACAATCCGGGACTCGAGGACCTGCTGCTGTTTCTTTGCGGGCCCGACGTTCAGCGCACCCGCAAGGGCAAGGTGTTCACCACCGCCAACGTGGCGATCATCGAGCCGGCGGCGAGCGGCTTCGACGCCGGCGGCCGGGCGCGCCTGGTCGAACTGATCCGGCCGCGGTGAGCCTCGTGTACCCCGTCACCAATCTTGACCCATTCAGAGTGCGCCTGAGCCGCCAATGCAAGGCGCGCTCCGCAGTGAATGGCCGAGCCCTTTACAAGGAGCGCAACGCCGCAGTGGCGGCTCAGGCGCACTCCCTTCGGGCGGCGCCCCCAAGGGGGGGACGCCGGGGGGGGGCGGCGGGCAAGGGAGCCGCCCCGCACGGC
>CBFGVH010000081.1:0-13788 GCA_965652415.1 uncultured Gammaproteobacteria bacterium | reverse complement strand
CAGTGGCTGCTGACGAGAACCATCGACGTACACGGCAACGAGATCGTTTATCGCTACGTCGACTTCGCGGATGGCGACGTGATCGAGCGTCATCTCGACCGCATCGATTATGGCGGCAACGCCGGTCAGAATGTCGAGCACCACCTCGCGGTCGTCTTCAGCTACGAGGCGCGGCCTGACATGTCCGCGGGCTACAGGCGCGGAATGAAGCTGGCGCAGACCAGGAGGCTTGCAGCCATTCGTACCGAGGCCGACGGACAGGTGGCCCGGCGCTACACGCTGCACTACGAAACCTCCCCACTGTCCGGAAATTCGCGGCTCGCTGCCATCCAGGAATGTGCCGGTGACGGAACGACATGCTACAACCCGACGACATTCGGATGGAGCGGCTCCGCCTACGGCTGGACCGCGACGGCTGGTCCTCCGGATGATCTCGTGGACGAAACCGGGCGACGGCGCGGCGCGCTGGCCGACGTCAACGGCGACGGCCGGACCGACTGGATCACCGCGTTCATCGACGACGACGGTACGTTTCATCGCGGGGCGTGGATGCAGACCCCGACCGGGTGGCAGTACAGCGCGGCATACGAACCTCCCGCCCCTCTGTTCGACTACACGGTCGGCAGCGGCGGCTCGGCCGTGGCCGAGCTCATCGATATCGACGGCGACGGCCTGCCTGACTGGGTCTTCGCGTGGCGCGATCCCGCGGGTGTCGATCACGGCGGCGTCTGGCTCAATACCGGCACGGGATTCCAGGCGGCACCCGCGTGGCAGCTCCCGGATGTGCTGGTCGACGTCGCCGCGCATGCCGGGGGCGTCCGCCGCCTGCAGTTCGCCGCACTCGACGACGACCCGTTCGTCGACATCTTCGTGTCCGTGCGCCTGCCCTCCGGCATCGTGGAGGAACAGGCGTGGCTCAACACGGGGTTGGGCTGGGCGCCGACGGACAGTCTCGAGTTTCCGGTCGTGTTCAACGATTACGCCCTGTCGCAGGACGGCATCGCCACGGGGCGCCTGGTCGACATCAACGACGACGGCCTGGCGGATGTGGTGCAAGCGGTCGTTCTCCCCGACGGAACGGAGCGTCGAAACACCTGGATCCGCACGGGTGACAAGTTCATCGCCAGCGGCTCGCTGGTGCTTCCGGCGGCACTGGCCAGTCACGAGCTGCGGCCCGAAGGCGAGCCGCTGGCGGACCTGGTAGACGTCAACGGCGACGGACTGCTGGACCTCGTCAAGGCTCACAGCTCGCTGGCCAGCGGGACCGAGAACGCCGCCTGGCTGAATACCGGCACCGGCTGGGTGAGCGAGCCGTCGTTCACTCTGCCCGCGTTGTTGCACAGAACCACGGGTGACGGACGGGCGCAGCCTCTCGGTGCGGTGATCGACCTCGACGGAGATGGGCATCCGGATTTTGTGGCCAGCTACCGTGGTGCCAGCGGCGGGAGTGAACAGCGTGCCTGGCGGCGCGATGGCGACGGGTGGGTGATGGACAACCAGTATGCTCTGCCACTGGAGTTGTTCACGCACCGTGCCGACGGCGATAGTGTCACCTCGGCAATCCTGATGGATGTCAACGGCGACAATAGCGCCGATCTCGTACGGGCGGTTTCCGGTACTGCAAGGACTGCCTACCTGAACTCGACAGGACAGTCGGGGCGCGCGAGCGGCGAGGTGATCGATCACATCATCAACGGTCTCGGCTTCGAACAGCGAATCGAGTACCACCACAGCGACGAGACGGACGTCTACTCGCCGCCCGACTCACGTGGGTCGTTCCCGGTACTCGGCGTGGACGGGCCGATGTATCTCGTAGGGGCAGTAGAGACTTCCAACGGCATGGGCGGCTTCAACCGGAGCGAGTATCGATACGGCGATCTCCGGGTCGACGTTGCCGAGGGGCGCAACCTCGGGTTTGGATGGATGTCGGTACGCGATCCGTTAACAGGAAGCGAAGTGCTGTCCGAATTCGCGCAACATTGGCCTCACGTCGGCTCGCTGCTGCGCAAGACAACACGCATCGGTTCCACGGCAATAGTCGAGGAGACACATCAACTCGACAGCCTGCAACTCGCGGGTGGTCGCACCGTTTTTCCATATTCCGCGGACCAGGTGATCACCCGCAGGGAGCTCGATGGCAGCCACGTTTCGACCATCTCCAGCACCACCGAACCGGACGCGTTCGGCGCTCCGCTGAAAATCACATCTCGGACGGAAGACGAAACCGGGGTGTACACCAAGGTGATGGAGAACACGTTCGAACACGATACCGCCCGCTGGATCCTGTCCAAGTTGGTGCGCAATATCACCACGGTTTCCGCCCCGAACCAGCCGACGTTGACCCGGACCGAGGAGTTCTCCTTCAACGTTGACGGGATGTTGACGTCCAGTACCCGCGAACCCGGTCATCCGAAGGCGGTGACGACGAGCTATACCTACGACGGCTTCGGCAATCGCATGAGCACCACCGCGAGCGCCGCCGGTCTCGCTCCGCGCACCGGTTCGGTAACGTTCGGCGATGACGGCCGGTTCCCGGTGAGTGTCACCAACGCGGCCGGCCACGTCACCACGCAGACCAGCGATCCCGCCACCGGAGCCGTGCTCTCCGTCACGGACCCGAACGGGATCGTCGTGGAGAAAGTCTACGACTCCCTGGGTCATCCGCTTGCCGAAAAGCGCCGTCACGTGGATCACGAGGGCGCCGAAACGACGGGCGTGCGGGCCACGCTGCGTCACTGGTGCAGCCAGACGACGAGTTGTCCTCCGCATGCCGTGTACTTTGCCAGCGCCTTCACCAGCGAGGGCGATGCGCCCGAAACCGTTTACTTCGACCTGGCCGGCCGCGAGGTGCGGCGGCAGACGCGCGGGTTCGCCAGCGAGGGAGGCGAGAACCCCATCGTGTACCGCGATATCGAATACAACGCCAGGGGCCAGAGATCCCGGATCTCCACGGAGTATTTTGCCGGCGCTGCGCCCCAATGGACCACCATCGAGTACGACGCGCTCGACCGGCCGATCAGTCAGACGGCGCCCAACGGCGCGCTCACGCGGACGTTTTACGAGGGAAGAACCCGACGCACCCGCAACGCCCTTGGACACGAAACGGTCGCGGTCCTCGATGCGGGAGCGAGGCCGGTCCGAGTCGTGGATGCAGCGGGCGGCGAGATGCGCTACGAGTACGACGCCGCCGGCCGCCTCGTCCGTACCACCGACCCTCACGGCAACCAGATCACTGTCACCTACGACATCTTCGGGCGCAAGATCGCCATCTCCGACCCGGACAAGGGCGATTTCACGTACGAATACAACGCCTTCGGCGAACTGGTACGGCAGACGGACGCGAAGGGGGAGTCGACGATCATGGAATACGACGCCCTTGGCAGGATGACCTCGCGCGTGGACGCGAACGGGGAGACGACGTGGACCTACGATACCGCCGCGAACGGCATCGGCCGACTTGACACCGTCGTGCAGGATTCCGGGTACTCGCGCAGCCATGCCTGGGACGACCTCGGCCGTGCGACCGGCGAGATCGTGGTGATCGACGGTCGCAGCTTCACCACCGAGTACCGCTACCAGGGGATTTCCCCCCGCATCGATCACGTCATCCATCCGTCCGGCCTCGTGGTGCGGCACCGTTACGATCTCTACGGCCACCCGCTCGACATCAGGAGCGATGGACTGGTCGAACTTCAGGACTACCAGGCCCAGGTCGCGCTCCTGTCGCAGCTCGAGGACGACCTCAACGACCTGTACGACCAGCTCGAGCCCCTGTGGCAGGACCATCACGCCAACGCGGACGGACTGATCGCGGCGGCGAAGCCGCACTGGGACGAGGCGAAGCGACAGTCGGACGAGGCGAACCAGTGGATCGAGAAGGCCAATGCGTCGCTCAACCAGGCGCGTGCGGATTTCAGCAGCGCCGTCCACTTTCAGCAAATGTTCGAAAAGTACGACCACCAGTCGAAGGTCTACGCACACTCCTATGCCAACCATATGGAGCGATGTGAGGACCCGGGTCTGAGCTCCGCCCAGATCGAGTTTCACTGCGTGGAGGCGACGAAGCAGCAGATCAACGGGCAGAACGCCCATGCCCTGGCGGTCAAGTACGCCCAGCACCGCGACGCCTACGACCAGCGCGCCCGGGACTACGAGAGCCGGGCCGTCGAGTATTTCGGTAATGCCGAAACAGCGATCAACGCCGCCAACAGCGCCGAGCGGGCGGCGAACGACTTGTATGGCCAGGCGAAGGTGCATATCGAGGCCCTCGATGACATCGCCCGGCAGTTCACCGAGGCCGAGGCCGCCGTGACCCAGGCCGCCGACAAGGCCGAGGCGCTGCTTGCCGACTACAACGGCGCCTCCACGTTGCACTGGGAGGCCGAACGCATCAACGCCCGCGGCAGCATCGAGCGCTTCTCCCAGGGTAACGGCGTAGTCACCGAGATTAGTCACTTCTCCGATACCGGGATGATCTCTAGCATCCGCGCCACCGGCGATCCCGCCGTCGCCGCGCCGCTGGCCGCCGACGAGATGCAGGCCTACCTGGACCGGTTGGACGGTCTGATCGCCGATTACGGCCAGGCGATCGTCGGCTACGATAACCTGGCGGCCAACTGGCTGGCCGATCAGGGGGCGTCCGGGCACAAGGCCGTCCTAGCTCGGGAGCAGGCGGAGAGTCACCGCGCAGCCGGGCGCAGCGCCTATGCCACCATCGCCGACGCCGAGGCGATCCAGCACGATATCGACGCGGCCATCCACGGTACCCGCGCCCAGCTGAACAACGGACTGGGAGCCATCTACCAGCAGACCGTCGACGGCGCCGGTGTGCTGGTCCTCGAATATGCCGACCAGGTCGGCATTCCCGGCCAGGGACGGGCGCTGGAGGCGAAGTACCATCACCTGCTGACACTGCATCACCGAGCCATCCGGGATCTTTACGCCTCGCTCGCCGTCGCATTCAACGATCTCATGACGGCTTCCGGCCAGCTGACCGATCGCCCGACAGCCGAGCTGGAAGGGTTCGGGGACTTGGCCGCCCACAGTCAGCATCTCGCCGAGCTCAGCCAGCTGCGGCAGGAAGCTTGGGCGGCCCAGGCCATCTCCGCGCTCGACAGCGGGGCGCCGTCCGCCACGCCGCTGGAGCGCAGGAGCCTGACCTTCGACGCCGCCGTGCTTGAGCGGCAAGGCGCGCTGTTCGAGCAGCGCTCCGACGTTACCGGCCTGCTCGGCAACGTCGCCGGGACGCTCAATGAATCGCTGGCCGCTCACGGCCTCGCCGCCGGCAGGCTCACCGACGCCGCCGCTTACTTCGGCCGCACTGCGGCGATGAGCGCGCGCGCCGAGCAGGACCGGCGGCTGGCTGCCGCCTACAAGAGGCGCGGCGCCGCCATCCTGGCCGAGCTCGACGTCCTGGAGGGCGAGGGCGATCCGGGCGAGGAGGGCACCGTACCCGCCGACAATCCCTTCGCCGCCCTGGTGGTCCAGCACGGCACCCAGGCGGGCCTGTACCTCGCCATGGCCGAGCCGGGTTACTGGGAGGGTCTGTACGCCGCCATGGCGAACCGCCTCGGGGACGTCGCCGGGTACTACGACGATCAGGCTGCGGAGAACGCCGCGCTGGCCGACGAGCACGCATTGCGGGCGCAGATGGCGGAGAACGCCGCGAGCCACCAGGTGAAGGTCGGCGACAACGGGGAGATCATGCACGAGACCTACACCTACGACATTCTCGGCCGTCTCGACGCCCGCCACGACCACGCGGTCGAGCTGTCGGAGAGCTACCAGTACGACGTCCTCGGCCGCATCACCCGAAGCCAGGTGAGCGGATCCGGGGCCGAGCTCTACACCCTTGCCAGCGTCGACACCGTCAGCTACGACTACGACGCCCTGGGCAACTTCGTCGGGCGCTCGGACGTGGGCCAGTACACGTACGGCGGCCCCGGTGCCGAAGGCCTGCCCGCCGGCCCCCATGCCGTGACCCGGATCGACCACGTCGGTGGCGCCCACAGCCCCTACGCCTACGACGCCAATGGCAACCTCACCGCCGGCGGCGGGCGCACCCTCACCTGGACCGCCTTCGACAAGCCCGCGCGGATCAGCGCCGCGGGTGCCTCGAGCGAGTTCACCTACGGCCCCGAGCGCCAGCTCGTCAAGCAGGTGGACGACGCCGGCGGCGCCGAGCGCACCACCTACTACATCGGCGCGCGCTACGAGCACATCGTCAGCGCCGAAGGCGAGGTCTCGCGCTTCAACGTCATCTACGCCGGCGCGGTGATCGCCGTGATTGAGAACGCTGCCGGCGCCGCCCCCGACACCCACTATCTGCACAGCGACCGGCTCGGCTCGGTGGTGGCGATGAGCGACGCCCACGGCCATCTCGTCGAGCGCTTTCGCTTCGACCCCTTCGGCGAGCGGCGCATCGCCGTCTACGACGGCACCACGGGCGAGGCCGCCAACCTCGTGCGCATCACCAGCCGGGGCTTCACCGGCCACCGCGAGCTCGCGAGCCTTGGGCTCATCCACATGGGCGGACGGGTGTACGACCCCGGCATCGGTCGCTTCCTGTCGGCCGACCCGTACATCCAGAGCCCCCTGTCGAGCCAGAGCTACAACCGCTACAGCTATCTCGCCAACTCGCCCGTCAACGGCACCGACCCGAGCGGGTTCTTCAGCTGGAACCCGAAGATCCCGCGGCACCTGTCGGGCTACGAGACCTGGCGGTACATCGCGAGCGAGGAGTTCAACGCGCCGTCGCCGGCCAACGTCAGCTGGTCGCTATCGCAGGCGAAGGCGCGCCAGAGGGCGGCCGAGAGAAGCGCCAACCTGCTGATCCAGGCCGAACTGCCGCACATCAACGGCAACTTCAGCCGCGAGGAGCTCTACCGCATTGGCACCGGGAGGATGGACATCGGTCTGGCTCCGGGCTCGCAGAAGCGAATCAACGCCGTCATCCACCAGGCCTGGCAGTGGGGGGAGATGGCGCGGGAGATCAAGAAATCGAAGAAGTGGTACAAGAAGTACCTGGTGCCGATCGTTGCGATCGCGGCGGCGGTCGTAACGTACGGTGCCGCATCGGCCGCCGCCACGTCGGCTGCCAGCGCTTCGAGCAGCGCCGTCATCTCCGGTGCGGCGGGCACGATAGGCGGCGTGGCGGGCGGCGCGGCGGCGGGTTTCGTCGGCACGTTCATCGCAACGGAAGGTGATGTCAAGGCGGCACTCAAGGGTGCCGCGGGAGGCGCGGTGCTCGGAGGGATCGGCGGCTATTATGGTGACACCTGGAACATGGGGCGCGTGGCGGCCAACACCGTCGCCGGTGGAGCGATATCGGACTGGAACGGCGGCAGCTACAGCAAAGGCGCCCGGATCGCGTTCGTTACCAGCATGGCGCGATATGGGTACAACAAGCTGTTGAAGTATGACATGGGTGTCACGATGGAGGACTCGACAATCGAGCCGAGCGGCAACTACGTGGAAAAGATGACAGGCCCAATTGAGGTGCCCCGGGACGGAAATACGTGGGGCATCAATGCACCACTCAATCCCGATGCCAATTGTGGGTCGGTATCCTTCACCTGCGAGAACTACTGGCTCCAGGGTGGACCTGCAAGCGTGACCGTTGGCACATGGTGGTTCATGCAGGCCATCTCGAAGATCCACGACTGGATGCAGCTCGCCATGGACAGGATTGCAGGTGAGCAGGAATCCTGGCTGCGCACTGTCGGAAACGTTCCAGCCATGATTCCCTCGGTCGGCATTGTCGGTGCAGGGATGATGTCCGGTGTGCCAATGGGGATCTATCTGACGGTTGACGAAACCCGACATCGAAACTGACAGGAGACGAGCACATGAAATCTCGGATGATCGTTCTCACCGCAGTCTGCACGCTGCTGTTGTGGGGCTGTCTGGCATTCTACAGCGCCCACGAACAGTTCCGGCGAGGGATGGACACCTATGTCAAGATGAACCGGACAATAGACTTCTTCAATGACCAGGAGTACCCGGCCTACCGACCGGCGAACTTTGAACATCTCACCAACATCGAGCGGATCGACGAGTTGATAGACCGATATCATTTCAGGCGGCCACGATTCGACTACTTCTGCCACTACTACTTCGATGTCGATCGTGCGAGTCGAAAGGTGATCGGTTGGGGGTTCGACGAGCACCTTGCCGACCCGAAGAAGACCTGTGGGATGTCCGGCTGATGCGCAGCTGCGCTCGGAGATTCAGCGGACAGTAAGGAGGCCCGTGCTGCATTGATCTCGAGGGTTGGTCTAATGTCTCATTGCGCTCCGAGTGTCCCGCGCGACGCGTTCAACGCGCCGGTGCCGGCCAAGGTCAGCAGGTCGCTGTCGCAGGCGAAGGCGGACCAGAGGGCGGCCGAGCGAAGCGCCAACCTGCTGATCCAGGCCGAGCTGTCGCATATCAACGGCAACTTCAGCCGCGAGGAGCTCTACCGCATCGGCACCGGGAAGATGGACATCGGCCTCGCCCCGGGCTCGCAGAAGCGGATTGTGATTCTTAGACACCCTTGATTGGCCCATGATTTGACAACATCAACCGCACCCAATAGGCTCATCGCGCCGAAACCGTAAAGGACTACGCCCATGACCCGAGCACGAAGGGACCTCGTGCCACTCAACGCCGCCTCCGACCGTACATCGAGTCGAGTCACGGAACGAACCTGCCTCACGCGGCCGTTTTCGTCATACGTCGCCCGATTGTCTTTGTCGCTTGCGGCATTGTCCGTGATTGGAGGCTGTGCGGCCACGGGTGCTTCATTCGAGGCGGTCGAGCCGCCGGCGGATAGCGGCCAGGGCGTGTTGTATGTGTACAGGCCGTCCGCTCTGGCCGGCGCCGCCGCGTATCCGAGGTTCGCCCTCAACGATTCCGGGTGCCACGTGCTGAGGAGCGGGGCGTCCTACCGGTTCCTGGTCGATCCCGGCCTGCAGGACGTATCGATCATTCCGGGGTACTGGAACATGCGAACCTGGGAGGAGTATCGAACGACCATAGACGTGCCGGCAGGCAGCGTGAGGTTCCTCAAGTACCAGTCGAACATGTCCAGCTTCGAAGTCATACCGGGCGCCGGTGCGCCCGTTCTACTGGCGACATTCGACCACCGCTTCGTCGCGGTCGGTACCGATGCGGCGACGGCCGGACTTGAAAGGACGCGACTTAAGGATCCGGCTGCGGGTTGTTGACGTGATACGACGTATGGCAGACAAGCGGATCGGACGGATTCGGTACTCCAGGGACCGCCTGCCAATTGCCGAAGCGCGATCGGCGGATGCGGCGACAGATGCTGAGATCTCGCACGGCAGCGCGGAAACGCAGGCGGGAACGTCGCCCAGGGAGATCGAAAGCGAGTTCCCGAAACCTCTCTCGAAAGGGATAGTCGCTGCCGCCGGATAATCGACCTGGCGTCAATCGGGGAGCATGAATCGGCACGACGGCCCGCTCGCCCGCGACAAGCGCATATCAAGCGTGGCGAGTGGCAAGTCAAGCGCTTCGGCGACGGCGACGTACCAGGCGTCGTAGGAAGTCAGGTTGCTGCGCAACTCCCAAACCCTGTCGGTGAACGGCTCGAACGGAACGAGTCCGATAGTCAGTCGAACAATGTCCAGACGGGCGGCGGCGGCCTCGGTCTCGTTCAGTTGATGGGCGCGCTCCAGCCGCCGGAGGATGTTGGTGGCCTCGACAAGTACGAGATGAGGTGCGAACAGGTCGCCTCCCGCGACGATACTCTCGGCCCAGACACCATTGCGACCGGAGTCGACTGTCGACGCGACGAGGACCGATGCATCGAGAACCGCGCTCAACGGCGATCGGCATCCCGGTGTCGAAGTATCCGGCTTGCGGACACCCGGCGTCCGGAATTCTGCTTCCGTTCCCGCACCTGTTCAATCCAGCGATCGACAGAGGGACGCTCGGCCAGACGCTGGAGCTCACCGAGGAGATACTCCTGCATTGATTTGTGCTCCAGCGCCGCCCTCGCGGCTAGTTCGTCGCGTACTTTCTCGGGTACTTTGCGAATCGTGATCTGAACGCTCATGCTCGTATTGTGACGGGGATGCATGCATTTTGCAATCACTGCCGGTGCAACCTGCGGGACAAGGGCGCCGGGCGGTTCGGGGACGGCGTATCCGCCGGTGCCCGATGGTAGACTCCTGTGTACTTGACCCCTCTGGATCAGGCCCATTGACGGGCGATCCGGGTTCGTGAATATACTCGCAGAACCGTGAGCCCGGGCATTTCGTACCGGGCATCACTCTCGTTACACAACTCCGGCATCCTCCAGCGAGTTCCCGCGCGGACCGCAATATCGCATGGCCCGAAATCCAGCACGTTCGACGAAACGCCGGCGCGCCGCATCTGCCGGCGGCGAGTGGGTCGGCGGCCTCGCCTTGATGCCCGCCTATATTACCGGCGAAGGCGAGCCCTTCCGACCGGAGGCGCTGCTGTGGCTGGATGCAGACGGCCTGGTCGTCGGCTCAGTGGTGGACAAGCCCGGACGGCTGCTGGAGGCGGCCGGGGTCAGCCTCACCAGGGCGATGGAAGAACCGATGGCGGGTCCGCCGCGTACCCCCGACTCCGTGCGTGTCGCGTCGCCGGACCTCGCCGAAGTGATACGCGCGTCGCACCCCGGAATCGATGTCGTCTGCGCTCCGACGCCCGAACTCGACGAGTTGCTGGAGGTCATGCGCCGGGATATCGGTCCGGCACCCGAATCCGACCAGTCCTACCTGGGACCCGGGGTGTCCGCGAACGCCGTCGCCTCGCTGTTCAGGGCGACGGCCGCGTTGTACCGGGCGGCGCCGTGGAAGGTGGTCCCCGACGACGAGACGCTGTTCTCGATCACGATCGAGCAACTCGGTCTGCGCGACGCCGTCGCGTCTGTCATCGGACAGCTCGGGGAGAATTTCGGTGTTGTACTGTTCAGTTCCCTCGCGGATTTTTGGGTCTACGTCGACGCCGCCGACGATCCGTCAGGATTGGCACTGCGGCCGCCACGGCATTTCGTCGTAAGCTTCGAGGGCGCCAAGGAGCTACCGGCCGAATTGATCAAGGAGATCGGCCGCCATAAGTGGGAACTGGCCGGCCCGAACGCCTATCCGTTGCTGTACGTCGTCGACGAGGACCTGCTCACCCGGCCCGCGACCGCGAGGGAAGTCGCGATAGCGGAGGCTATTGCATTGGCAATGGCCGAGGCGTTGCGCGACACGAAAGCGCTTCGCAGGGCATTCAATGGCGGTGAGGCTTACTCGCGAACGTTTCCGGTCACGACCTCGGGGGGCCAGGTCGAGGTCGTTCTTGGTACGCCGGTAGACGGGTTCGCGCACCTGTCCGATGCTTCCGACAACGTGCTCGTGCGCATGCGCGAACTCGGGCGTCGCCGCGGCGAGATCGACACGGATGAACTCGAGATCCTGGAAGACGAGTTATTGAGCCGATTCACCGCCTCCCCGGAGGCGACGGCAGTCGACGACGGTTACGAGTGCCGCCTCCTGATGGAGCTTTCCGTGGTGTACTTCGGCGAGACCATCGCCACGCTTCGTCCGGCGCAGCTTCGCGATATCGTGTTCGAGATCATTCCCCGCAAGGTCAGCGTCGACCCGTCACAAGCGCGCCCTTACATCGAGCAGTATCGCGCCTTCTATACGTTTTTGAAGCGCGTGTACGATTTCGCCGCGGCGGACGCGTGCCTGCGCATTCTGGGCGGCGATGCGGTCGCCCGGCTCGAGTCGGCGCTCGCCGACGGTTCACGGTTTGGCATGGCCAAGTCGCTGTTGATGGCGGGCCGGGAGGCCGGTTTCGACACCAGCACGCCGGAAGGGCTCGAGGCATGGCTCGAGGCCAGCCAGGAGATGCCGTTGCCACCGTCGGTCAACCTGCCCGTTACCGACACGCCGCGACCGGCACGGTCGAAATCGAATGGGGCGAAGAAGGAAAAGCGGAAGGCGGCCCGACGGGCGCGGCAAAAGAACCGCTGATTCCCAGTCGCAGTGGCCATTGAAGGCGCAACGCCGTTTCGAATGCCGAGGATGTCGAGCGGATGCGGGGCGTTGAAGGCGCGGCAGGATCGCAGCGGTCAGGACTCGACCCTGGTACTTTCGACCGCGCCGCCGGCCGCCTGCCACGCATCGAGTCCGCCTTCGATGAATCGCGCATCGATGCCCCTGTCGTGCAGCGCATCGACGACGGCGTTGCTGATCGATTCGCCGTGTACGCAGTAGAGCACGATCTCCCGGGCGGTATCGATACGGTCGATCCACCGCTCCATGGTCTCGGGGTCGTACCATGTCGCTCCGGGAATGGCCACCGGGTTCTCGGACCGGGCCGCGGTGCGGCGAACGTCGAGCAATGTAACCGGAGTGCCTTCAGACAGGAGCAATTGCAACTCCGACGGGGTGATGGTGCGGTTCATGGCGAGTCCTCAGGGCATCAGTGAATACGCGAGGCCCGCGGCGGCGCAGGCGCCGATGACGGGAATGATGCCCGCCTTGTAGCGCCAAAGTGCGACGAAGGCGGCAATGGTCAGTATCATGGAAAACCACTCGAACGCACCCGAGAAAGGATCTTCTTCGGTGGCGTTCGGCCATAGCACGTGCCAGGCGAAGAAGACCGCGAGATTGAGTATCACGCCGACTACGGCCGCGGTGATTCCGGTGAGGGGCGCGGTGAACTTGATGTCGTGCCGTGTGGCTTCCACGGCCGGGGCGCCGACCAGGATGAACAGGAACGACGGCAGGAACGTGAATACCGTCGCCACCAGCGCACCGGCGGCGCCGGCGAGCACTAGGCTGTCCGCGCCGAAGACTTGCGTGGTCCAGCCGCCTACGAAGCCGACGAAGGCGACCACCATGATCAACGGCCCCGGCGTGGTTTCCCCCAGCGCCAGGCCGTCGATCATCTGCGTGCCGCTGAGCCAGCCGTAGTGCTCGACGCCGCCCTGGTAGACGTAGGGCAGCACGGCGTAGGCGCCGCCGAAGGTGACCAGCGCCGCCTTGGTGAAGAACCACCCCATCTGCGCCAGCGTACCCTGCCAGCCGAACACGAGGGTCAGCGTCCCCTCGATCAGCGCCCATAGCCCCAGTCCCACGGTGATGTGGACGACGGTCGTGCGCCAACTGAACCTCGCCCATTCGGGAGGGGGCGTATCGTCGTCGATGAAGGCGGGTTTGTGCGCGGAACCCGAGGTCCCGTGCGCGCCGCCGGAGCGAAACTTCGACGGCGCCACGCGGCCGCCGACGAGGCCGATGGTTCCCGCTGCAAGGACGATCCACGGAAACGGCACGTCGAAGGCGAAGATCGCCACGAACGCGGCCGCGGCCATCGCCCACAGGAGGGCGTTTCGAAGCGCCCGCGTGCCGATGCGCCAGGCGGCGAACACCACGATGGCGGTCACCGCCGGCTTGATCCCGTACAGGATGCCCGCCACCGCCGGCGTATCGCCGAACACGAGGTACACCCACGTCAGGGCGACCAGTATCGCGAGCGACGGCAGGACGAACAGGGCGCCGGCGAGGATGCCGCCCAGGGTGCCGTGCATGAGCCAGCCGATGTAGGTCGCCAGCTGCTGTGCCTCGGGCCCGGGCAGCAGCATGGTGTAGTTCAGCGCGTGAAGGAACCGGTGCTCGCTGATCCAGCGGCGACGCTCCACCAGCTCCGTATGCATCATCGAGATCTGGCCGGCCGGGCCGCCGAAGCTGATGAACCCGAGCTTCAGCCAGTATCGAAGCGCGGTCAGGAAGGTAACCGGCGTTACCGTGCTGTTCGCCGCCT